>NZ_JAWOUS010000001.1:0-549497 GCF_033339495.1 Vibrio sp. 2134-1
ATTGGCGCTGGACTAAACAAAGGCCCCCTTTTAGGGGGCTCACACAAAGCCACCTTCTTTAGAAGGTGGTAATTTACTCAAATTACACAGACAAAACTCTTAAAATCTTATCTGCATGTTCTGCAACTTCAATGCCTTCGTCTGTTAGATAACCACCGTCAGGCTGTGTACAAAGTTGCTTCTTATATAGACGAGCAACGGCTGCCTGCATTTCTTCTGACGCGTCTGTATGAACTTTAATACCAGTTGCAGCACTACTTAGGTCGAACTGAAGAAGTAGATTCAATTCGGCGATATGTTCAGCTGAATATTTCATAAATGATTCCTTTGCGCTTTTTTTACCAAGCTAGTCTGAAAAGTAGCGTTGGGCAACATTCAACGACAAGAAGTGTTAAGTATGGCGCTATCAGGCTGATATAACGCAGGATCTTTGTTCGAAAGGTCGAATACTTGTTAAGTATCAATGATACTTACGGTAGCGAATGATAGGCGCTATTTATTGCTTTATCTCCCAATAACAACGATTTTAGTAAACACGCCAAATAGCACTTGAAAAAATAGGGAAATAGAGCGATTATCCGCGCCTCTTTAAATGTTTCTAAATGTTACACCAGAATGAACTTTAATCAGTTTGACTCACTATTACCGCCACAAGCTGCGGAACGCGCGGCTGAAGTGGGGGTAGGCAAAGCAACGAAAGCTCCAATCAAATCTTTTCTGCTCGCCATTTCTGCGGGGCTTCATATTGGTATTGCTTTCATCTTCTATACCACAGTAACGACAGGCGCAGGCGAGCTGCCTTGGGGCATTACACGACTCATTGGTGGTCTGGCATTTAGCCTTGGTTTGATTTTGGTGGTGGTTACTGGCGGCGAGCTTTTCACTAGCTCTGTGCTGACACTAGTTGCGCGTGCGAGTGGAAAAATCTCTTGGCAAGCACTTATCAAAAACTGGTTGGTGGTTTATTTTGGCAATATGGTTGGGGCCATTTTGCTCGTGGCCTGTATGCTAGTTACCAAGCAATATATGTTTGATCATGGCCAAGTTGGTCTCAACGCGATGGCGATCTCCCAACACAAATTACATCATGGTTTCTTTGCTGCTGTTGCGCTTGGCATCATGTGTAACGTATTAGTTTGTATTGCAGTTTGGATGACGTTTAGTGGGCGAACATTGACAGATAAAATAGCGGTCATGATTTTGCCTGTGGCTATGTTCGTGTCGGCAGGTTTTGAGCACTGTATTGCGAATATGTTCCAAGTACCTATGGCGATTGGTATTAAGTACTTTGCGCCAGAAGCGTTTTGGCAAATGACAGGGGCAGATATTGCAAACTATGCGGACTTAAACATGATGGGGTTCATCGTAAACAACCTAATTCCTGTTACGATAGGAAACATTATTGGTGGTGGCGTATTTGTTGGCACGTGGTATTGGATGATTTATCTACGCGATGAAGATAACCATTTGCGATAAGTTTAGAAGATCACAAGAAAGGCGAACCAGATGGTTCGCCTTTCTTTTTACTTGTCTCTGCAAGTGTCAAATAAGTCGAGTCATGCTAAATCAACTCTTCGTTGATGCCAAAATCGGTTGGGAGCCAATGAGAAGTTACTTCCTTTGGTTCTTGAACGAGCCAATCCAGAGGTGCATCGGACAGGAGTTCATCGTAATTTTCTTTGATCATTAAGACATCCATGTACGTCTCTCCAAGTTTGTGGTCACTGCCTTTACTTTAAAATTAGAACATGTCAGTCACGTGATCAATGCATGAAGATTAGATTGATCACTTATGTTGCTATGTTTCTGGTTGCGTATGGGTTTTGGGGGCTTATCCACATTTTCTGTGGATAACCTGTATCAAAGATCGTGCGTATCTAAACTTGCAAAGAAAATTTCATAAAATTAGAGGCTTATATCAAAAAGAATTCTGCCTGACTTTTCATCTGAAAGCGTCTTGATGAGTGCTCGAAGAATAGTTGAGTTATTCAGTTATAAGTACGTTCGACTTGGCAACACAAGTTGTTTAACGGGCTTTACCCACAAGCGCCAACTAACCGTGAGTTTTGGTCGATTCGGGTTGCTCGATTTTTATCTTGATTCGGCCTTCTTTGGTTTGTACCCAGCGCAATGTCATTTCTAACGTTATGGTTACGGAGGCACTCAACATAACGAAAATAGCCAGCATAATTACTAACTGGTATTTAATCGCAACCATCGGGCTCGCGCCACCTAGAATTTGACCGGTCATCATACCCGGTAAGGTAACCAGCCCTGTAGTGGCCATAGAAGCTAAAGTCGGGGCAAGGGACTTTCTAAGAGCCTCCTGAATGAAGGGGAAGGATGCGTAGCGAGGAGAGGCTCCAAGTGAGATTGCAGCCTCATATTCTGCTTGTCTCTGCTCAAAAGCCGTAAACAAATTCTGAAGAGCGATGATATTACTACTCAAGCTGTTACCCAATAACATACCAGCAAGTGGGATCATGTACTGCGCATTGTAAATAGGGGATGGTTGCACTAAGCCTGCTGTAATTGCTATCAGAAGTGGTATTAGACCACAGGTAAGGCCCGTTAGTAGCGGAAGCATAAGTGGCTTTTTAGGTAAGTGAGCTTTTCCCGCAATTGAGCTGGCACCAATCAGTAGCATGATGGCAAGCCAAAGTATATTGACAAGTAAGCTGTTTAATTGAAAAAGATATTCTAAATACACGCCAATCAATATGAGCTGAAGTGTCATTCGGATAACACTGATTATCGTGTCTTTTGCTATCCCTAATTTGTAGCGGGCATTGATAAAAAAGGGGACCAATAAAATCAAACCAAACAGTGCCAGTTTGACCCAGCTTATATCCACCACGTTATCCATAATCGCTCCTTGAAAGTACGCGAATAATTGTATCTAAGCCTCTCCTTTATATGAACCACTACGTGCACTTTTTGCTGTTCTTAAAGTAAATCTTGAGTGCTATTTTCGACATTAATACGCAGCATTTTGTTTACAAACGGTTATCTTTTTCGGAGTTTTTAAGTCGATTTATGGCATGGTAATTACGATTTAAATGTGATCGATGTTTCTTAAATGTTGGTTATTTAACAACTCCTTAAAAGACTTATTTTGTCACATCTGTTCATGTTTTTTAATAAATAACATCAATCCATCATATCTCTGGATGAGCTCAAAAAAGTGTTGAATTACAAGGTCTGAGGTCGCTTATTTGATTGAACCCTACTATTAGTATGGTCTAACATTTTCCATTAGAGATTGTAAAAAACTTAAGCTTGGTTACGCGGGCTTTTCAATAACACTAGATACAAAATAGGCAAATGTATGAGTGATGTTAATAAAATTGAGAGTGGTGAAAAACGCTCCCTGGAGTGGAAGTCGTTCCTCTTCATTGCAGTTGTTCTCTTCCCAATTCTGAGTGTGGCCTTTGTTGGCGGCTACGGGTTCATCGTTTGGATGTTGCAAGTCTTCTTCTTTGGGCCTCCAGGCGCACACGGCATGTAAGCCAGTGCGCTCATAACCACACTTTTGAAAAGATTTTAAGAGAGCAAATAATGAAATCATTAATCATTAAACTGTGGCGTACCATGACGCGCCCAGCTGTACATATCAGCCTAGGTGTGCTGACTATGGGCGGCTTTATTGCTGGTGTTATCTTTTGGGGTGGCTTTAACACCGCTCTAGAAGCAACCAACACAGAAGAATTCTGTATTAGTTGTCACACAATGCGTGACAACGTATACGTTGAGCTACAAGAAACGGTGCACTGGAAAAACCACTCTGGTGTTCGTGCTACCTGTCCTGATTGTCACGTTCCACATAACTGGACAGATAAGATCGCTCGTAAGATGCAAGCTTCTAAAGAAGTATTTGCACAAGTATTTGGCAACTACGACGAACCGGGTGTGTTCGAAGAGCGTCGTATCGAACTTGCTAAACACGAATGGGATCGTTTCTCGGCAAACAAATCTCTGGAGTGTAAAAACTGTCACAACTATGAATCGATGGATTTCGAGCAAATGTCTCCTACGGCTCGTATCCAAATGAAGCAAGCCGCTGAGAAAGATCAAAGCTGTGTTGACTGTCACAAGGGTATTGCGCACAACCTACCAGCAGGCATGGACAGCATTGGCGGTATCGTGGGTGATCTAGAGGGTATGACTTCTAACACGGATTACGGCGTTGGTCAGCAACTCGTGAGCGTTCGTCACCTACCAATTTACTTTGATGCGCAAGGCAGTAAAGAAGCTGGTCTTCTTAATCCTGCATCGACCGTTAAAGTTCTTGAAGACAAAGGCGAGTTTGTTGAGATCGAAATTGACGGTTGGCGCAAAGCAAAAGGTTTTGGTCGTGTAATTCAAGAAGACTTCGGTAAGAACATTGCGACTGCGTCTCTGATGAAAGAAGCAGCAACAGACAGCAACATTGTGACGACTGGTGAGAAAAAAGTGGATGAGCTAACAGGCCTTCCTTGGGAAAAAGTAGCGGCGAAAGTATGGATTAAGAAAGAGTCTATGCTGAACGACATCAATCCTGTTTGGGAAAAATCTCGTGAAGCCTACAAGACCAATTGTTCTGTATGTCACACTCAACCTGCGGAAGCGCACTTCGACGCGAACACCTGGCCAGGTATGTTCGACGGTATGTTGGCGTTCGTTAACCTAGATACAGACAGTGAAGCACTGATCTTGAAGTATCTACAGAAACACTCTTCAGATTATGCTGAAGGTCACCACTAATAAGCGTCGGATTGGAGTAATTTTAAATGGCTATTACACGAAGAAGTTTTCTTAAAGGTGTAGCAACCACAAGTGCAGCGTCAGTAATTGGTCCTAGCTTATTGGCGTCCGCCTCTGCAAATGCCGTTGAGACGACAGGTACTTGGAAAGTAACCGGTTCTCACTGGGGCGCGTTCCGCGCCCACATCTACGCGGGTAAAGTTCAAGAGATCAAGCCGCTAGAGCTAGACAAAAACCCAACAGAAATGTTGAACGGTATCAAGGGCATTATTTACAGCCCTTCACGTGTGCGTTACCCAATGGTTCGTCTAGATTGGTTGAAGAAACATAAATACAGCGCAGATACGCGTGGTAACAACCGTTTCATTCGAGTAACTTGGGATGAAGCGCTAGACTTGTTCTACCGCGAACTAGAACGTATTCAAAAAGACTACGGTCCATGGGCGCTACACGCAGGTCAAACGGGTTGGAACCAAACAGGTTCATTCAACAACTGTACCGCGCACATGCAACGTGCAGTAGGTATGCACGGCAACTTCATCACGAAAGTAGGTGACTACTCGACGGGTGCAGGTCAAACCATTATGCCTTACGTACTTGGTTCAACCGAAGTTTACGCACAAGGTACGTCTTGGTCTGAAATCCTAGAGAACTCTGACAACATCGTTCTCTGGGCTAACGACCCAGTGAAAAACCTTCAAGTAGGTTGGAACTGTGAAACGCATGAGTCGTTCAAGTACCTAGCACAACTAAAAGAAAAAGTAGCGAAAGGTGAGATCAACGTTCTATCTGTAGACCCAGTGAAGAACAAGACTCAGCGCTACTTAGAGAACGATCACTTGTACATCAACCCGCTGACAGACGTAGCATTCATGCTTGCTGTGGCGCACGTGCTGTACAACGAAGATTTGTACGATAAGAAGTTCATTGATACTTACTGTCTAGGCTTTGAAGAGTTCATTCAATACGTTCAAGGTAAGACAAAAGATAAAGTAGAGAAAACACCAGAGTGGGCTGCGGCTATCTGTGGCGTGAAAGCGGACAAGATTCGCGAATTCGCGCGTATGCTAGTAAGTGGTCGTACACAGATCCTGATGGGTTGGTGTATCCAGCGTCAAGAGCACGGTGAGCAGCCATACTGGGCAGCGGCTGTGGTTGCTGCAATGGTTGGTCAAATCGGTCTACCTGGCGGTGGTATCTCTTACGGTCACCACTACTCAAGTATCGGTGTACCTTCAACTGGTTTCGCTGGCCCTGGTGGTTTCCCTCGCAACCTTGACCAAGGTATGAAGCCGAAGTGGGACAACAACGACTTTAACGGTTACAGCCGTACTATCCCAGTTGCACGTTGGATCGACTGTCTGCTTGAGCCAGGCAAAGAGATCAACTACAACGGCGGTAAAGTGAAACTGCCAGACTTCAAGATGATGGTGATCTCGGGTTGTAACCCATGGCACCACCATCAAGATCGTAACCGCATGAAGAAAGCGTTCCGCAAACTTCAAACGGTTGTAACGATCGAGTTTGCTTGGACTGCGACATGTCGTTTCTCAGATATCGTTCTACCGGCGTGTACGCAATGGGAACGTAACGACATCGACGTATACGGTTCATACTCGAACAAAGGTCTGATTGCGATGCATCGCCTCGTTGATCCATTGTTCCAATCTAAGCCTGATTTCCAAATCATGAGTGAACTCACTCAGCGTTTTGGTCGCCGCGAAGAATACACTCGTGGTATGAGTGAGATGGAATGGATCGAAAGCCTTTACAACGATTGTAAAAAAGCGAACGAAGGTAAGTTTGAAATGCCAGAATTCAACGAGTTCTGGGAGAAGAGCGTACTAGACTTCGGTGAAGGTAAACCTTGGGTTCGTCATGCGGACTTCCGTAAAGACCCTGAGCTGAATCCACTAGGTACGCCGTCTGGCTTCATCGAGATCACGTCTCGTAAGATCGGCCGTTACGGTTACGAACACTGTCAAGAGCACCCAATGTGGTTCGAAAAATCAGAGCGTTCACACGGTGGTCCTGGTTCAGATAAATACCCATTCTGGTTGCAGTCTTGCCACCCTGATAAGCGTCTGCACTCTCAAATGTGTGAGTCTGAAGAGTTCCGCGCGACTTACGCGGTACAAGGTCGTGAGCCGGTTTACATCAACCCAGCGGATGCCAAAGCAAAAGGCATCAAAGATGGTGATTTGGTACGTGTATTCAACGGTCGTGGTCAGCTGTTAGCTGGTGCTGTTTTGACTGACAGCTACCCACGTGGCGTTGTTCGTATCGAAGAAGGTGCATGGTACGGTCCTCTAAACGAGAAAGAGGGCGCAATCTGTACCTACGGTGATCCTAACACGCTGACGCAAGACATCGGTTCTTCTGAGCTTGCACAGGCGACTTCTGCGAACACATGTATCGTAGACTTCGAGAAGTTCACAGGTAAAGTGCCGCCAGTCACTTCATTTGGTGGTCCGATCGAAGTTGCTTAATTAGTGCAGTTTGCATAAATCGAAATACCAGCCTCAGGGCTGGTATTTTTTTATCAAAATTTCAGTGAGCGTTGTCTCAATAGTAACTTCATAACGTTAAACAAGACTGGTATTCGTGATGATGGTAACGAATTGGGTGAGACAAGCAGGAGATAATGCGCCAAGCTAAACAATAATAATTAAGTGAGTAGACTCTTTATGGCTCAGAGCATTCAATTAGCAAATCACACTGAGATCACTGTGAATAACAATGACTTCCAAGTTGAAGTCAAGGGTAATCAATTACATTTTTCTTTTGCCGGTCTTCACAATAAAACCTTTACCGACCGTGAAGTGTTATTCGAAATGCCGTTTTTGTACGAGCACGAGGCCAACGTAATTGGGGATGGTTTTCAAATGTTGGCGCAAACGGCGGGAACGATCAATCACCCCGTTGATATTGGTCGCTGCCCAGACAATAATCCTTCTTATCGAATCTACCCTAAAGATGCCCCTAAGCGTTATTACAACTATTTAGTGGTGGAAGGTTCAGCGGGCTACACATTATTTGGCTTCACATCATGTCATCGCTTTGCAGGCTATTTTGATGTTGTGCTGCGTGATGGGCATTGGGTTTTATCAGCCGCAATTGATGGTGAGTTGACTCAAGTGGCGGATTGGGAAAGTAATCAACTTGAGTCCGTGGCGGTACTCTGCGGTCAATCGCTGTCCGAGCTTTATCAAACCTATGGCGAGATGATTGCAAAGCATCATCCTGTTCGCCAAGGTGTGACACAAGATGCGCCTGTTGGCTGGTGTTCGTGGTACGCGTACTACGCAGACGTGACAGAGCAAAACATCATGCAGAACGTAGATTGCATGCAAGATAAGCTCGAAGACCTAGAGTGGGTACTTCTGGATGATGGCTATCAAGCCTTTATGGGCGATTGGTTAATCCCATCGGATAAGTTTTCTGGTGGCGTAAAAGAGCTCATTCATAATATCCGTGCAAAAGGAAAAAAGCCTGCAATTTGGATGGCGCCTTTCATTGCACAGCCTGAGTCGGAGATCTTCAAACAGCATCCAGATTGGTTTGTTCGCCACAAGGATGGTGGCTTACTTAAAGCAGAAGATGTCACATACGGTGGTTGGCGATGCACGCCTTGGTACATTCTCGATACTTCAAACCCTGAAGTGCAAGATCACCTAACTCATGTGGTCTCTGTTATGCGTCAAGAGTGGGGCGTTGAGCTATTCAAATTAGACGCAAACTACTGGGGCACGTTAAAAGGTAAACGAAGCCAACCGGGTGTCACCGGTGTAGAAGCCTACCGCATGGGTATGGAAGCGATCGCTAAAGGGGCAGGGGATGCATGGCTGTTAGGCTGTAACGCGCCAATGTGGCCATCTCTGGGACTTGTGGATGCAATGCGTGTTTCTGACGATGTAGAGCGTCATAGTCGTCGATTCGAGCAGATAGCCAAAGAAACCTTTTACCGTAGTTGGCAGCATCGAAAATTGTGGCAAATTGACCCGGATTGCGCCACGTTCACTTCATTAGCTAATCAATCTGCATCCAGAGAAGAGTATGAATTTCATCGCACGGTGTTATTAGCGAGTGGTGGTTTGCTGCTGTCTGGTGACCCGCTCCCTGAGATTACGCCGTTTGCTAAGAAGACACTGTCTAAGCTCATGTTACGTCAACAACGTAACCAACAATCTGCAAAGTTTACCGCTTTGAGTTTAAATCACGCGTTTTTAAAACTAACGACGAAGAATGACCTCCATTGTTTGTTTAATTATGCGAGTTACGGAGCGATGGAATTTACGCTGACGTCTGATCAACCGGTGGACTGGTATGATTACTGGACAGGGGAAAAGCTAAACCAAGAACCTTGCCAGTTGTTAATGGTGAGCGTGGATAAAGGGCTCAATGCGAAAGCGATCGTTACAGCATAGCGTGAAGTAAATCGCCCAATACCGAGATCAAGAAAGGAGCCTATTGCGGCTCCTTTCTCGTTTTGATGCTCTGGGCGTTAGAACTCGAATAAAAAGTAATACCCGTATCCAACAATAAACGCAGGAATGGACGAATAAATTGTCGCGACCAAAGCAGCTTTCGGTGCCATTGCAATGGCGGGGAATAGGGCGTCACCATCGTTAGAAATCGCATTGGCCAGTTGCGCAGAAAGTGGCGCTGCACCAGAAATGTATAGGCTAGTGACTAAAATTTGCGGTCCGCAACCAGGCAACATACCAATGGCTAGGCCAGCTAATGGCATCCAAATTCCCCAATGAGAAAAGGTTTCTACAAGGTCGAGTCCAGAAAAATAGGTCGTCAGTTCAAACGCCAGAAACGCCACGATCACCCAAGCACTGACGAAATTCGTATCTTGTGCTGCTTTTTGAATCGGGTGTGAGTCCACGATTTTTTCATCTTCAGAGACCGTTGACTGATAATCGCCGAGCTCTTTTGTCATAGCCCACAACGACATTGTGATCACCGCGAAGATAGCGCCCAGCCATTCAATGGTATTGGCCTGCAAAGACAACAGCTGATTAATATCGATTTGGAAAGACATTAACACAGCAACGACACTAGCAGGCACAATAAGCCATTTCCAAAATGCGCCTTGTAGATTGATTGCACGTTGTTCAAGGGGTGTGTGTCGGTCTGTCTGGTGTTGGCAACAAGCATGTGTCTGAGGTGCTTCTTTTGGTTCTGGTCGCAGAAAGTTATCAGCATGAAAAGCATTAACGACTAACCCTGAAAGAGTACCCACGATAATGCCTAATCCAACCACGCCTAATCCAACACTTGGTTTGGCGGCCAGAAGTAAAAAGGCAGCGTCACCCATTGTTGAAGTAAGTACCGCGACAATCGCACCAAATCCTACTCGGCCACTAATAAATTGCGTTGTCACAACAATAGCGCCACCACAGCCAGGCAAAGCACCCAACAAAGAAGCAAAGAAAACCTGATGATTACGCGAGCGATGATATAGCTCGGTAATTCGATTGGTTTTCGACATAAAGTTTGAAAGATAATGATAAATAGCCAATGTGGCAGCAACATAGCATGACACCGCCCAGAATGAGTCGGATAGCGTCTGTACGGCTACGTCACGTGTATTTTCATTGCCTAGCAAAATGAGCATGACGATAGGGATCAGCAATCGCTTATAAGCTAAACGAAACTGAGTAGGCTGAAACAACTGTTGTGCAGAGTGTAATAATTGGGTCGCGTTCATCGTTTACTCAAATGCAAATAGGAATAATTATCATTATATGTAAATGAGATTTATTCGCAATAGCATTGTGAACTTTTCTTCGTGTCAAACTCTCTGAAATCAGGTAAAGTATCGGCCTTTGTGAGCAAACACGCCCTAATTAACTGTATTAGGCGGCGTATAAAATTGACTTGAATAGGAAGAAACATGATTCTAGTTGTAGGTCATAAGAACCCAGACAGTGACAGTATTTGTAGTGCACTCGTTGCAACTGAACTTCTAAAAGCGCGTGGCGTTGAAGCTATGCCAATTCGCCAAGGCGAAATCAACCGTGAAACTCAGCACATCCTAGAAGTTGCTGGCGCTGAAGTTCCTGAGCTTCGCACATCAGTTGCGGGTGAGACCGTTTGGCTAGTAGATTACTCAGATCTAGCACAAGCACCAGACGATATCGCAGAAGCTGAAATTGCGGGTATTGTTGACCACCACCGTCTAGGTGACGTGATGACAGTAAACCCAATGGAAGCATGGATCTGGCCTGTTGGTTGTACCAACACTGTTCTATTCAACATGTTCAAGATTGAAGGTCACGCGATTACTCCACAAATTGCTAAGCTAATGATGTCAGCAATTCTATCTGACACAGTAGGTTTTGCTTCTCCAACTTGTACACAAAAAGACAAAGATGCCGTTGCTGAACTAGCGGCAATCGCAGACGTACAAGATGTTGACGCGTTCACTAAAGATCTTCTAATTGCTAAAACAAACATCGAAGGTCTATCAGCGGCTGAGCTTGTTGAGAAAGACCTTAAAGGTTACCCATTCAACGGTCGTGACGTAGTGGTTGGTCAAGTTGAACTTGCAACTCTTGAGCAAGTTGACGGTATGATCGAAGCACTAGAAGCAGACCTAGAATCTCGTTGTGAGAAAGATAACCTAGCGTTCGCTGCTGTAATGCTAACAGACATCACGACTGCTCAAACTCGTCTTCTATACAAAGGTGAGTGGGCTGAGAAGCTTGTTAAGCACGAAAAAGACGGCATGCTAATGATGGAAAACACGCTAAGCCGTAAGAAGCAAGGTTGGCCTTGGCTTCAAACTGAGCTAGCTTAATTTTCTAGCATATACTTTAAATGCCCGCCTAGCTGCGGGCATTTTTCTATGGGAAATAGGAGACGAATATGTCTGAGCAACTGACCCAAGAGCAGATGGATACCATTAATCGCTACAACGAAGAGCAACGTTTAAAGTACTGCGTAAAAGAGATTGTGGCGAATCGTAAGGTTTGGATTCTGAAAGACGAACATGGCTGTGTCATGTTAAATACAGAAGATGATGATTGTGTACCAGTATGGCCAAACGAAGAGTTCGCTTTGCAATGGGCGAATGGTGATTGGGAAGATTGCGAGCCTGAGGCGATCTCTTTAAACAAGTGGCACAGCCGTTGGACCTCTGGTCTAGAGGATGACGAGCTATCGATTGTTGTATTCCCAAATCAAAATGAAGAAGGGGTCGTATTGTTTCCTGACGAGTTTGATTTTGAACTGCGCAAACAAGCGAGCCGCCGTTAGTTTTTTGATTAGTACCCATGCAATAAAGAAGCCTGCGTTAAAGCAGGCTTCTTTACATTTGCACGATTACATCTTTGATAACTATTTTGTTTGATGGCTTGGCGCTTTATAAAAGTGGCTTTCGACTAGTCGTTGAGTAATAGGATGCTCGGGATGAGTCAGTACTTGGTTGGTCTCGCCAAACTCGACCACTTCACCTTCATGCATCACCATCACTTTATCAGTAATATGCTTAACAATGCCAATGTGCTGAGACACGTACACAAATGACAATCCCATCTCTTCTTGCAACTCGAGGAATAAGTTAATGATCTGCGAGCGCATTGCCATATCCAAACCGTTTAACGCCTCATCAGCGACAATGATGGAAGGTTGAAGAATAAGTGCACGAGCCAAACACACGCGCTGTTTTTGACCGGCAGCTAGCATTTGTGGATAAAAATAGGCGTGCTCAGGCAGCAATCCTACGCGGAGTAGGGTGTTCTTTACACGCTGCATGCGCGCATCTGGCGGCATGTTGGTATTTCGCTTTAGCGGACCTTCTAAAATACGACCAATCTGGATTCGTGGGTTTAACGATGTGTTTGGATCTTGGAAAATCATGCGGATGAGCTTGCAGCGTGTCGCGTAATCTTTGTGCTCCAATCGTTCGCCATTCACACGGATCTCTCCGGAGCTTGGTTCAACAACGCCAGCAAGCATACGAGCTAGTGTGGATTTTCCTGACCCGTTTTGACCAATAAAACCAATAGTTTGTCCTGGCTCTAAAGTAAAGCTTACCGGTTTAACTGCCTCATTAACCTGACGTTTGAACAGACGGGAGCGCGTAACAAATTGCTTCGATAAATTATCGACTTCAAGTAACGCACTCATGACTTTTTCTCCGTGTTCAATGGAAAGTGGCAGTTAAATTTATGATTCTTAATTCGTCTGGTGTGTGGAATTTCTACACATTGTTTCTGCGCATATGGGCAACGTGGTCCGAGGCGACAACCGATAGGCAGATGCTGCAATGGCGGAATCGAGCCCGGTAGGGATTGGAGTTTTTGCTTGTGTGGTACCCAATCATTAAAGTCAGGCATCGCTTTAAGCAAGGCATCGGTGTACGGGTGCTTGGGTGCCGCAATGATTTTACTGGTATCGGCAGACTCCACCGACTGACCACAATACATTACCGTAATACGTCCTGCCCACTGTGTTATGGTCGCTAAGTCGTGGCCGATAAGCAAAATGGTTGTGTTATTAAGTTGGTTCATGCGGCTCAACAGACGCAAAATTTGCGATTGGGTAATCGGGTCTAAGTCGTTGGTTGGTTCATCTGCTATCAGCAATTTAGGTTTGGTCGCAATCGCCATGGCAATCATGACCTTTTGACACTCACCATCAGTCAGTTCATAAGGGTAGCTACCCATTAAACGCTTGTGATCTTTAATACCCACTTTATGCAAAAGCGCGATGGCCTGTTTTTTACGCCATTTAAATCGCTCCCACCATTTCCCTTCAAATGCGCGAGATGGAATGGATTCAATCAATTGACGCCCGACTTCCTCTGAAGGGTCAAGACAAGTTGAAGGCTCTTGGAAAATCATCGCAATATCACGAGCAATGACGCGCCGACGCTCTTTTGGTGTAAGCTGAAGCAAGTCAATATTGCCAAGGCGCATACGGTCTGCGGTGATGCGCCAGTTATCTTTACTTACCCCGACAATCGCTTTTGCAACTAAGCTTTTCCCTGAACCAGACTCACCTACAAGACCACGAATTTCGCCTTCATTCAAAGTTAGGCTCATTCGGTCCACGGCTTTGACCAACCCTTGAGGGGTTTCGATCTCAATGGTCAAATGTCGAATATCTAACAACGGCATTATTCGATCCCCGCATTAAGCGCTTGACGTACACCTTCACCTACTAAGTTTAGGGTAATAACAGTAAACATGATGGTCAGGCCGGGTAGGGTCACTGTCCAAGGTGCAATATAAATAAGCTCGACAGAGTCACCTAATATTGCTCCCCACTCGGTGCTTGGGGCCTGTGCGCCTAGGCCAAGAAACCCCAGTGCCGTAATATCTAAAATCGCAGCAGAGAGCGCGAGTGTGATTTCAGCGGCAATGACCGTCAGAATGTTAGGAAGAATTGAACTCCACAGTAAGTAGAAATCATTAGCGCCATCAAGGCGTGCTGCCATTATGTAGTCTTTTTCAACTTCGGTGTGGACTGCGATATAAACGGAGCGAATAAAACGCGGAATCAAAGCCAAGCAGATCGCGAGTAAAATATTGAACCCACCAAAGCCGAGAAATGCCACAAAAATGATTGCTAATAAGAGCGACGGGATCGACATGACGGTATCGAGCAAGTGGTTGAGAGTACTCGACAGTAAGCCTTTCGTCATACCTGCCAATACGCCAATTAAACAGCCTACAACGGCAGCAATTGCGGTGATGGCGACAGCAGCGCCAAATGTTAGCTGAGAGCCCATAATCAGGCGCGAAAGAATATCTCTACCTAAGTCATCGGTCCCCAAAAAGTAATCAACCGTTCCTGCTGGGGCCCATGATGGCGGCACAAGCAACTCACCTGACTGTGCTTGGGCGTCAAATGGTGCAAGTAGGGGGGCAAAAATGGTAATAAGGACGATAAACACCAAGCACCACAAGCCAAACATGGCTAGTCCGTTGGCGCGGTAGCTTCGCCAAAAACGCTCAAACTGTGTTGGAATGCGCTCTTCCTGATAAACGTTATTTGTTAGCATACCATTCCTTTCGAACTAAAGGGTTAATCATCGCGCCAATCAAATCCGAGAGAATGTTAGCGGTAAGAACCAAAGTCGCAAGTACCATCACGCCAGCTTGGATAGATGCATAGTCTTGGCTTGCCAGCGCATCTAAAAGCCAACGACCAATACCTGGCCAGTTAAAAATAGACTCCGTGATGATAGCTAAGGTAATCATACTCGAAAGTTGAACACCAACTTTGGGAATGATAGGCGGTATCGCATTCCGCAATACATGTTGAGTTACGATTTCGCGGTTAGAAAGACCTTTGATTCTCGCTGCACGGATGTAGTTTTGGCTCATCACTTCCGCTACCGAGGAGCGCATTAGTCCGACAACCTGGGTGGTTGGAGCCAAAGCGAGCACCAAACATGGCAGCACCATATGCTCAATAACGCTTTGCAGTGCGTGAGCGCGGTATTCGCCTTTCGCCATGAATGCGTCGATAATGGCAAAACCGGTTACATGATCAATTTCGTAAAGTAAATCATACCGTCCCGCAACGGGAAAGAGTTGGTATTCCAATGAAAAGACCATGATAAGTAAAAGAGCTACCCAAAAGATTGGGGCGGAATAACCAGACATTGACATGAATGAAATGCTGGTATCGAGCCATTTACCTTGCTTCATCCCAGCCACGGTTCCAAGTGGAATACCGATCAAAAGGGACACCAAAAAGGCAAAGAAACACAATTCCAAAGTGGCTGGGAATACAACGGCGAGCTCGTCGTAAATCGCATTGCCGTTTTTACTTATGCCAAAATCGAGTTGAGAAAGGTTGATTAAGTAAGTTTGCCAGCCAGACCAAAAATCAACGTTTGCCCAGTGCGAGAGAGGGTCAAGGCGCAGCAGAGAAAAGCCCACTAATGTAAGGATCATCAAAGTGATGATAAATAGGTTAAAGCGTCGAACGGTATACCAAAACATCAGTGAATTCTCTCAACTCTATCAAACGGTTGGGCATTGAAAGGGCTTGATTTGAAGCCTGTCAGCGATTTGTCGTGCACACGGAACTGCACGCCATGCGCCAGAGGAATAACCGGGAACTCTTGATTCAAAATGTTCTGTGCTTGGCGATATAGGTTCAAACGGTAACGCGGTTCTTGAGTTTCTAACGCCAAATCGAGCAAGAAATCGAAGTCATCGTTACACCACATGGACACGTTAAGGCCAACGCGGTCAGACTCGCAAGATAATAAAGGGCGGAAAAAGTTGTCAGGATCCCCGGTATCACCAATCCAACCTGTTAAAAGTAAATCGATATCGTTGATGTTCTCCAAATCCACACGTTCAAACCTATCATCGGTCAGTAGCGTTAATTTAACCCCAATATCGGCAAAATTCGCTTGGATTAACTCCGCAGTCTTACGAGGGCTTGGGTTAAAAGCACGTGGTTCAAGTGGTACCCACATGGTCAATTCTAGGCCGTCTTCGTAGCCTGCATCTCGAAGTAGTGCCAATGCATAATTCCGGTCATAACGAATTTTTACGCTGTCTTTTTGATAAGCCCATGAATTAGGTGGTAGCAAGGTATAAGCTTGGGAGCCAGTTCCGTAGTAAACCGAATCTAAAATATTTTGACGGTTGATCGCTAAGTTAAGAGCTTGGCGAACTCGAGCATCACTCAGCGCGGTGGTTTCTGTGTTTATCGCAATAAAGGAAACGTTGTTAGCTGGTGTAGCCGTCAGCTCAAGGTTGTCATTTTCTTGAATGACAGGTATTTGGCTCGAAATAGGTGAAGAGAGTACGTCACACTCGTTTCTTAAAAGTTTAGCTAATGTACCCGTGCCTCTGTGAGAGATATCGAACACCACTTGTTCCATTTTTGCTGGTGACTTCCAGTAATTAGAATGACGCTCTAATCGAATCAAATCGTTCACTTGGTACTCTTTTAATTGATAAGGGCCGGTACCGATAGGAAGTTGGTCGATTTCTTCTTTATGATCTTTTGCAGCCAATTGCTGTCCATACTCCGCAGACAAGATAACCGCATGGCTGGTGGCAATATTGGCCAAGAAAGAAAAGTTTGGCTGAGATAACGTAAACCTTACCGTATGCTCATCTATTGCAACCACGTCTTGGAGTAGGTTTTGAAAATCTAACCCTGCAAACCATGGATAAAAACCACCACCTACTTGGTGAAAAGGATGGTCTACATCGATGATTCGCTTGAAGCTAAATACCACATCTTTTGCATTCAATGGGCGAGTGGGTGTGAACCAAGGCGTGGTTTGGAATTGAACACCACGTTTAAGCTTAAACGTGTATTCCGTCCCTGATTCATTTACTGACCAACTCTCGGCGATGCTTGCCACGGGCTGATGTGATTTAGGATCGAGCGTGAGCAGCGTATCGTACAGCTGCGGGCTCAGAGCCTCTGCGGTAATACCGCTATCAATAAGCTGAGGGTTAAACGTGGTCGGCTTACCTTGTCCGCAAAACACAAAGCCAGCTTTGCGAATATCATTGTGGTCAATTTCATCGCCACAAGCGGTCAGTAGGCTAATCCCAATAAGGCTCAGCGATAATCTTATAAAAGCATTCATAATATGAAATGTTCATTGGATCTTGCTCGTTTCGTTTGATCTTACTCTTTCAAAGCTAACAAGCGAAAATGATCTCGCTAATTTATCACCTTTGTGAACTCGCTCCAAACATAAAATCCATACACTGTAAGGTGTTATGCCATAAATGCATGCGAATTAGAGCGCAGTCACGAGCTCGTGTATTGATTGAGTACTCTCGGTCAAGTTAGCTTTGTCCGACCAAACCATATTTTCTAACCATCCCTCGTAATTGGTGATAGCTCAAGCCAAGTAGCTCGGCTGCTTGTCGTTGATTAAACTTGGCTTCTTCCAATGCACGATTGAGTAAATGGATATCTTGTTCCTCTTGCCATTGTTTATAGTCTAGAGGGAATTGGATGGTGTTGCTTGATGCTTCCTCTTCTTGTTGTTCTGCTTGTTTTGCACTATGGCCAAGCGCGCTGTGCCAAACCGTTTCAAAAGGATTGAAAACCAGTTCATCAATTGGGTGAGCATTCAGACCATGTTGGTAAATCGCACGTTCAATCACGTTTTTTAGTTCGCGGACGTTACCGGGCCATTCATATTCAATAAGCGACTGCTGCGCTTTTGGGGTAAAACCGACAAAGTATTCCAGTTGCAGTTCACGACACATTTTCATCGCGTAGTGCTCTGCTAAAGAGAGAATGTCTTCTTTGCGCTCGCGAAGAGGGGGTAACATAATGACATCGAAGGCTAGCCTGTCGAGCAGATCTGCACGAAAATCACCTTGCTCTGCCAATTTTGGTAGGTCGGCATTGGTTGCACAAACAAGTCGAACATCCGCATTGAGAGCGGTATGACCGCCAACTCGCTCATATTCACCATATTCAATGACACGTAATAGCTTTTCTTGAACTAAAAGTGGTGCGGTTGCCAGTTCGTCAAGGAACAAAGTACCGCCCTCGGCACGCTCGAAACGCCCTTTATGCTTACCTTTAGAGCCCGTGAAGGAGCCGGATTCATGTCCAAACAATTCGGAATCTATTAGCCCTTCGCTTAATGTCGCACAGTTGAGTGATAGTAGTGGTTTATCCCAACGTCTTGATAAATAATGCAAACGCTGAGCGATGAGTTCTTTACCCGTACCTCGTTCACCAATGATGAGGACAGGGCGCTCAATGGGTGCAAGTTGTGATACTTTATCTAGTACAGCGAGAAAAGCAGGTGATTCACCAATCAGGTTTTGCTTCATAAAGTCCTTCTTATTTAACAGCCGAGCCATGATTTAGAGATAGAGTTGGTAAATTTCACCAACAGTTGGTGAAAAACATCATAGCACAATAGTGTGTAACGACAATAAAATGAATAACGCTCTGATTTAAAAGAAAATTATAAGTTGGCACGTTACTTGTTATATATTCAGGGAGACACAAGGTTAATCACCACCTTGTCGAGTTTTAATAGGAAAAAAGAGGAGTTCCGTTATGGGTATTTTTTCTCGATTTGCAGATATCGTTAACTCAAACATCAGTGCATTACTGGACAAGGCGGAAGATCCTGAAAAAATGATCCGTCTTATCATTCAAGAAATGGAAGACACACTTGTTGAAGTGCGTACTAACTCGGCTAAAGCGATTGCAGACAAGAAAGAGTTGGCTCGTAAGGTTGAAACGTTAGAAGAGCAAATTGGCGAATGGGGCCAAAAAGCGAGCTTAGCATTAGTTAAAGAGCGTGAAGATCTAGCTCGTGCAGCGTTAATTGAAAAGCAAAAGCTAGAGCAAGTGATTAAAGGCCTCCACACTGAGCAAACCTTAGTGGAAGAAACGATCGATAAGCTTACTGGCGAGATTGGTAAGTTGGAAAGCAAAATTGCTGAAACGCGCGCAAAACAGCAAGCACTAGCAATTCGTAACCAAACTGCATCTAACCGTCGTGATGTGCAAAAACACCTGCACACTAGCCGTACTAATGAAGCGATGGCGAAATTTGAGCAATACTCACGTAAAGTGGATGAAATGGAAGCGGAAGCAGACCTGTATGCTCAAACCGGTAATGCTAAATCGCTAGAACAAGAGTTTGCAGAGTTGCAGGCACAAGACGAAATTGAAAAAGAGTTGGCAAAACTGAAAGAACAGATGTCATCGAAAGATAAATAAGAAAGGAGCCATTTATGTCGGCATTTTTTATAGCAGGACCAGTGATTGTCTTTTTAATCTTTGTCGCTCCACTATGGCTCTTCTTACACTATCGCAGCAAACGCAAAACAGATAGTGCACTGTCGAGCCAGGATTTAGAGCGCCTTCAGGTACTATCTGAAAAAGCGGAAGCGATGCAGTCCCGAGTTGATACATTGGAGCGCATCTTGGATGCTGAGTCACCAACATGGAGACGCAAGTATGAATAATCGAGAACTGTATCGTGACCCAGTAAATGGCAAAATCTCCGGTGTTTGCGCCGGAATTGCCAACTACTTTGGTGCAGAAGTTTGGTTGATTCGTATTGTAGTGATTTCTGCAGCGCTGTTAGGTGGTACGTTTTTGGTATTGTTAGCGTACATCGCGATGGCGTTTATGTTAGAAAAGCAACCAGTAACGTATTCTGAAAATATCAGAGCTCAGCAAGAGCATACGCTCAAAAGTAAGCCTTGGCAGAAAGGGCAAAGCCCTGATCAACTGCTCAGTGTGTTGGAAAGGGATTTTGACCGTCTTGATGGCAAAATTCGTAACATGGAAGCTTATGTTACGTCTGATACATATAGGGTGAACAGAGAATTCAGTAAGCTCTAGGCATTTTGTATCCAAAGAAGATTTAACTGAAGCAGGCATAAAGCCTGCTTTTTTATCACAAATTACTAATTTTAAAGCACTATTAATCTTTTCTGCTCTGGAAGTTCGTTCAAAATTCATCTACTTTAAAAATAATCCCCCAATTTTTATGGATGAATGTAATGAGAAAATTGCTCATTCCTATTGCCATCTCGGCTGTCTTGTCGGGGTGCGGTAAAGAACTTCCTCCTGTTCCTGAACCTGAATCGCGCCCTGCGAAGCTATTTACAGTATCTGTTGGCAATGCCCAGTTTGAGCGACATTTTCCTGCCACGACGGAAGCTGGCGATAGAGCAGTACTGACATTTCGAGTTCCTGGGCTTCTTCAAACGATAGAAGTGAATGAAGGTCAAGTCGTCAGTAAAGGTGATGTTTTGGCGTCATTAAACCCAGATGAATATTCTCTGCTCGAACAGCAAGCTCGGGCAAATTTTTTGCTCGCAGATGTGCAATACAAGCGATACCAAAAGCTACGTAAAGACCAAGTAGTATCTGAGCAAGATTTTGATGAGGCAAAAGCGAATCACAACTCGGCAAAAGCTCAATGGAATCAAGCAAAGGCAAACTTAAGGTATACCAAACTTGTCGCGCCATATGATGGCACCATTTCGTACATTCCAGCAGAAAACCATGAATATGTTGCCGCGAAAGAAGGGGTGATGAATATTCAGTCCAACCAACTCCTCAAAGTGATATTCCAAATCCCAGACTATCTTCTAAATCGTTACACGCAGGGGAGCGATGTCTCTGCCAGAATGATATTTGATGCGTTCCCCGAGCGAGCCTTTGATTTAACCTTTCAGGAAATCGATACAGAAGCCGATCCTAAAACAGGCAGTTACAAAGTCACGATGGTCATGGAACGGCCAGCAGAAATAGGCCTTTTGCCGGGAATGTCTGGCAATGCTTACCTCCTGTCCAAAAGTGCAGGAGCGACAAAGATTCCTAACTCTGCGCTGCTAGTAGAGAACGGCAAAACATACGTTTGGCGTGTCGATGAGCAAGGCATTGTGTCCAAAGCCGCAATTGAGATGAATGACAAAAATCAAGTGTTAGCTGGGCTTAACGATGGCGACCAAATCATTATCTCGGGTGTCAGTGTAATTGAACCCGGAATTAAGGTAAGAGCGTGGATTAAGGAAAGAGGGTTGTAATATGAAAGGAATCATCTCTCTAGCGACTTTACTTTCAACGCTTTTTCTCGTTGGCTGTGGGGATAAGGCGCCAGAAAAAGAGCTCGAAACGCCACGAGTTAGAGTTACGTCATTAGCGGGAAACAAGGTGGACGACAACTTGTACTTCCCTGCGGTTGCGAATGCAGCGGATCGCTCTCATTTGAGCTTCAGAGTGGCAGGAGAAGTCAGCCGCATCATGGTAAAAGAGGGCGACAAAGTCACGAAGGGTGATGTTATTGCAACGCTAGATCCCACGGACTATGAGTTGGATGTAGATAATGCGAGTGCGCGTTTTTCTGTTGTCGACAGTCAGTATCGCCGCTCACGCCCTTTGGTTGATAAAGGCCTATTAGCTAAGTCTCAGTTTGATGAAATTGCAGCACAACGACAAATCGCCTTAGCAGAGCTTCAGTTAGCCAAACTTCGTCTATCATTTACTGCCTTAAAAGCGCCCGTGGATGGGATTATTTCGCGAGTTAATATCGACCAATTCGAAAATGTTCAAGTCGGACAGCATATCGTTAATATTCACAGCTTGGAGCGAGTCGAAGTGTTGATTCAGCTTCCAGACCGCCTCTATGTGAACCAACCGCCAACGGAAGAAAGACTCACCGCGATCAAAGCATTGGTGCGCGTGCCCAGCGGTAACGAATATAACGCGACGGTAAAAGAATTTACAACCGAACCCGACCCAACAACAGGTACGTTTACTGTCACACTGTCGCTTCCTATGCCGGAAGAAGAGTACATCCTAGATGGGATGGCTGTTGAAGTAACGTCTAAAGACGAGAATGTTGGGCTTGATCTAAACCTAGGAATTAATGTCCCTATCGAAGCCATTTTTAATGCGGATGGTGACGAGTTGGGGCGCGAAAACAAATTTGTTTGGGTACTGAATGGCGACAATACGGTATCGCGCAAACAGGTGCGAGCAGGTAAGGCATCTAAAACGTCCATTCAAATCCTTGATGGTCTCATGCTCAAAGACAAAGTTGTGATTGCCGGTGTTTCTCGATTAAGGGATGGCATGAAAGTGGAAGTGATACAGGAAATGGCTATGCAGGAGGCTGGTCTATGAGCGACCTTAATAAATCAGTGCCTCAAAGTGATGATGATGTGACCGGTATTGCTGCGTACTTCATCCGAAATCGCGTCATCAGTTGGATGGTCGCACTGATATTTTTGATTGGTGGTATCGCCGCATTCTTTGGTTTAGGGCGTCTTGAGGACCCTGCTTTTACTATTAAAGATGCGATGGTAGTGACCTCTTACCCTGGTGCGACACCGCAACAAGTCGAAGAAGAAGTGACGTACCCAATCGAAAAAGCGATTCAGCAGCTTACTTATGTTGATGAAGTGAATTCGATTTCTAGCCGAGGATTATCGCAAATCACGGTCACGATGAAGAACAATTATGGCCCTGATGATCTGCCACAAATCTGGGATGAGTTACGCCGTAAAGTGAACGACCTTAAAGGGACGTTGCCTCCAGGTGTGAATGAACCTCAAGTGATCGATGATTTTGGTGATGTTTACGGGATTTTGTTAGCGGTGACTGGCGACGGTTATAGCTATAAAGAGCTACTGGATTACGTCGATTACTTACGCCGAGAGCTCGAACTGGTTGATGGCGTGAGTAAAGTTTCGGTATCTGGGCAACAGCAAGAGCAAGTGTTCATCGAAGTATCGATGAAAAAATTGAGCAGTATAGGTCTTGCTCCGGATACCGTGTTTAATCTTCTTTCGACGCAAAACGTAGTTTCTGACGCAGGAGCGATCAGAATTGGTGATGAGTACATCAGAATTCAGCCGACTGGCGAGTTCCAGAGTGTGGATGAGCTAGGCGATTTGTTGATTACTGAGTCGGGTGCTCAGGGGCTCATCTTCTTGAAAGATGTGGCGGAAATAAAACGTGGTTACGTAGAAGTCCCGAATAATATTATTAATTTTAACGGAAGTCTTGCACTAAACGTCGGCGTTTCTTTTGCTGAAGGCGTCAACGTCGTTGAAGTCGGAAAAGCATTTGATCATCGCCTTGCCGAGCTAAAGTACCAGCAACCTGTCGGTATCGAAATTTCGGAAATCTATAGTCAGCCGAAAGAAGTGGATAAATCGGTTAGCGGTTTTGTTGTGAGCTTGGCTCAAGCTGTCGGTATCGTCATTATCGTACTTCTGTTCTTTATGGGGCTACGTTCTGGGCTACTAATCGGTTTAATCTTGCTGCTGACGGTGCTGGGTACGTTCATTTTCATGAAGTATCTCGCGATAGATTTACAGCGGATTTCATTAGGTGCCTTGGTTATCGCGTTAGGTATGCTGGTGGACAATGCCATCGTTGTGGTTGAGGGGATTTTGATTGGTACTCAAAAAGGGCGAACTCGACTCCAAGCAGCGACCGACATTGTTACCCAAACCAAGTGGCCATTACTTGGGGCAACTGTGATTGCGGTAACTGCATTTGCGCCAATTGGACTGTCTGAAGACTCGACGGGCGAATACTGTGGCACTTTATTTACGGTTCTGCTGATCTCTTTAATGTTGAGCTGGTTTACCGCTATCTCGTTGACACCATTCTTTGCTGACATCTTCTTTAAAGGCCAGAAGATTAAACAAGGTGAAGGGGAAGAAAATGATCCATATAACGGGGTTATTTTCGTTATTTATAAAAAGTTTCTTCAGTTTTGTATGCGTCGTGCTTGGTTTACCGTTGTGGTGCTGATTGCGGGATTAGCGGCAAGTGTTTACGGGTTCACCTTTGTGAAGCAAGCGTTTTTCCCATCTTCGACAACGCCGATTTTTCAGTTAGATGTATGGATGCCAGAAGGAACTGATATTCGAGCAACCAACACAACGCTTAAAGAGTTAGAAAGTTGGTTAGCTAAGCATGAGCATGTTGACCATATCACGACGACCGCGGGTAAAGGCTTACAGCGCTTCATGTTAACGTACGCGCCAGAGAAAAGTTATGCGGCTTATGGTGAGATAACCACTCGTATGGAAAACTACGAAGCGTTAAAACCATTAATGGCGAAGTTTCGAGAGTATTTAAAAGCCAACTACCCAGAAATCAATTACAAGCTCAAACAGATCGAGTTAGGCCCTGGTGGTGGTGCAAAAATTGAAGCGCGGATTATTGGTTCAGATCCAACCGTCCTTCGTACGATAGCCGCTCAGGTCAAGGACATCATGTACGCCGATCCTCAGGCAACAAATATCAGGCATGATTGGCGTGAACGAACCCAAGTTCTTGAACCGCAGTTTAACGAGAGTCAGGCACGTCGCTATGGCATTACAAAATCAGATGTCGATGACTTCTTGTCCATGTCATTCTCTGGAATGACGATAGGCCTTTACCGAGACGGCACTACGCTCATGCCTATCGTGGCTCGCTTACCTGAAGATGAACGTATTGATATTCGTAACATTGAAGGCATGAAAATATGGAGTCCAGCACAGAGTGAGTTTATCCCACTTCAACAAGTCACAATGGGTTACGACATGCGTTGGGAGGATCCTATCATCGTACGTAAGAACCGTAAGCGTATGCTCACTGTGATGGCAGACCCTGATATTCTAGGTGAAGAAACCGCATCGACGTTGCAAAAACGTTTACAGCCCCAAATCGAAGCGATTCAAATGCCTCCTGGCTATTCACTAGAGTGGGGTGGTGAATACGAATCTTCTGGTGATGCTCAAGAGTCGCTGTTTACTACCATGCCAATGGGGTACTTGTTCATGTTCTTGATCACTGTATTCCTATTTAACTCTATCAAAGAGCCACTCATTGTTTGGCTTACCGTGCCGCTGGCGTTAATTGGTGTCACTACCGGTTTGTTGGCGCTCAACACGCCGTTTGGTTTTATGGCATTGCTCGGCTTCTTAAGCTTATCGGGAATGGTGCTCAAAAATGGCATCGTATTACTGGACCAAATTGAAATTGAAATGAAGTCCGGTAAAGAGGCTTATGACGCGGTTGTTGATGCTGCGGTAAGTCGCGTCCGTCCCGTTTGTATGGCTGCTATCACGACGATCCTTGGTATGATCCCACTGTTGCCAGATATTTTCTTCAAACCAATGGCGGTTACGATTATGTTTGGTTTGGGTTTTGCGACAGTCCTGACACTGATTGTCGTGCCAGTGTTGTATCGTTTGTTCCATAAAGTGGCAGTACCGAAACAGGCTTAGTGCTACTGATATAAAGATGAAAAGTATTGCGCCTCTAGCTCATCAGTTAGAGGCGCTTTTTAAGGCAGAATAATGACAGAACAAAAAACGTGTGCGTGGGCGATGAATCACCCATTAGAGCGCGAATATCATGATTCCGAATGGGGCGTGCCAGTATATGACGACCAAGTCCTGTTTGAATTTATTACTTTGGAAGGTGCGCAAGCTGGTCTTAGTTGGATCACCATCCTTAAAAAGCGCGAAGGTTACAGAGAAGCGTTCGAGAATTACGATCTAGATGCGTTGGAACAAAGAAATGAAGAACGCGCTGAATACATCGTGGAAAACTTCGATGTTGTGAGACATCGCGGAAAGATTAACTCGGTATTCAGTAATGCCAAAGCGGCCAAAGCGTTAATTGCTGAATACGGGAGTTTATCAGACGCGTTGTGGCAGTTCGTGGACGGTGAACCAATCGTCAATCAATGGCAACATATGAGTGACGTACCAGCTTCGACAGAGCAATCCAAAGCCATGAGTAAATTTCTAAAAAAGAAAGGCTTCAAGTTTGTCGGTGAAACCATCTGTTATGCTTTCATGCAAGCCGTCGGCATGGTGGATGACCATATCGTGGGATGTCCTAAAAAGCAGAATAAGTAACGTTTGGCGATTAAGCTAATGTTGTTAGTTCTGGCTATCATGAATACGTTCCAAAGCTTCGATTCGACGCCATTGAGTGGCATCGAAGCTTTGTTTTCTTAAAGCAATGATTTCTGCCTGTTTTTCGTCTTGCCCTAGAAAATCCCTATTCAGAATATTTTGACGCTGCTTTAAGTAAGTGGCGAGTTGAGTCTCAAATGATGCTCTTTGCTCATCAAGCTTTTGCAGCCTCTGCGCTCCGGCATCTCCTACCAGAGCAACACGGGCGATGTACTTGTCTTGTGAATCAAGCTGAGAAGCTTGCTCGAGCTGCTCTGCTAATGCGTTATTGCGTTCACTTTCTCGTATGTAATCCGGTTGTTCTGATAGCGCTTGATTGAGAAGGTGTGCTTGACTCTCGATATCCGATGCCTGTGTTTTAATCGTCAGCTTTTCTAAAGCAAGTTGGCGAAGTCGGTTTTCTTCGTCAAACAATTGGGTTATCTGCACCTCGTTAAAGTATTGAAGCTGTAAGTTCAGTATTGCTTCATTCAGCATGGTTAACTGTTCAAGCGTTAGGTGGTTGTGCTCAAAAGGCTCTAATGCAGTGAGTGCTTGCTTGTAGGAAAGGTAGGCTTGAAAAAGTGTGGCATCAATATTCAGAGTTTGCTTTGCTAAAGTGTCATCATTGACTTCCGCTTTGATCGTATCGAGATCTTCTTCGCCCAGCCGGCTAAGAGAATATTCGAAGAAATCTTTTGGAGAAGAGACATCGGCGGCTATATCTTGCTGAGATTGCGAATGGTTAGAGGTTATCTCTTGTTGTTTGTCGCTTTGCAACAGAGAAAGCGCTCCCACGCCAAATATCGAGAGCAGGATAAAAGTGGTGAGAGCGACTTTCTTCATTGTGATGACCTCTTATAAACCTTGAAGTTTGAGACGATTTGCATGTTGGCGATAAAGCGTGACTGGATCGGTTTCAAAAAGATGATGAATACCGAGTAGGCCGTTAATTTCATCCAAATGGTTCATTTGATAATCATCACGTATGACTTTGCCCAAATGTGTGCTGCACGCACCAACTAAGCCATCATTTGGCCCATCAAAGGCTAAGCCAAGTACCATCATGGCAGCGTCGGTCGGATCGAAAACGTTTGTAAAAGTGGATGATCCGGTCCATGAGTAGTAATAAACGCCATTTGAAGCCAGCAAGTCACCATTACCACATTCACTGGTAGGGACTCCCTCCGGGTAGTGTTGGTTAAACGCTAATGATCCTTCCGTGGTTAATGCTGCTAGTGAGGCTAAAGGGTCTTGGTCGAGATCAGAACCACCTGATAGAAGATTAATAAGAGTAGTTAAGCCTTGCGCCAGTTTTACCGCGAGCTGCTCACTACCCGAACCCTCAGATACGGTGCCACGAACTAAATCGGCTACTTTAGACCCTTTATTAACGCCTCCTATACTCGTAACTGATGCGACTAGGTCAGGACGGACAGAGGCAACATAGCGCGTTGTTGGACCACCATGACTGTGACCAATGAGATTGACTTTCTCTGCGCCTGTTGCTGCAAGTAAGGTTTCTACTTGAGCAAGCAGTTGCTCCCCTCGAACTTCGCTGCTATTGGTCGCGGATACCTGTGCAACATAAACCGTAGCGCCATCTTTTGTTAAGGAATGTGGTATTCCGAAAAAGTAATCAACGCCTGCCAGGGTATCAAAACCAAACAAACCGTGAACCAGAACAATTGGATACTTGGTTTGGGTATAACCTGTTGCAGCGTATACGGAGGTTATTGGGACGGTAACTAAGGTAAAAAGTATTAGCGCTATAAATTTGAGTTTCAAAACTATCTCCTTGTGGTATGACCTCTTATGAATGATAAAAAGTAGGAGAGAAACTCTAAATTTGGAAAGCCTATTTGTGGCACATTATTTCATTCTGTGACTGCTCAATTGAAAAACAACACAAATGATTAACATCAATTAATGGCTCGGGTGAATGTTAGTTAATTCTAATTAAGTCAGGGGTTTATAAAAACGCCCCGCAATGCAGGGCGATTCAATCATTGTTATAGGGAGACTTCTTTTTCAAGCATTAAGGCGTTATAACGCGCAAAACCAGCCTCTAAATCAGCGATCAAGTCATTTACGTCTTCTAAGCCAATATGAATACGAACCAAAGTACCTTCAAAGTGTGGGTGAGCTATGGTTCTCAGGCTGTTAAAGCTCTTAGGTTCGTTAGCTAGAATGAGGCTTTCATAACCGCCCCAAGAGTAACCCATACTGAAGTGTTTCATGCCATCAAGCAGAGCCGTCGTCGCTTTTGGATAAGACGTTTTGAGAACAAATGAAAACAAGCCGTTTCCACCTGTGAAGTCTCGTTTGAAAAACTCATGGCCAGGATTTGTTTCTAAAGCGGGATGGCGGACATGATCAACTTCTGGGCGAGAAGCGAGCCACTGAGCGACTTTTAAACTGCTTTCTGCGTGCTGTCTTAGGCGAACATCCAACGTGCGAATACCTCGAAGACCTAGGTATGCGTCGTCAGGAGAAACGCACTGACCCATCAGGTAGCTTTGTTCACGAAGCTGATCCCAATACTTTTCAGAAGCAACAGCAGTACCTAGCATGACATCTGAATGTCCAACGATATACTTAGTCGCCGCTTGAATGGAAATGTCTACCCCATGCTCGAAAGGAGAGAAGTTCACGCCAGCTCCCCATGTATTGTCTAGCATCACGATGATATCTTGCTCGTGGGCAATGCGCGCTAATGTAGGCACATCTTGGACTTCCATGGTTATTGAACCAGGAGACTCCAAGAAAAGGACTTTGGTATTCGGCTGAATCAAGTCTCGGATACCTTCACCGATCATTGGGTCATAATAGGTGGTTTCGATGCCCATCTTCTTCATGATGGTGTTACAAAAGTCACGAGTTGGTTCGTAACAAGTGTCCACCATTAGAATATGATCGCCAGTTTCAACGAAAGAGAGGATGGCGTTTGAAATTGCTGCCGTTCCACAAGGGTAAAGCGCGCAACCAGCTCCACCTTCAATCTCAACCATTGCGTCTTGGAAAGCAAAGTGCGTGTTGGTGCCTCGGCGACCATAAAACAATGTTTTGTTTGCACGATTAATGGTGGCTTGGTTCTTTTCTGCAACGGTATTGAATACCACGGTTGAAGCGCGTTGAACGGGTGGGTTTACAACACCATTTGTCCACTTTTTATCGCGGCCAGCGGTAATGAGTTTGGTTTTTTTTCCCTCTGACATAAAAGTTCCCTGTCTTAAATATTGCGGTTTTGAATATTTAAAACATGGACGACGTAGGTTATGCAAGGGAAAAGTCAACTATCAGCCAATAACAGCCAAGATGAACAGGTAATGCTGTCGAGAGGTATCGTGTAGATAGGGAGCTAAAAGAACAAACCTCCAGCAGGATGCATGTAGTGCTGGAGGTTTTTTAGCCTGTGTATTTGAGGTATTAGAGGAGTGGGTTGAAGAGATAGAACACTCGCTCTAAGAACCGAGAAAATAGGCTCCTTTTCTCCCATTCTTCCAATACAACAGTGTGAGATTGCTTAATATAGCTATCTTGTAACCAAGACATTTGCTTGGTGAACTCTTCGTCATCAACGGCGAGGGTCACTTCGAAGTTCAGCCACAAGCTGCGCATATCCATGTTTACGGTGCCAACTAAACAGAATTGGTCGTCAATTACGACAGATTTTGTATGCAGCAAACCACCATAAAACTCATAAATCTTGACCCCTGCACTCAAGAGCTCACTATAAAAAGCGCGTGACGCCCATTGCACCATCATAGAGTCATTTTTATGTGGAATAATGAGTTCAACGTCAATGCCTCGTTGTGCTGTCATCTTTAACGTTTCGAGTAAATCAGCATTGGGCACGAAATATGGTGTTGTGATTCGTACCGAGCGATTGGCTTGGTTTATTGCCAATGTTAATACTTGATAGATCAGATATTCCGGCATACCTGGGCCAGAAGGCACAACCTGAATAGGGTGTTGGAATTCACTCTCATCGATCTTGCATTCAGGTAGTCTTGGTAAATGACGTTCGCCAGTTTCGACTTCCCAATCCCAACAGTGGATGGCACTCAATACGTTTACCGTTGGTCCTGTAATGCGAACCATGATGTCCACCCAATGCCCAACGCCACTATTTTGCTTGAAGTAAGCCGGGTCAACCAAGTTCATTGAACCTGTATAAGCAATTTCATCATCAATTACGATGATCTTGCGATGCTGGCGAAGATCAAGACGACGTAAGAAAATACGCCACATCTTCACTTCTAACGCTTGAATAACTTCAATTCCAGCATCCTGCATCATTCGATACCAAGGACTTCTGAAAAAACGTGGACTACCTGCTGAATCGAGCAATAGCTTGACATCTACGCCGCGTTTAGCCGCTTGGATAAGTGCAGAAGCGACAGAGTCAGCCAAACCACCCGGATGCCAAATGTAGAATACCATTCGAATACTGCTCTGCGCGTTTTCGATGTCTTCAATAATGGAATGCAAAATCTCATTAGGTGACTGTTGCAGCGACAATGTATTACCGCTCAATGCGGGAAGACCAAGGCGGTTGTTACAAAGTTCATCAATTCGGTAGATGTGCCTTCCCATCGTTTCTGGGTTGTGCGCGTTACAGTCGTTAAGCTGACTGAACCACTTCTCGAATGGTGTAAACATCTCTTTCGCACGTTCGGCTCGTTTTCTGCCTAAGTTCAGTTCACCGAAGAGGAAATAACATGCGACACCCAGAACGGGAAGGATATAAATGATCATTAGCCAAGCTAAAGACACGCTCACTGCACGGCGCTTTAAAACGACACGAATGGTCACACCTGCGACCAGTAACCAATATAGCCCGATGCCAGCTAAAGTAAGAAAGTGATAAAACTTGTCCATATACGCTCAGAGTAATATGCCCTTCTAGGATATTAAGCATAAAAGTGGGTTGGGGGAATAGATTTCCCATTTAGACGTGGGATTGACCTTATATGAGGAACGAATTTCATAACAGCTGATTCTGTTATTTTAATGTGAAAAATAAGGTCATTCTTTAACTTTTGAACAAAAAAGCAGCATTTAACCTGCGTAACTCGACACTTGTGCGATAAATGTACTTTTTTGGGGTTCCAATTTTAAAGGGGAGCTGCTTTACTTTCTAGATATAGTGCGTCGAACGCTTATTTTATAAGTGTACAATAATTTTTACATAAACTTTTTAGACGCCTATCTCTATGCATACACAACAAACTAATTTTGGAGAAAAAGCGTGGCTACAACTAATACAGCAGCACCACGTGATACGTGGGGGTCTAAACTAGGCTTCGTAATGGCAGCAGCGGGTTCCGCTGTCGGTTTAGGCAATATATGGAAATTCCCTTACACAGCAGGTGAGAGTGGCGGCGGTGCATTCGTTGCTATCTATCTTATCTTTGTAATTTTTATCGGCTTTAGCGTGATGCTGACAGAGTTCGCTATTGGTCGTAAGACAGGTCTTTCTGCCGTAGGTGCATTCAAAACAACTGACCGACGCTGGACGTTCACTGGCGTTATGGGAGTCTTCAGTGGTCTTTTGATCATGGGCTTCTACCCAGTGGTTGGTGGTTGGGCATTGGCCTACATCTTTAAAGTGGGCGGTGGTCTACTCAGCGCGCCAGAAGCAATTGGCGACAGCTTTGGCGGTTTCATCTCAGATCCGATTCAACCTTTAATGTGGATGGGTGTTTACCTGTTCCTTAACGTCATGATCGTGATGAAAGGGATTTCGGGTGGTATTGAGAAAGCCGGTAAGGTTCTGATGCCGCTTCTGTTCTTAATCCTAATCGTTGTTTCTGTTAAAGGCTTGATGCTGCCAGGTGCAATGGCTGGCCTTGAGTTCTTATTCATGCCGGACTTTTCTAAAGTCGACAGCAACGTAGTTCTTGCTGCACTAGGGCAGGCGTTTTTCTCACTTAGCTTAGGTATGGGTTGTATGATGACGTACGGTTCTTACCTGAAGAAGAAAGAGAACCTAGTTCAAACAACCGGTATGGTTACTGCGATGGATACAGGTGTCGCGATTCTTGCTGGTGTTGCTATGTTCCCAGCAATGTTTGCCTTTGGCATGGAGCCTGCAGCAGGCCCTGGTCTTGTATTCGTTGTCGTTCCTCAGCTATTTGCTGAAATGGGCGGTGTGATTGGGTTGCTATTCGCGTTGCTATTTTTCATCGGTTTGACGGTGGCGGCATTAACTTCTTCAGTATCATTATTGGAAGTTGTCGTGTCTTACCTAATCGACGAGAAAGGCATGAAGCGCTCTAACGCTGTTCTGTCTGCAAGTGCAGTTATGGCGGCATTATGTATTTTTGCGTCACTATCTTTAGGTGGAATGGGGCCAACGCTGTTCGGTACCGGTGCCTTTGATATCTTCGACTTGCTAACGGACAAAATCTTCTTAGCGGTTGGTGGTATGTTGGTTTGTATCTTTGCAGGATGGCGCCTAAGCCGTGCTGAGCTAGAAAAAGAGATCACTAATGACGGCGAAGTATCCTTCCCGCTATTTGGATTGTGGTACAACCTAGTTAAATACCTGATTCCTGTTGCGATTGCTATTGTTGCCTTCATGGGGATTAAGTCTGGCTTTGATAGTGGCAAAGGTGAAATCATGCTGCTGGGTATCGCAATCATTGGTCTTGCTGGCATTTTCTCGAAGAAGCTTTAGCAAATACCTTGGGGGCAAGCCTCGATAGCTTTGTCCGATAACTTATGTATACTGCTGGCTCCAAACGTGGAGCCAGTTTTTTATGTTCGATATTCTACATACCCATCCCGATTTTCTGATCATCAATAAGCATCCTAACGTCTCTGTTCATAAAGACGATGGCGACACAATGCTGCTGCAAGAAGTGGCTAAGCAGAGTGGTGATGAGCATCTCTATCTTATCCATCGCTTGGATAAAATGACATCGGGTATTCTGCTCCTCGGACGCAACGCCAAAGCGGGCAGTGCGTTATCGCAAGCTTTTGCTGACCGCCAAGTGGAAAAGTTCTATCTGGCGATTGGCTCTAAAAAGCCGAAAAAGAAACAAGGTTTGGTCGTTGGTGATATGGAGCGTTCGCGCCGTTCATCATGGAAGCTGGTCAACAGCAAAAATAACCCAGCCGTTACCCAGTTTTTCTCTCTTGCGGCAGAGCCCGGAGAGCGTTTATTTTTATGTAAGCCGCACACTGGTAAAACGCATCAAATCCGCGTGGCATTAAAATCGGTTGGCTCAGGTATTGTTGGCGACCCGATTTACAATGCAGGCAATGAGGCTGATCGCGGTTATCTGCATGCATTTTCACTTTGCTTCCAATACCGAGATGAGCAATATCGCTTTGTTTGCGATCCACGAGAATACAAAGTGCTTGGTAACAAATGGCACAGTGAAATCGTCTCTCAGGGTTTGGATACTTGGCTTTCCCCCTGGGAACTGAACTGGCCTACGATCAAATAACCGTCACAAAGAAAACTAATAAGAGAACTCGATGCAAGCATCACAACTTCCGCTGTTTTTTCAGCATCTAGAAACCGAGCTAGCGCAAGCTCCGAATGAAATTCGTCGACTGTTTCATGGTCGTGGTCGTCGTTTTGAGGGCCTAGAGCAAATCACCTGTGACTGGTTACAAGGTCAGTTGATCATCAACTTGTTTAAAGAAGTCGACGACGTGTTTCTCGCTGAGCTGAAAAGCGGCCTCAATGCGTTGGTACAATCACCACTGTGGGCAGACAAGCAAGGTCGTACTATGGTTATTCAGCACCGTTATGCCGATGGTGCGCCTTCAGAAGTGCTTGTCGGTGAATTAGATGCTCGCCCTGTCGTTGAAGAAAGCGGTTTGAAATACCAATTGGATATTGGCCGCAACCAAAACTTCGGTCTGTTTTTGGACATGCGCTACGGTCGTGATTGGGTACGGGAAAATGCGAAGCATAAAAACGTGCTCAACTTGTTTGCTTACACGTGTGGCTTTTCTGTCGCTGCCATTGCGGGTGGTGCAGATAAAGTGATTAACGTCGACATGGCGAAAGCGTCGTTGTCTAAAGGCCGTGAGAACCACAAGCTAAATGGTCATAACATCAACCAGGTAAGCTTTATGGGGCACGATATCTTTAAATCGTGGGGTAAGATTAAAAAATCAGGTCAGTATGACTTGATTATCATCGATCCGCCGTCATTCCAGAAAGGCAGCTTTGCGCTGACGAAAGATTACAAAAAGATTCTACGTCGATTGCCGGATTTGTTGGCAGACGGCGGTCAAGTGATGGCATGTGTGAACTCGCCATCTGTGACAAGCGACTTCTTGATTGAAAGCATGAAAGAAGAAGCGCCAGAGTTGACATTCCGTGAGCGTCTGGATAACCCACCAGAGTTTATGGACGTAGACAGCGAAGCAGCATTGAAAGTGTTGTTGTTTAGCTAAAAGACTTTTGTTGCAACAGAAGTAACATCAAAAAAAGCGCCGCGAAACAACTAGACAGACGTATCGCGGCGCTTTTTTGTATTTGGAAAACTAACCAATCTGCACTTCAAGATCCGCTTCGATGGTTGATGAGCAGGCGAGCACATAGCCTTGTTCAATTTCTTCTGGCGTTAATGTTTCTAGGCTGGTGGAAGAGACGTTGCCTTGACGAACCTTGCATTTGCATGAGCCACAAATGCCGCTACGACAAGCGACGATTAATGGTAAACCTGCGCCTTCAAGCACATCGGCCAGTACCTGACCTTTTTGCGCATCGATGGTTTGAGCAAAGTCAGGAACAGAAACACGAACAACTTCATCGGAGACCGATGTTTCTGCGCCAGTCGCTGGCGTAAAACTCTCTTGGTAGAAGTTCGTCATGTCAAAACCAAGGTCATTCAAATAGCCGTGAACATCTTGCATAAACTGGCTTGGACCACACAGGTAAACGGTGCGCTGTTTGAAATCAGGAGCAAGCTCTTTAAGCCAGTCGGCATTCAAACGACCTTGTGGATGCGATGTTCCTTCGCGGTTTTTCAGCAACAACTTTAAATTGAAGTTGGGATACACAGCGTCTAACGTTTCTAGCTGATCGTAGTAAATCGTCTCTTCTGGGCTGCGTGCAATATGAAGAAATGCGATGTCCACATCGTTGTCGTTTTCATCTTGATTACTCAGCCAGTGCTTTGCCATCGAAAATACGGGCGTGACGCCGCAACCTGCACTGATAAGCAAGGCTTTTGTTTCGCCATCACGTAACACGGGTGGATGGTCGATGCAGTTAAATTCGCCTGCTGGTGGTAATGCTTGAACAGTATCACCGAGCAGCAGCGAGTCAACGATGTAGTTCGATACTTTACCGCCAGATACTCGTTTGATGGTGAGTTGAAGGTGATCGTCTTCATTGATCGAGCTGATTGAATAGGCACGAAACTCCATTTTTCCATCAATTTCGACGCCCAAGTTAATAAACTGGCCAGGCTTAAACTGAAACAGAAGTGATTCGGTTAGTTCGGCCAATTTTATGCTGACGGTGTCGTGTGTTTCGAAGTATTTGTCGATGCAACGGAGTGTGACGGGTTGGTTACCTTGCCATTCAAAAAACATAACAATCTCTTTGGTTGTGGCTATTTTTGGTTCGAAATAGATAGCGCCTCCGCGTAAGGAGGCGCGTAACAAGCAAGTTTATTAAGCTGCTAGGATGGCTTTTAGATCATCCTGAACATTGCCAATACTGCGCATATCGAACTTCTCTTGGATGATGGCGATTAGGTTTGGCGTTAGGAATGCCGGTGCAGTAGGGCCTGTGTAAATGCCTTTCACGCCCAATGCAAATAGCGTTAGCAAGATAACGATCGCTTTTTGCTCGAACCAAGAAAGCACAAGCGTGAGTGGCAGTTCATTGATGTCACAGTCAAACTCTTTCGCCAGTGCAAGTGCAAGCTGGATTGCAGAGTAAGCATCGTTACATTGGCCCACATCCAATAGGCGAGGAATGCCGTTGATATCGCCAAACGTATTCTTGTTGAAGCGGAACTTACCACACGCCAAGGTCAGGATTAGCGTGTCTTCTGGTGCTTCAGCCGTAAAATCGGTGTAGTAGCTACGTTCCGCTTTATCGCCGTCACAACCGCCGACTAGGAAGAAGTGCTTGATGTTGCCTTGCTTCACTTGGTCGATAACCGCAGGGGCGGCGTTCATCAGTGCATTTCGACCAAAACCAACCGTGATGTGGTGTTCGATTTCATCGTGTTGGAAACCATCTTGCGCTAGAGCACATTCAATCACTTGGCTAAAATCATCGCCTTCGATGTGAGCCACACCAGGCCAGCCAACAATACTACGAGTGAATAAACGGTCTGCGTATTGACCCACATTTGGATTCAACAAGCAGTTTGACGTCATTACGATTGCGCCAGGGAAGTTTGCGAATTCTTTCTGTTGGTTTTGCCATGCGCTGCCGTAGTTGCCGACAAGATGAGGATATTTCTTCAGCTCAGGGTAGCCGTGTGCAGGCAGCATTTCACCGTTGGTATAAACGTTAATGCCTTTGCCTTCAGTCTGTTGCAGGATTTTTTCTAGGTCATGCAAATCATGGCCAGAAACAAGAATACATTTGCCTTTTACTGGCTTGACGTTCACCGTGGTTGGTTCTGGATGGCCGAAGGTCATTGTTTCACCTTGGTCGAGCATTTCCATCACTTTGTAGTTCATCAGGCCGATGCGCATTGAGCAATCAAGTAGTTCGCTGAGATCTTCAGGGTCTGTGCCCAACCACGCCATGATTTCATGGTATTCGGCATAGATATCGTTGTTGGTTTGCTCAAGAACACGTGCGTGCTCCATGTACGCGGCTGCACCCTTAAGGCCGTATAGGCAAAGTAGGCGTAGGCCAATCACATCTTCATGTACTTGGTCCTTACCACGGTTAACCGCGACTTGAGGAGCAAAAGCTAAGATTGCTTCTGCGCTATTTGGTAGCTCAAAGTGAGCAACAACAGGGATGTCAGCAACTTCGGTATCGGCGAGTGTTGCAGCAGACATTACTTGCTCTTTTAGCAATGCTTTGTACGTTGCCGCTTGAGAAGTTAGCTCTAGGACACGTTCAGGGTCAAAGTTTACGTTCGTCAATGTAGAGAAAAATGCCTTTGGTGCCCATTGGTTGATTTCATCGTTAATGATGTTGAATTCAAGTGCTTTTGATGCCCAAAAAGAAACCCCTTGCAGTGTGTAAACCAACACGTCTTGAAGGTCAGATACTTCAGAAGTTTTACCACACATACCTTGTGCAAAAGAACAACCTTTAACAGCAGGGGTTTGAATTGTCTGTTCACATTGAATACAGAACATATTGGGTTCTCCAGTGATTGTTTTAATAGTCGTGATGTTGACCACTAGAGAGCAGAATGCGTGCCAATTATTATCTTGTTGATTTGTATTGAATTTTATCAGATTTAGGAGAGTGGTTGATGTGATTAAGACAACGCAGCTGATGTCTTAATCACATCGGCTTCTTGTGGTCGGTTATTTATTGATCCCGAGCTTTTTACCCATCCGATATAAGTTCCCTCGATCTATTTGTAAAAACTCCGCTGCTTTTGCCCAAACGCCACCAGTTTGGCTCAAAGCATGTTCAATTAAATCACGTTGATAGCTTTCTATTAGCTCTCGCATTGGTTGGCTTTCTTTAGGCAGATAATGCGATGTGTTTTTTACATCATCGAGAGCCAATGAGGTGTCGAAATGGTTAAGCATGATCGTGCTTGCGCCTTGTTGAATGGCGTGTAAAGCCGCGCGAGTTAAAGTGTGTTCGAGCTCGCGCACGTTTCCGTACCAAGGTAAAGATTCCAATTGAGTCAACACTTTAGGGTGAACGTGCAGATTGGGTGCATTGAATTGTTGGCGTACTTTTTCCAACAAATATCCTGCTAAAACGGGAATATCCCCGTCACGGGCACGCAGTGGGGGGACTTGGATTGGGAACACGTTCAAACGGTGGAAAAGGTCTGCTCGAAACGTGCCAGCTTCGACCTCTTTTTCTAGTTGTCGATTGGTCGCTGCGATGATGCGCACATTGACCATCAAATGCTGATCGCTACCTACACGTTGCAGCTCGCCTTGCTGAATTACGCGCAGCAATTTTGCTTGCAAAATCAAAGGCAGTTCGCCCACTTCATCAAGGAAAATCGTTCCACCGTCTGCCAGTTCAAACTTACCGGCACGGTGGCTATTAGCACCTGTAAATGCGCCTTTGACATGGCCAAACAGTTCACTTTCAGCCAGACCTTCAGGCAGGGCCGCACAGTTTACGTAAATCATCGGCTTATCGCTACGATGAGATTGCGCGTGCACCGAGTGCGCGACCAGTTCTTTACCAGTACCGGTCTCTCCTGTGATAAGTACCGCGTAATCTGATTGAGAAACGGTCGCAATGTTGTTTCGTAACTGGTTGATCTGCGGACTCAAACCCACCATTTCGCCATGTTGAGAACGGGCTTGCTGGATAAGGGTTTGAGTGACGCTTTTTTGCTTCTGGTTTTGTGCTTTGAGTGCTTTTAATTGCGCAATGTTACGCAATGTCGCAGCGGTCAAAGCCGCAAAGGTTTCGATAGCGACAGGATCGATGCCATCAAACGCGCCCACCGTTAGTGCATCCATCGTTAGTGCGCCAACAAGTTGGCCTTCGACATACAAGCTAAAGCCCATGCAATCGTGAACATCAATGCATTGGTCTTCAGTTAATAGTGTGCCGTCGAAAGGATCCGGCAGTGAACAATCGGCATCGAAACGCACCGGTTCACGGCTATGAATAATGGCATCTAAGCGAGGGTGCGCCTTGGGGAAATAGCGACGACCTAAGACCGAGCTGGATAAGCCTTTTACCGCGACAGGAGTTAGAAAACCATCCTCATCGAAGATAAACAGGCAGCTCGCATCACATGGGAATACTTGCGCGACCCCATCAATGAGATTTTGATATTGCTGCTCGTGAGAGCGATTTGAGCTGAGGTTTAGCGCGATATTAAGGAGTACGTGGTCAACAGTCGGAGTCATAACAAGCCCAAAGTTATCTGGAATGGGCTCATGCTAGCAACTTGATGTCATTTGAACATCGAAAGGTGTGGGAGATTGATGTTCCATTGACGACGATCAAGTTTGATACGAAAAGAAACGCGCAAGTTAACAAGCCAGTGATGTAAGCTTGCGCGGGTTAGGTGTTTGAATTAAAGCAGGCCAAAGGTTTGGTTTGTCCGAATTAACGAGGAACGACTCTAGCGTCATTACCAGAAACATTGATTTGGACCGCTTGGCCTGGTTGGAAAATCATGTTTGGATTTGCTTCTTGAACAATAGAGATAATCTTTCCGTCCTCTAAACGAATGGTCAGATTCACGCCATTTCTTTTCGCGGTTGCTTCAGCCGCTTTGCTGCCTGCATAGCCACCCAATAGACCACCACCAATGGCAGCGATATCCGAGCCAGAACCGCCCCCAACTTTTGAGCCTAAGATCCCGCCCACGGCAGCACCAGCGATGGTGCCAATGGCATTGGATTGGGTAGAGGCATCAATGGTTACGGGTTCTACTTTTTCTACTGTGCCGTAGTAAACCTGCTGAACTTTGCGAGTGTCGGATGAGCCGTATGCATCTCCGTACGGGTTAGGTGAGCTACAGCCGCCAAGCACGAGCGCACAAGTAATGGTGAGCAACATGCCTAAATTAATCTGTTTTTTCATATAGCCTCCGAATGGTTTCTTCATTCAAAGAGTATATACCCCAATTTAACCTGCGTTTTGGTGCTTTATAAAACAGTGGCTTAGCGGCTTGTCCCTTAAGGAAACGCGATTGTCTAAGCAGTATTAATGATCGTTAAGCGTATGAAACCCTGAATAAATACGTGTAAAAGTAGTAAACCAGCATGCCGCGCCAAAGATATACGCGATGACGGCAAAGTGTTGCGGTAGCAAACAAAATAAAACCAAGCAGCCAATGGTTTCTGTACCTTCGGTTAAGCCGCTCATGTAGTAAAGCGATTTGTTTTTATATACCGGATTATCGATGCCTTGTTTTCCTGCCATGATGGCAAAAGCCAAAAAGCTACTACCAGTGCCGATGAAGGAAAAAATCAAAAATGCGCCTGCAACGGCATTGTGCTCTGGGTTGGCAAGCACAAAGCCAAAAGGAATCAACGAATAGAACAAAAAATCTAAGCTGATATCAAGAAAACCACCCGCATCGGTAATGCCTTGAATCCTTGCCAGTGCACCGTCTAACCCATCACAGATTCTGTTCAGCAAAATAAACAGCAACGCCAACAAGTACTGTTCGGCGATCAAAGCAGGCAGGGCAAAACAGCCAAGCACAAAACCAAATACTGTCGTCTGATTTGCAGTGATACCACATTTATCGAGATATTTCGCACTGAGTGCCAGCGGTTTGCGGATGAGCTTTATACTCAGGCTATCAAGCATGATTTGTCTCCCACGGCCAGTTTAGGCAGCGGCTGCCATCAGGAATATCGTCTTCATCGTGCGTTACCATCAAAGTAGGGATGTTCGCTTGCTGCAATTGTTCGACCACCCAATTGCGAAATTGCACGCGCAGGTCTTTATCCAGCTTGCTATAGGGCTCATCAAGTAGCGCAACTTTTGGCTTTGCTAGCAGCATACGAGTCAATGAGATACGGGCACGTTGCCCTCCCGAAATTTGGTCAGGAAAGGACTCTGCTAGTTTGGTCAATGAAATGTTCTTCAGTGCTTGCATAGCGTGAGCTTTACGCTCTTCACCTTTGATTGAGTTTGGTAGCGCGAAGGCAAGGTTCTCCCACACCGTTAAATGAGGGAAGAGCAAATCCTCTTGGAATAGAATACCGACCTGACGCTTATGGGCAGGGAGGGCATCCAACTTTTCGTTATCAAGCGTAATGGATCCAGAGTAGTTGAACTCGGCGGATAGGTGCCCGGCAATGGCATCCAACAAAGTGGATTTACCACAACCGCTAGGCCCCATCAGGGTAACGATTTCACCTTTTTCTACGGTCATGTTGAACGCTGAAAAAAGCGCGTCGCCATTGGTTTTACGGATGGCGAGGTTTTCGAGACAAAGACTCATTCAGTAGTAAACCTTTTATAGACAAGCGGCGATACTTCCTGTGCAAGTGGCTAAGCAGTATCGCAAAAGAAAAGAACAAGAATGGCAGCAGAGCTTGCCAAATGGCGTAAATAGCGGTGACACGTCGGTCAAAACCACTGGATAGTGCAACGGCTTCGGTTGTGATGGTGCTAATGCGCCCAGCCCCTAGCACCAATGTTGGTAGGTATTGCGCCAGGCTGACACTAATACCGACAGCCCACGCGAATGCAATTGCAGGCAGGAGGATTGGCAGTTTCACTTTTAACCAAGCTTGCATCGGTGATTTACCCAAGCTGAGTGCGACGCGAGTTAAGCCGTTATCGAAGCTGCGCCACGGACCGTCTAGCGAGAGGTAAATAAATGGGAACGCAAAGAATACATGCGCCCAACATACCCAAAAGAAATACGCATTACTGTTTAAGTACAGCGTCACTACTTGCATACCGAATAGCACGGATAGCTGAGGAATCAGCATTGGGATGGCGATGATGTAACCGGGCACCTGCCAGCGATAACGGAGACGATACTCATGTGCTATTAAAGCAAGAACTAGCGCGACAGTCGCGCTGATTAGGGCGATTGACATACTTTGTTCTAGAGTCCCTAGAATACTGTGCCATTCGTATTCCCAAAAACGCAGGCTGTAACGGCTTGGGAGCAAATCTGGAAAGCGCCAACGTTGGGCAAAGCTCCACAGCACCATGAGTGGAATCATTAGAAGTGCAAGTAGCGCGACCAGTGAAAATAGGGTTTTACCGGGTAAACGAAACCCGTTTCGACCAGAGTACTGCCAGAGTTTGAAGCCTTTGGTAATACACCATTCCATTAAGCGTGCAAATCCAATCAAAAGGCTTGCGATCGCAAACAGTATTACTGCGCCAGCGGCCGCTCTTGGTAGGAGCGATAAATCTGGATCGTTAAACCATTGCCATACCAAAACCGCAAACGTCGGCGGGTTGGTGGGGCCAATAATCAGGGCGACATCGACAACGGACAAACTGTAAGCCAATACCGCCAGCATTGGAAAGCGCAGTTTTGCTATCCACTGTGGGAACACGCATTTCCACCACGCTTGCGCCGAACTGTAGCCCATCGAATGACTGACTTTTTCAATCTTATCGACTTTCAATTGCTGAAGAATTGGAATACTCATCAACAATAAAAACGGCACTTCTTTAATCGCAAGCATGATGACCAAACCGAGTGCGTGCGGATCTTTAATCAGCAATGCTAAGTCATTCACCGTTTGTGCATTCGGGTCGTAACCAAACAGTTGGTTGAGAACCCTAACGCCCATACCAGTTGGGGCAAACAAGAACGCAAAGCCAATCGCAAACGCGACGTGCGGCATCGCGAGAAGTGGGGAAAGGCTAACTTCAATTTTTCGCCAAAACTTACTGCCCCAAGAGGCTTGTAGAATTGCAAATGCGATGAAGCAAGCCAAGTAGCTACTGAAAATGGCGGAGTAGAAAGTAAGCCCGATGGATGTCCAAACACCTTCCCAATCAAAGACGGCATTGAAGCCATCAAAAGAAAAGTGGTGTAGACCGATAGGAGGTACATAACCGAGCGCAGAGACCACCACTCCAAGTAGTCCCGGAATGGTAGGCAAAATACAAACTGCGATAATGACTAAATACAGCGCTCTTAACATGGATTCTTACTAATTCCCGTAGCGTTTCAACCATTCTTTTTCCAACGCCGCTTGCCAACTTGGATGTGGCTCAGCGATAGATTTGAATTGTTGAGTGTTTTTGGCCGAACCAGTTAGGTATTGGTTGCTTAGTACCGAAGGGTCGCCCCAGATGTTTAGGTTACCTTTGCGAGACTGTGCTTCAGGGCTCAATAAAAAGTTTATCGCAACTTGTGCACCAGCACTGGCATTTGCGTTCCAAGGAATCGCTAAAAAGTGGATATTTGAGAGTGCTCCTGCGTCCATTGCGTACGCTTTGGTGCTCTCTGCAAGATTACCGCTCGACTGCGCAGAGAAAACCGCGTTCGGGTTAAAGGTAATCGCCAGGTCAGTCTGACCATCATCTAGTAGCTGAAGGGTTTCTGCTGTACCGCCTGGAAACTGCTTACCACCGCGCCAAGCGACTTTATGGAACTCATCTAGATAAGACCACAGCGGTTGAGTGACTTGTTCAAACGTGTCATCGGTAACTGGTTGTTGCAGCTCAGGGGCGTTGTTAGACAGTTCAATGAGTAATGCTTTGATAAAGCTTGTGCCATGAAACTCTGGTGGTCGAGGGTAAGTCAGGCGATTCGGGAACGCTTTTGCATAGCTCAGCATTTCTGAGAATGATTTTGGAGGGTTATGGAGGGTTTGCTCGTCATGGATAAACACTAATTGTCCTACTCCCCAAGGTGCTTCTAGACCTTCTGTTGGCTCGGAGAAGTCCACATCAATTGGTAGAGATTTATCCACATATTGCCAGCTTGGCAAACCTTCGACAAAAGGACCAAATAGCAATTGGTTATCCTTCATTGATTTGAAGTTTTCGCCATTGATCCAAACCATATCAACACTACCACCGCTGTTTTTGCCTGCCGCTTTTTCTGCGATAAGTCGAGTAGTGGTCTCAGAAATATCAGTTACTTTAACGTGGTTTAGCGTCACGTTATAACGTGATTTTAGCTCTCTACTCGCCCACTGTATGTAGCGATTAATTTCTTGGCTCCCGCCCCAAGCATGAAAGTAGACGGATTGCCCGTCGGCTTGCTGTTCGATTTTTTGCCATTCGCTATTCACTGATGAATCGGCAAAAGAAGGTGTCGCAAAAGTCGTGGCTAAAATGCCAATGCTGCTGAGTAGCTTTTTCATATCTATTCCGTGTTATGTCTTTTGGTTCTTGCTTTCGTTTCTATTGACGTTTTCGCAAGTCGTTCCGCTCTGTTACAAGGATAGTAATTCATCTCTCTCTATTATCAATGCCAATCCCAAACGGAATCACTCATTGATTCAAAGAATTACTCTCAATGTGAAGCAAAACGAATAAAGGACAAATTTGGTGTCATTTTAGGAGCGGACCGTTTGTTTGAGGATATTCTTTCAAGTAATTGAAAATTATTGTCCCCAGAGATATGAATAGGTTGTTTTACAGAGCAAAATTGATGTCTAAAGCATGGAATTGAGGGCGAAAAGAGAAAGAAAGTTGGCCATTTAAATGACTTTAGCATGCATGACTAACGATTCATCGATATAAAAAAAGCAGCCGTTTGGCTGCTTTAAGATACTATCTGGTTTACTTAGTTGGGATTAGTTTACCCAGTCACGTAGTGTAAACGTCAATTCGTGATCGGCACTTTTCAGAACAAGACCATCTTTAGTTAGCGTGATATCGCTCCAGTTAGATAGTGTTTGTGTCATTGCGTTTTCGATCTTCATTTGATCTTCCATACACATCTTCATGGTCATGCCCATTTTTTCGATGCGTAGTTGGTTGTTTTTCAACTCGGCTTGACCGAAGAAGTTGTTACAACCTGCGTTGCCGTTTGCGGTTAGATTTTCACCGATTTCTAGGCGAGCCGCTTTTTGGTGTTCGTCTAGAACGATATTTTTGCCATCAACTTGAACAAGTTCCCAGTTGTGGTGCTGCAAATCTTGAGCCGTTATTTCTTTCACATCATCACCGTTGCTAGCACAAGCAGTCATAAGAACAGGGAGAGAGATTGCTGTAACTAACGTTTTTAGGCTAAGCTTCATTTTATAGACTCCGTTTTTATAAACGCGGTAAGTATAAGTAATAAAACACTGTTTTTGTCAGCATAAGGTTATGGTTTCGTATGTTTTTGACATAACGAAGTATATAGCAAGTTTTGTTGCTGACTAATCTTCTCATTATTTAAACTAGGCCAATACGCCCTAATATGGAAAGAGCGGTTTTAGTATGGAGCAACTGGAGTTTTTTACTGTCCCAAGCCCTTGTGTTGGAGTATGTACCTCCGATGAAAAAGGGTATTGCAAGGGGTGTATGAGAAAGAGAGAGGAAAGGTTTAATTGGCTTAACTTAACCCCCGCTCAGCAGTTGCACGTTATTAAGTTGTGTCGTCAAAGGTACAGAAGAAAGATGTTGGCCGGGAAGACGAAGCCAGAACAGCTTCAAGATGAGTCATCGCCTCAACAAGACTTATTCTAGAATTCTTGTTCAGTCTGTGGGGTTACGCCTTCGCTTTCGGTTCTGATTAGGCTTTTACATATTCCCGGTCCGGCAAGGTGTCCTTTAAGAACCGGGAATCTCCTATCCATTTTCCCTATAGAGCGGTAATTGGCGTTATTTCATCGACCAACGGTCGCTAACCCAGCCTCCCGCTTGTTCGTCGAAGTGATTTCCTGAAAATCTATGATTGAATTCAACATCTAATTTACTTGTTGGGCGTTCATCCATCAGTTGATGAATATATCTCGCCATAGGATCCGTACAAGCTTCACGCTCTCTACGGGTAACTACTTCTTTGATCATTTGGAGTCTGTAGCTATTGCTGGCTCGTTTCATTTTTGACCTCCAGAACTCGATGGCAGCAGTTTGAACACATTGACGTCCAGATCGCTGCTCATTAGTGTGCGCGTGGAGGCACATCACCATCGTTTGAAGTCCAAAGACAAATTGTTTGAGAGCAGTGTTTGTAACGCCATTCACATCTTTCTCAGAATCATTGACTATGCTATTAAAAATGTTTCGCGAAATTTAGCCGATGAACCTGCATATTTAAAAGACCTTATCAAACATAGAAGCCCAACACAGGGGCGTCAATAACACAAATGAACAATTTTTGAACATATTGTGAAGGTGGAGAGTTTTCAGTAATTTATCGAAAATAAAAAACCGAAGCACAAAGCTTCGGTTTTAAGGAAAGCCCTGACGAAATTGCTTGTAAAAGCTCTTAGCGCCAGGGGGAAGGTGTTGAGTATTAGCTACCAGTTGCAGGACAACCTTTTACTGGTTGGCCATTACTGAAGTACTTGATGTTCTCTAAGTTCTTGTTGTAGTTATCCGCAGAGATTTGTGGGTTGTTTACGAAGAACTCGCGCAAAACGTATGCATCGGTTAGCTGTGTAGATTGAACATCGATGATTGGATAGTTATCGCCACCAGCAGCACTGAAGCTGATTACAGAGAATGTGTACGTTGCGTCTAGATCGAAGCCTTTATTGTTAATATCGGTAATGGTTACTGAGCCAGCATCACAATTTACATCTAAAGTGATGTTATCTAGTTGAGCGTAAGCACCAGACCCTGCAGATTTCGTCGCAACCACGTCTAGGTATTCTTTAACTTCTTTACCTGTCATAGTTGCTTTAGTCACGAAGTTACCGAATGGCTGAACCGTTAGTACGTCACGGTAAGTGATATCACCATCTTGGATTGAATCACGCACGCCGCCAGAGTTCATCACACCAAAGTCAGCATTTACCGTTTTGTAAGTACGGTATGCCTCGCCGAGTAGGTGACCTAGGTTAGTTTGTTGAGAGCGAACTACGTTACGATCACCTTCTAACTTACCCGTCGTATTAGAAATCTTCTCATCTAATAACTCTTGACCTTGTTGTTGGTATGGCAGTAGTAACGCTTTTACTGTTGCATCTTGTTGAATTCGTTCACCGATAACTTCATCGTTTTCGTCTAGAAGGTTTACAGGAATCAGTGCGTAGTTCGCTAAGTGAAGCTTGCCGTCGTAGTATTCGAAGTCTGCACGACCCACATATTTACCCCACTCATGCGCTTGCATAATCCAAGTGCCTTTTTGTTGGTCTGGGGCACAATCATCCCCAGGTTTGAAATCAGCATACTCATTGGTACCTGGTTCCATACATACAGGGTTTTGCGAGTGACCACCGATGATAGCGTTTAGCTGTCCTTCTTCAAGAGAGCGAGCGAGTTTCACGTCACCTGGTGCTTCACTACCGTTTTTGCCATCTTCGTAGTGACCCATGTGCGTCGTTGCAAATACTAGGTCTACCTTTTCGTTCTCTTCGATTTCCTTCAGTACCTTTTTGATTTCTACTTGAGGGTCTTCGAAGTGGATGTTTGATACGTTGTCTGGATTGACTAGCTTCGCAGTGTCTTGCGTTGTTAGACCAATAACAGCGATCTTAAGGCCGTTGATAGTAAATACTTTGTAAGGGTCGAAGTAACGCTCGTTTGTATCTTTTTTATAGATATTCGCAGCCAGCATAGGGAAGTCAGCTAGCTCGGCTTGCATATCGAGAATATCTAGTGAGTTATCAAATTCGTGGTTACCGACAGCCATTGCATCGTAACCAAGTAGGTTCATCCCTACGAAGTCTGGAACCGCATCTTGCATGTCTGATTCTGGTACACCGGTATTAATATCACCGCCAGATAGCAGAATGGTTTCACCGCCTTTTGCTTCGACTTCTGCGCGGATAGATTCGATTAAAGTGTGACGCGCAGCCATGCCGTATTCGCCGTCGCTGTTATGCCAAAAGCGACCATGGTTATCGTTAGTGTGGAGAACGGTGAACTTAGTACAAGAATCTGCAGTCTCGCAGGTTACTGGAGAATTGTCGCTGTCTGAGCCGCATCCTGCTAGCGCAGCGCCCACTGCCACTACCAAAAGAGATTTGGAAAACTTCATAAGGGATCCTTTCTTTGTGATTTTGTTATTGTTACGGCGTGAAATATACGGAATTAATGTGAAACTTTAGTGATCTATCTCTTATTTATACTTCTATCGGAGAAATGAATTAATAAGCCTGCAAACTACGTCTATAAATAAACAGAATTGGTATTTAGTATTTATTTTGTATCGCTAGCTCTATTTTTTGTGAGGTAGTTAATTGAATGTGTGTTGTTTGTGTGAATCAATGCGCATTTTTGCGAAGTATTACGCTGATTTTGGTGATTATTTTGCCAAGTTTATGTTTTTCCTAATAGGTATGACACAAATCGTTATAAATTTTCGCTCTAATGATGAGGGGCTCGGTTTGTATGCATAATGAACAGCACAGAGCTTAAACTCATTTGATCATGGCTTTATTCTGCCAAACTCTATCAAAAATTGTATTTATCTCTTTACTATAATTGCGATCGTTTAGAAACCTTATGCTTTAGGCATCGTTTATTTATCCTCATCCGATACCTTATCGTGCTTATTCCGCATTTGACACTCGAGTGTTTAAACAAATAGATTCAACCTAATGAGTCAAAATGAAAAGTAAATAATGGATCGTTCTTCTTCGAATATTATGATGTGAACTATCATTTAATTAATGAAAATGAAATAGATTAATGTAAAGCGTTGCGACTGTAGCCGTTATCTTTGAGCTTTGGTTTAAAGGGTAGGGTTAAAAGAATTTGTAAGTGGTGAACGCTAATAAAGGATGCTTATGAGATACACAGTAAGGGACGCACTCAAAAAGGAAGCAGCCCAAATCGCCAAGATACACGTTGATTCTTGGCTGGTGGCGTATAAAGGATTAATGCCAAAGAGCTACATAGAGCAGTTTACGATTGAGCGTCGAGAAAGGATGTGGGCACGAGTGATGACGGAGCAACTGGCCCAATTGATCGTAGTTGAGAGGCAAGGAGAAATTGTTGGCTTTTTAAGTTACGAGTTACCTAACCACACCAGCGAAGATAAAACGGCATTAGTGACATGTTGCTACGTTACGCCGCTACATTATGGGCAAGGAGCAGGAAGTGCACTGTTAGATGAGTTAGAGACACGTTTGCTCTCTACGTCAGTTATGCAGATCAGTTTGAAAGCACTGGATACTAATCAACAGGGGCTTAACTTTTACAAGAAGTGTGGTTTTGTGCGTACTGGAGAGGAAGAGTCGGAAGTGATTGAGAGTATGACGCTGACCGATCTCACTTTAGTGAAGTATATTGCCCGCTCATAAATCAAATGCTATATGCTAAATATAGTAAAACCCCGGAGGTGGTAAGACTCCGGGGTTTTGAAATTTTTTAGATGTCTCGGTTGGTAAGTCCGATTATCTTTTATGCAAAAGGTTTGGATTTAATCCGATTAATTCCTTGGTAGGGAATTAGATGCGGATGAAGTCCATGTGTTCAACTTTTGGCTTGAACGCGTGACGTTGAACGTCTTGTGGCTTAACTTTAACTTCTTTGCCATCGATAACTAGAACGATGCCTTCGTAGAATTCAGGCTTGTCCATTTGGTTTACGATGTCGTCGTGGTTAAGAACGATAGCTACTGCTGCTTCTTCACCGCCGTATACAACTGCAGGGAATTTGCCAGCGTGACGTAGGCGGCGGCTCGCACCTTTACCTAGTTCAGTACGTACTACTGCTTCGAATTTCATAGTATTTACTCTCAAATTAGTAAAAATCAAATGTTCACAATCAACAATGCGACCTTGTTGTTCGTGGTAAAGCTTGAAACAGGAACTGTTCAAGCGAGCGCGGATACTATCATTCCAATTATAAATGGGCAACCCAAATCGTATCCAAATCAACAAAAAGGTATGATTTAGTGGGGTGGAAGGCTATCCCTTTTAACGCTTTGCTTGGATTTTGTTCACATCGACTTCATTTTCATCGGTTTACTGATCATGGTCCGAAAAACAAAGTTTATGTGTTATATGCTTTATGTTCGGCTGAGATGTAAGACTAAAGATGCTTTTAATCCACCTAAAGCGCTTGTATCCAATGTTAATTGACCTCGGTAACTGTGTGCCATTTCACTGACTATGTTTAGACCAAGACCTGAGCCAGGGGTTGTTTCATCCAATCTAACTCCTCTCTTGATTACTTGACTCAGTTTCTCTTTAGGGATGCCTGGCCCATCATCTTCAATAATGATGTGTATATTTTCCTTATCCTGAGAGGAGTGCACACGAATCATGCTGTTGGCCCACTTATAGCCATTTTCTAGCAAGTTACCTAGCATTTCATCGAGATCGGTCTGCTCTACTGCTACATTCAGCTCTGAATCAAGTTCATTAATTAAGGTAATGCTTCGGCTCGCATACACTTTATCAAACGCCATTGAGATAGCATCCACACGATCTGCTGGGTTCGACTTCACTGATAATATGTTCATCGATCCGGCCATACGGGCACGACCCAAATGGTAATCGATATGGTCTTGTATTTGATTGATTGGAGCTCTGAGACGGGATTGTGCCTCAGGTTCTAACGTCTGAACTTCATTTTTTAGAACAGAAAGTGGCGTTTTAAGTGCATGAGATAGGTTACCTGCATGATTGCGAGCTCTCTCTAGTAATTCTTGGTAATGGAACAGCAGAGCGTTGAGGTCGAAGATTAGAGGAGAAATCTCTTTTGGGTAGGTTTCTTCTAGACTCTTTTTATTACCAGACTTCAGCTCGGCTAATTCTTTTTGTAGCTTTGTAAGCGGACTCAATGACCAAGCAATTTGCAGTAAAATGACGGTAAGTACGCCCGCGAATAATAAACCCAAAATAAGCCAAAGTTGGCCGATTAACGTTTGAAGGGTATTTTTAATGGGCTCTTCGTCAATACCAATAATAATGTGAATAGGACCATCGTAATCAGGAAGGTACAGTGCTTTTTCTAGCGTAATTAGTTTTTCGCCTCTTGCTCCATACGCATCTTTATCCAAACCTTTGTATTCGATTTTTTTGTCCCACAACGAACGAGAACGTTCGAGGCTTGCCTCTGTAGAGGCACTCCAATACAAACCACTGTAAGGTCGGTTAAATCGAGGGTCTGATAGCTGAGCTGCGAGTGAAAGATGCCCGGTGTTATCGACTTCTAACTGAGCTGCGACTTCATCCATAAAAATGCTGAGCTGTGAGCGAGTGTCATCAACCATATAGTTGTAGACCTGCGTCGGTATCGTCACACCAGCGGCGAGGATCATTGCCGTTAACCAAACGATCGCCGCTAAAACGAGGCGACTTTTGATACTCAGTCGTTTTATTGCGTTCAACGGTAGCCTGTTTCTATTCGGCATTTAATTGGTATCCCAACCCTCGGACAGTTTTGATGATCTTTGGTGCGATTTTTTTGCGAATTCGGCCGATAAAAACTTCGATTGTGTTGGAGTCACGATCAAAGTCTTGTTTGTAAATGTGCTCGACGAGTTCGGTTCGAGAAATCACTTTTTCCGGGTTATGCATAAAGTAAGCGACCACTTTATACTCTAGCGCCGTCAAGCTTACCGCTTGACCTTGCCACATGACTTTAGAAGTGCGTGTATCCAAGCTCAAGTCGCCAATTTGCATCACAGGAGAGGCATTACCAGAGGCTCTTCGAAGCTGTGCACGAATACGAGCGATAAGCTCAACCATTTCAAATGGTTTAGTTAGGTAATCGTCTGCACCTGCGTTTAAGCCTTCAACTCGCTGCGTTAGGGTGTCGCGAGCGCTTAGAATCACGACAGGAGTATTAATGTTTTCATCTCTGATGCCTTTTAGGACGGTAAGACCATCCAGTTTTGGCAAGCCGAGGTCAAGAACAATGGCGTCCCATTCTTCCGAAGTCGCGCGATACAGAGCGTCTATGCCATCTTGGGACAATTCTGGTACCCAGCCGGTACTTTCTAATGTTTCGATGATTTGCTCGCCTAAACGAGGATCATCTTCAACAACAAGTATTTTCATATTGATGATTCTTATTATGTTTGGATTTTTATCGAAGTAAGCTACGCATCGTGTCTGGATGACGCATTAGACAAGTTTAGTTGTTTTGCGGCTTTAACGCTTTGTTAAAGCTGCGACCTTTGATCTCAAGCATTTCTAGCGTGGCGGCGTCGTACTCAACTTTCAGGACGCTATTGTTGTACAGAATTTTCAATTCATACACCCAAGCATCATCATCTTCTTCAAGCTCGACCTTGATGATGCGGCCGTATAGGTCGTTTTCTACTGCGGCGTAAAGTTCCGAAAATGGTCGTATATATCCTTGTTGAACCGCGCGATAGACCTCATCTTGATCTTCATCGAATTCGATGCGTGTTCCTGGCTTTTCGACATCTTGCACGATGGCGTGGCCATTTTGTGATGTGTACTCGTTGCCATGCTTGGCAAAACTTGGTGCACACATGAATGTCGTGATAAGGCCGAAAAGTAACGCAGAATGTAGAGAAGTCGTTGCTTTATACATAGTCAAACCTTTTCTGGAGCGTTAGCCGCAGTATATCGGATATAGATGAACAGAGAGTGAATCAGCTAATTAAGTTTTGCCATGTGTTGTCGATGTTATTTCAACTCATCTTCAAAAATCTTATCTCGCAGCTTCCAAAAGCGACCAGATTTTCTAGCAATAACAAACTGAGGCAAACGGAAACGATGTTGATTAGCGACAACGCGTGTCGGTGAAGCCTCTTCAAAAGGGCGATGCTTGTCTGCTAAGTGGGGACGTACGAACTGATCTTTAAACGTTTGTTTTTGTTTTTTGGTACGCAATGACCAAAACTCATGAACTAACGCATTGCCTTCGCCTTGGTATGGTTCACCAGAATACGTCACTTTTAGCTGAGATTTACCATCACTGGACTTAAATACAGATAGGTCCATTTCTGTGCATTCAAAGATTAATGCATCTTTGAGACTAAGGGCTTCTTTTAGCTTTTTATCTGGGTCAACGAGCGTCGCGTCACACTCATGACAAATTCGTGCAGCGATATCGTTGTCCGCACCACATTCACCACAGTATTTGGCACGAAAACGGTAGCCACAGTGTTCACGTTCGCCTGTGTCTTCATCTTCAAAGTAACCTTGGCAACGTCTGCCAAAGTGTTCAACCAAGAAACCGTTACTATCCAACTTACCCCAGAAGTTGTTATTGAATCCGCAAGCCGGGCAAGGAATCGTGATAATTTCACTGTCAGAGTCTGGTTTGGGATCACCGACTTCAGGTTGGTATAAATCGTAGCTGTTGCCTGCGTAATCAAGCACTAAACATTCTGATTTTCCGTCTGATAAGCGTAATCCTCGTCCTACTATCTGTTGGTACAGACTGACTGACTCTGTTGGTCGCAAAATCGCGATTAAATCGACATGCGGCGCATCAAAACCGGTTGTCAGTACCGAAACATTGACCAAGTATTTTATTTGGCGATTCTTGAACGCTTGGATGATCGCATCGCGCTCCGGCGTAGGTGTATCACCAATGACGATTTCAGTTTCGCCTTCTGGCAATAAACTGTGGATCTCCTGTGCGTGTCGGACAGTTGCAGCGAAGATCATGACACCTTGACGCTCTTTCGCATATTGCATGATTTGCTCAACAATTTGTGGAGTCGCACGTTTGGCTTTATCGATCACCATGTCCATTTCTGCTTCTTTGTAGCGTCCGGTGTTAGCGGGCTTCAGCTGAGAGAAGTCGTAAGACAAAACGGGCGCATCCATCATGCGGGCTGGAGTGAGGAAGTTTTCGTCGAGCAAGTAACGGATCGGCAGTTCGAAAATACAATCGCGGAAGAATCGAGGCTCTTCGGTTCGCACTTGACCTCGGGTGTGATACTGATAAATCCAGCCCATTCCTAAACGATAGGGCGTTGCAGTTAGTCCCAGCACCTTAATACCAGGGTTCAGTTCTCGTAAGTGAGTAATAACTTTTTGGTAGCTGCTGTTTTTGTCATCTGGCACACGATGGCACTCATCAATAACGAGCAGAGAAAACTGGTTTTTGAACGAATCTAAGTTACGTACGACCGATTGAACCGAAGCAAACACGACTTGCTGGTCAGTTTCTTTTCGTCCCAATCCTGCTGAGAAGATAGAACCTTTTAAACCATAACCTTCATACTTCGCGTGGTTTTGCTCGACCAGTTCTTTTACGTGGGCGAGGACTAACACTCGTCCTTTCGCAAGGCGAGCAAGTTCTGCGATCACCAAGCTTTTCCCGGCACCGGTTGGCAGCACGATCACTGCTGGTGTCGAGTGTTTACGAAAGTAATGAATAACGGCTTTAACCGAGTCGGCTTGATAAGGACGAAGTGTGTACATGAAAATATGTGAAATTGCTCAACTATTCGAACGAGGAACGCTATAATACCTGACTTTTATACCCAAGTGACCTTTAAACCAAGATTTAGAGATCACTTGGGTATAATTCAATGAGGTATTCATGCGTTTAGATAAATATTTGTGTGACGCTCTGGGTGCAACACGCAAACAGGCAACAAAGATCATCAAAAGTGGAGACATCACCGTTGACGGTGAGGTTCAAAAAAGTGGTGCATTTAAAGTACCCAAAGGTGCGGAAGTGATGTGGGAAGACCGTGTTATTGGTGCTCCTGGTCCTCGTTACATTATGTTGTATAAGCCTGCTGACTTTGTTTGTTCACATGAAGATGGCTACAACCAAACTGCATTCGCATTGCTTGATGAGCCTAAAATTGAAAACCTTCACTTTGCGGGCCGATTAGATGTCGACACAACTGGTTTAGTGTTGATTACGGATGATGGTAAGTGGTCTCACCGTATTACCTCACCTAAGCATAAGTGTGAGAAAACGTACCGTGTTTGGCTCGTCGATGCTATTCAGCCAGATTACGCGGAAAAGCTCGAACAAGGCATCATTTTGCGCAATGAATCAGAAGCAACATTGCCCGCTCGTTTGGAAATCGTGAACGAGGCCGAGAATGAAGTATTGTTAACTATCGTGGAAGGTAAGTATCACCAAGTGAAACGTATGTTCGCGGCGTTAGGAAATAAAGTTGAGTACTTACATCGTGAGCGTATTGGTTCTATCGAACTTGATGAGGCACTAGAACCAGGTGATTATCGCTACCTCACGCAAGAAGAAATTGATTCTATTTGGAATTAATTGTCGGCATGGGAAATTCTTTAGTTCCTAATAGGAACTAGTCTTTTGGTAGGAATTGGCTCAAAATAAATTTTCCTACCAAAATTAGTGCCTAGACAATTCCGGTGTGCTTACTCATCTCAGTGATATGCCTTTGCATTTAGCTGATGCATGCATACTCTTATTGCAAAGCCTTCGGCTACGGTGAATGGAATGATGGTGTCAACGCCATCATTTTTACTGCATTGTGTTTGTTTCCCATAAACACATTTCGCTTTCACATGCTTTTCTATGTCGAGTTCGTCAAGGTCACACCTTGGTACATATTTGCCCTTATGATTCTCGAACGTTGGATAGAACAGGTTTTTGGCTTCTACATTCAGCGATATGAGAACTTCCGTTATTTTCACTTTGTTCTGCAAGTATTGACGGTAGGGCTCCAACAAGAGGTAAAAGAATGACAGAAAAAGCTCAAAGTGCTCCGCAATCCCAAATCAGTTTTCTATTGTTTCTGGTACTAGGAGCGATTGGTGCTTTGACGCCTTTGGCGATCGATATGTATTTGCCTGCGATGCCGACAATTGCGAAAGATTTGGGGGTCGCGCCTGGCGCGGTTCAGATTACGTTGACGGCTTATACCGCGGGTTTTGCGATCGGCCAGTTAATTCACGGGCCGCTTGCCGATAGCTTTGGTCGCAGACCTGTGTTGATTTTAGGCGTACTTTTCTTCGGCTTGGCTGCTGTTGTGAGTGCGACAACAAATGGCATTGATGCGCTGACCTATGTACGTACGGCACAAGGTTTTGCTGGCGCGGCAGCGGCGGTCATTATCCAAGCAGTGGTGCGTGACATGTTTGACCGTGAAGACTTTGCCCGTGCAATGTCTTTCGTCACCTTGGTGATCACAATGGCACCCTTGGTGGCACCGATGATCGGTGGCCATCTCGCGATTTGGTTTGGTTGGCGTTCCATTTTTTGGGTACTAGCTATTTTCGCTGTAGTTGTGATTTTTCTCGTACTTTGGAAAATCCCTGAAACGTTACAGCCTGAAAATCGTCAGCCTCTTCGTTTCCGCACGACGCTGAGAAACTACGCCAGATTATGCTCCAATCCTGAAGCGATCGGTTTGATGCTCTCAGGTGCGTTTTCATTTTCCGGAATGTTTGCATTTTTGACGGCGGGTTCGTTTGTTTATATTGATTTATATGGTGTTCGACCAGACCACTTTGGTTACCTATTTGGTTTGAACATTGTGGCGATGATCATCATGACCAGTATTAATGGTCGCTTGGTGAAGAAAGTTGGTTCCCATGCCATGCTTCGTTTTGGGTTGTTCGTGCAACTTTTGGCGGGGATTGGTTTATTCGTAAGTTGGTTAATGGACTTCGGATTATGGGGCATTGTACCTTTTGTTGTGCTGTTTATCGGTACATTGTCGACGATAGGTAGTAACGCGATGGCGCTGCTTTTAAGTGGTTACCCATCAATGGCGGGTACGGCGTCGTCTCTAGCGGGGACATTAAGATTCGGTATCGGTTCATTGGTTGGTGCGCTGGTGGCATCACTGCCCGGGAATGTTGCTTGGCCGATGATCATCGTAATGTTTGCTTGTTCTGTGCTTTCAGCACTGTTTTATTGGACTTTAGGAAGAAAGGCGTAATGTCGAATTACACCAAAGAAATTCAAAACTTGGTTAACTCAGCACTTGAAGAGTTAGATCAAGAGCATCGCTCAGGTAAGTTAGCCAATGCCCCTGTTGCGAATAACCATTATTTAGTGCGTTGGGTAACAAAGGCGCTAAAATCACAACGTTTCGGACGTACGGTAGGCGATGACTTAACGCGTTGGCAAAAAGCAGGTCGCTCAAAGGGGAACGATGCTGGTTTGTTGTTTATCTTCAAGCGTATTTCTGCTTTTTATGCGCAATTCTTCCCTGAAGGTGAAGACTCCAGAGTGTTCAAAGATTCAGATATTGAGTCTTTTCTTGATTTGATGGAGCAAGCAGGCTGGGAAGTCTCGACGTCTGAGCAACTGATTGGGTGCGGCAAAGTACAAATCTTCACTGAAGGTCAAAACTCTTTAGCGTTATGTGCAGACCAATGCGAAAGCTGTTTTGATGGCGAGTTGCTCGTAAAGCCAATGAGTTGGTTTGTACGTGGCAATCATGCTGAGTTTGTTGAGAAAGCAGCGCAAGCGGGCTTTATGGTACATAAGGTAACAGACTACAAATCGATGGTGAAATACCATGGCGAGTACCTTATTTTTCCAGCAAACGAAGGCAACCAGTTAGCCGAAATTCCACTCTCGTTCAAAGCTGACTAAAGTGACATTTTGAGTTTTTAGAAGCCCCTGTTATTGGGGCTTTTTGTTTTCTAAACGGTTTGCTTCTTTCGCGATGGCTTTGACCATGCCTTTAAATATGAAGAGATGGGCTGGCATCATTGCAAACCAATAAAGCAGCCCAAGAAACCCTTGCGGGTGCCACCAGGCGGTAATATCCAGCTCTCGTTCGTCACCGAGATCTTTGATGGTAATTTCTAAACGCCCAAGGCCTGGGCCTTTCATACCAAAAAACAGTGAAAGAAACTGATTATTATCGCAGCGAATCACTTTCCAAGAGTCAATAAAATCACTGACTTTAAGCTCTGGTCCAGGAGGAGAAACGCGAATCGGTTTTCCGCCACCAAAAAAGATATCGAGCCATTCACGTGTACGCCACAAGATGTTGGCAAAGTAATAGCCTTTTTCGCGACTCCCGATCTTTTGCGCCACTTTCCATAATGCCGCAGCGGAGGCATGAGTTTTAATGCTCGCTCCAGCTTGTTTTGGGTAATAGCCATATCCTGGTTGCCATCGACGAAGCGCTGCGGGTTCAAACCCCCAGACATTACTGCGTACAAATGTGCCTTCATCTTGAATGGTATCAGTTACCGCTTGCTCGTAGCTGATCAGCGTTTGAGGAAATCGTTCTTCAATCGCTTTGGAGTCTGCAATGTAGTCGTGCTCTAAGCCCGCAAGTAATGCTTTACCGATACTAGTTGGCACTGAGGTAACTAAACCTAGCCAGTACGATGCCATTTTCGGAGTAAGTAGCGGGGTCGACCACAGCCGATACGGCTTGTTCGTGATTCGGCAAATGACTTTGAACTGTTCGCGGTAGCTAAGTGTATCTGGCCCACCAACTTCATAAATGTGACTTTCTTCTGGAGAGGGGGCTTCTGCTAACTTCAATAAATAGTGGTTGAGATTGGGCAAGGCAATAGGGTTCGCTTTTGAGTCGACCCATTTAGGCGCGATCAAAATAGGTAAGTTGTAGACAAAGTCACGCATGATTTCGAAAGCGGCAGAGCCGGGGCCGATGATAACGCCAGCACGCAATTCAGTTACTGGAACACCAGACTGTCGAATTATTTTTCCCGTGGCTTTACGAGCGGCTAAATGGCGAGAGTTTCCGGTTTGAGGTTGAATGGCACTCAAATAGATAACATGCTCGACGGAGCTTTGTTCCAACGCATATTTGAAGTTCAAAGCAAGGTTTAGTTCGTACTCAACAAAGTCATCACCTTGAGCCATCCCGTGCACGAGAAAAAATACTAAATCAAAATCGTTCACTACAGCCTTCGTGGTCTCTGCGTCAGCCAAGTCGAGATACCTTAACGTTAAATTAGGGTGAGGCTGAGTTCTTGACTCTAAATAATCAATATGTCGCGCCGCTGCTGTGACGGCGTAACCTTTATCTAAAAGTAACGGAAGAAGTTGAGAGCCAATGTAACCCGAGGCGCCTAGTACCAACACCTTTTTCATTATCTGTCCTTTTATCGTTGGTGGAATAAACACCACAGAGTATAATCATGAGACACTTTCCCCATTCTATCAATAAGTTGTCGTTGGAGCGCTTGTGACTTTTCTTTCTCAACTCTCAATACACGCAGATAAAGCATTCTTACGTCGTTTATTTGCAATCGCGTTACCAATTACACTGCAAAGCATGATGTTTTCAAGCCGAAGCCTCGTCGATGTTCTTATGCTTGGTCAACTTGGTGAAGCAGAAATTGCCGCTGTTGGAGTTGCTGCGCGCGCGACTTTCGTCACCACCATCATGTTAGTTGGGGTGACAACGGGCGGTGCGTTGTTAACCGCTCAATATTGGGGGGCTGGCGATAAAGTTGGGGTGCGTCGCAGTACCGCTTTAACATGGATGATCGCAATGATGTTTGCTGCGATTGCTGTTGCTTTGTTTGTTGTTTTTCCACAGCCCATCATGAGTTTGACTACCGATTCACAAGAAGTGATTGAGCTAGGGGCCAGCTATCTCATTATTTCGTCGGTTAGCATGTTTGCTGTTGCATGTGTGGCCAGTATGTCGGTGGGCCTAAGGGCGATGCACCAACCAGGCTTAAGCACTTTTTTTAGTGGTATAGGCATTTTATCTAATGTGTTTCTTAACTGGGTTTTAATTTTTGGTCAATTAGGCTTTCCTGCTCTGGGTATTACGGGAGCAGCGATAGCAACGGTAATCAGTGGCGCGATCGAAGTAGGTTGCCTGTTTGGTTATCTATGGTTGAAAAAACACATAATCGCATTTGGTTGGGATGATATACGCGCAGGATTGGTCTTAGATAAAATTACGCGTTTCTTGAGCCTCTCTTTGCCAACCACATTTAACTTCTTGGCGTGGGCTGGTGGGCTGTTTGCTTATCACGCCATCATGGGGCAAGCAGGTGTACAAGGTTTGGCGGCACTTTCCGTAATGACACCTGTTGAGTCGATCGCATTGGCGATGATGATTGGTTTATCGAATGCGGCTGCAGTTCTAGTCGGGAACCAACTCGGCGCTCGTAATTTTGAACCCGTTTATTATCAAGCATGGGCTACGGTCATTTTGAATGTGCTTATCGCATTTGTGGTCGCCGTCTTGTTGATAGTGTCAAATCAATGGATCCTTAATGCGTTTAGTGCACTGACAACAGACACTCGCGAGCTAGCTGAACAGTTTATGGTGATTCTAGCGTTGGGTGTCGTGTTACGCTCGGTGCCGATGATGGCGATTGTTGGTGTATTACGCGCGGGCGGTGATGTTAAGTTTTGTTTGTATCAAGACATCTTGGCGCAGTGGGTGATCGGGATTCCACTCGCAGCATTTGCAGCGATTTATCTCAATTGGGACCCACAATGGGTTTACTTACTCTTTTTGACAGAAGAAGTTGTGAAGTGGGTGATTTGCTTGCCAAGAATGGTTAGCCGAAAATGGATGAAAAACCTGATTGGCCAGTAAGGAGGAACAGAGTTTATTTTGGCTGCAAAAATCTGCTCAAAACGTCAACAAAATTAGCAACAGAAAGTGAATCGAGTTGCATTTGTACTTCCATAGTGTGATCAAGCATTCAAAATACTTTCTACTAACAGGATTTTAGTGTAGATTCTGATCCCAATTTTTAAACACCATCCGAGCGGCATAATCAATGTTAAAACTGTCAGACCTATGTAAAGGCTATGTAGACGGGGGAGAGTTTCACCCTGTATTACAAGGGGCAGAATTAACATTGCAGCAAGGCGACCAAGTTGCTCTGATGGGAGAAAGTGGTTCGGGTAAAAGTACTCTGCTGAATTTAATCGCCGGATTAGATACTGCCGACTCTGGTGAAGTACAGTTTCCAAATTTTGCTATGCATGAAGCACCGGAGCATTTAAGAACCCTTTATCGCCGTAACAATATTGGGAATATCTTCCAACAATTCAACCTGCTTCCTACACTTAATATTGCCGACAATATTCGTTTTTGTCGTCAGTTAAAAGGTCTGCCGGAAGATAAAGAGTTGTGGCGTCAAATTCTTTCTGCTTTGGACTTAATGCCATTGCTAGGACGTTATCCGGAAGAGGCGTCTGGTGGTCAGCAACAACGTGCGGCGATTGCTCGTGCACTCTATATGGAGCCAAAAATCCTGCTTGCTGATGAGCCAACTGGTAGCCTAGACGAGCGAAACGCAGAAGCAGTAATGCGCTTACTAACGAGCCTCGCTCGCCAACTGGAGTGTACTTTGCTGTTAGTGACGCACAGTGAAAAAGTGGCCGCCCATATGGAAGGAAAGATTCGACTTCAAGGAGGGCAGCTACATGTTATGGCCCGTAGTTAAGGCACTACTCGGTCATTACCGTCGTTACCCTCTACAAATTATTCTTGTCTGGCTGGGATTAACTTTAGGCGTGTCCCTCCTTGTTGGTGTTACTTCTATCAACCAGCATGCAAAACAAAGTTATGCCACTGGTGAAAAGCTTTTCTCCAATCCTTTGCCGTACCGAATCCGAACGAAGCACTCTGCCAATAAAATTCCTCAAGGTTTTTATATTCAGTTACGTCGAGCTGGGTTTAACCAATGTGCACCGTTTGACGTGCTTCATCTAGATGCCAAGACCGATATGAGCCTGATGTTGGTGGGGATTGATCCTGTCGCGATGATCCCACTACAACAAGGAAAATCGCTAGGTGAGATGCCTGTTTTATCTCTAATGAAGCCTCCTTATCCTATTCTCGTTAGTCAAGATTTAGCCGCTTACATGAGTTGGCAGGATGGGGACTTCATTGAGATGAATGACGGAAGCCGTCTTGGGCCTATTCAAGTAGATAAGGACAAGATGCTTTCGGGTACTCGGTTGGTTACTGATATATCGTTGTTGCGTATGCTCAAGCGGAGCTCAGGTTTGTCTGCGATTTCTTGTGGCGAAATGCCAGAGGAAAAGCTGATAGCACTGAAAAACATGTTGCCAAACGGAATGACGCTCGTTAGGAATACGCGTACTGAGCTTGAGTCGCTAACTAACGCATTCCATATGAATCTCACCGCGATGGGAATGCTCTCGTTTTTGGTTGGGTTGTTTATTTTTTATCAAGCGATGTCTCTGTCTTTCATCCAGCGACAACGTTTGGTAGGTATTTTGAGACAGACTGGTGTTAACGGAACACAGTTAGCGCAAGCCTTATTGCTAGAGTTGTCTTTGCTCGTCTTTATTGCGTGGGCGTGTGGTAACTTTTTTGGCTTGATCTTAGCAAATGAACTTATCCCAGCAGTGTCTTCGAGCCTGAGTGATTTGTATGATGCCAACGTAGGCTTAACCATAGGATGGTCATGGCAATCTAGCTTATACAGTCTAATCATGGCAGCGATGGGTGCGTTGATATCGTGTCTGTGGCCATTAATCCGTTTGTTGAAGTCACAACCAATCCGCCTTTCTTCTCGACTGTCGCTAATGCGATTTGCTGGAAGAGAGTTCTCTTGGCAGGCGCTTGCGGCATGTGCGTTTTGTGTCGCTGCAATAGCGGTATATCAGGCGCCGAAAACACAAGAAACCGGCTTTGCTATTATTGCGCTGATGTTGGTTAGTGTGGCGTTGTTTATGCCATTTATTATGTGGCATATGTTCCAAAGTTTTTCTTATACCATGCGATGGGTTCGTGTCCGTTGGTTTTTTGCTGATGCAGCAGCCAGCATGAGCTATCGCGGTGTGGCTACGATGGCGTTTATGTTAGCGCTGGCGGCAAACATTGGTGTAGAAACAATGGTCGGAAGCTTTCGAGATACAACCGATAAGTGGCTAAATCAGCGATTAGCGGCTGATGTGTACATCTATCCGACCAACAATTCAGCCGCTAGGATGAGCGCATGGCTCCAGAATCAGCCAGAGGTGAACTCGGTTTGGTGGCGCTGGGAAAAAGATATGCCGACCGAGCATGGTGCTCTGCAAGTTGTGAGTACGGGCTCTTCTGAAGGTGAGTTAGACTCACTTACCGTCAAGTTAGGTGTCCCAAATTACTGGTATCAACTGCACGCTACCAAGAGCTTAATGGTCAGTGAGTCGATGGCCTTGAAGCTGGATATCCGCCCTGGCGATTTCATTAACTTGCAAGAACCGCTTGGTGGTGATTGGCAAGTCGTAGGCGTTTACTACGATTATGGAAACCCATATAACCAGGTGATGATGTCGCACCGGAATTGGCTGTATGCATTTGCAGGTACGGGTAATGTTGGTCTTGGCGTAGTATTAAAAGATAACGTCAATGGAGAAGGGCTGAAAAATCGCTTAGAGAATGTATTCCGTCTTCCGCAAGATCGTGTGTTTGATAACGGTAATATTTATAGCCAAGCAATGAGAGTGTTTGATCATACCTTTGCTATAGCAGGAACCTTGGGCAATATCACGCTGATTATTGCCGTGTTTGGTTTATTCTTTGCGACGTTGGCAGGAGAACTTTCACGGCAGCGGCATTTTTCCTTATTAAGATGTATGGGTGTGTCCGGAAAAGAACTTGTCGTATTAGGTGGTTTGCAGCTATTCGTCTTCGGAGCCATTTCTGCGATTATTGCAGTGCCGCTCGGCTTGGCGCTCGCACATTTGATCGTTGATATTATCATTAAGCAATCATTTGGCTGGTCTCTAGAGCTTCAAACGATTCCATGGGAGTATGCTCAAACCATTGCTTGGGCGATGCTTGCCATTATGGTTGCTGGCGCATTGCCAGTTATTAGAATGATCAAAAGTACACCGATGAAGTCATTAAGGGACGCGTTGTAATGAAAAAAATGGGCTCTAAAAAACGCTTGTTGGTTTCAACGCTCATTGTTGTTACGTTCGCTTTTCTGACTGGGGCTGCTTTTTACTCAACTTTTTGGTTAGAGGCGACAGCAACACGAGAAAGCGAACTTGATTCTATCTTAACGCGTGAAAATCAAACGATTTTCGAGCCTGTACTACCTAATGAGCATGTCTCTTTACCCTCAGACTTTCGCTTTCATCCCGAGTATCAGCATGAATGGTGGCACTACTTTGCGAAACTAAAAGATGAGCAAGGCAAGATCTACAATGTTCAATGGAGCTATTTTAGGGTTGCGACGGACGAGCGAGAAACCAGCGGTTGGCAGAACCCTCAATTGTACATTTCACATGTTGTCGTCAGTCATGGCTCGCATGTATGGAAAGAGCAACGGGTAGCTAGAGGTGGGATAGGCCAAGCTGGTATGATCAATCGCCCTTTCAGGTTATGGATTGATAATTGGACTTGGCGATCACTCGGTGCGACGCCTTTCCCGGGCAACTTGAATGTGAATACTGATACGTTTGGACTTGAGCTCAATACCATGACAAGCGGCCCCTTTGTCGTGAATGGAGACAAAGGTTTCCAAGTTAAACATGCGTTGCAATCTGTTGCTTCTTTTAGCTTCAGTGCTCCATTTTTAAAAGTAAAAGGTAGCTTAAGCTTAAATGGTAAGCGATTCTCAGTGACGGGTTCTGCTTGGGCGCAAAAAGAATGGGGCAGCGGCTTAATTGGTGAGGGGCAACAAGGCTGGGATTGGTTTGTTTTCAATTTAGATGATGGTCGAGCATTAACTGTTAGCCGTTATCGTCACCATGGGCAAACACCGCACGTATTTGGCACGTTGTCGACACGCTCAGGTAAAGTCATCAACCTCTCAGACGATGATATCAGTATTAAACCAATGCAAGTGACCAGTTTATCCAATGGAAGAAGGTTACCTTTGCAGTGGATTATCAATATTCCGAAGCATCAAATTAATTTGACTACCCGCATTATCAAGTCAGATATGTGGCTACCCTTTGTAATACCTTACTGGGAAGGGCCTACTTTAGCCTCCGGCTCCAATGAGGCTTGGGGCTTTATGCAGCTGACAGGCTATTGAGTTGTGAAGAAAACCACCCCCTACGGGTGGTTTTTTAGTGCGCGAAGCTTCCTAGCTTTTTCTCAAAAGTACGGGGTTATCATGATGGTACAAGCCGTGTTATGCTGATTTTCTCATCATCTTGATAAATATTTGGTGCGACAAAAACAAATACGATCTCCGATCAAAATTGAGTGTCATGTTGGAAAATACGATGTATAGTGAACTTAACATCGAAAAAACCGAAGTTTATACTCTGAAGAAGCGATTATTCTAAAGTTTTCGACAGCTATACACTCTTATCACTCTTTGTTAATCGTTTATTAAGATAATAAATATAAGGACGAAACCATGAACGATGTCATTCGTGACTTTTTCAAAATGGAATCAGCAGGTGGTATTCTTCTCGTAATTGCAGCGGCAATTGCGATGACCATTGCTAACTCACCGCTGGGCGAAACTTATCAATCTGTACTGCATACTTATGTATTCGGTATGTCAGTTTCTCACTGGATTAATGACGGCCTAATGGCTGTTTTCTTCTTACTTATTGGCCTTGAAGTGAAGCGAGAGCTACTTGAAGGAGCGCTAAAATCAAAAGAAACCGCAATTTTCCCTGCTATTGCGGCGGTTGGTGGTATGTTAGCCCCTGCTCTTATTTACGTTGCGTTTAATGCTAACGACCCAGAGGCGGTTTCTGGCTGGGCCATTCCAGCTGCGACGGATATTGCATTTGCTCTAGGTATCATGGCGCTACTAGGTAAGCGCGTACCAGTAAGCCTTAAAGTGTTTTTGTTAGCTCTCGCTATTATCGACGATTTAGGCGTGGTTGTTATTATTGCACTGTTTTACACAGGTGATCTTTCTAGCATGGCGCTGCTTGTTGGCTTCATCATGACTGGTGTCCTGTTCATGTTGAATGCGAAGGAAGTAACGAAACTGACACCATACATGATAGTCGGCGCGATCTTATGGTTTGCGGTACTTAAATCTGGTGTTCACGCAACACTTTCAGGCGTAGTGATCGGCTTTGCTATTCCTCTTAAGGGTAAACAGGGCGAACATTCCCCACTTAAGCACATGGAGCACGCACTTCATCCATACGTGGCATTTGGTATCTTACCTCTATTCGCATTTGCAAATGCGGGGATTTCGCTAGAAGGCGTATCGATGTCAGGCCTAACTTCAATGCTGCCATTAGGTATTGCTTTGGGGCTACTGGTTGGTAAGCCTCTAGGTATCTTCACCTTTAGTTGGGCTGCTGTGAAAATGGGTGTAGCTAAGCTACCGGAAGGCATTAACTTCAAGCATATCTTTGCGGTCTCTGTGTTGTGTGGTATCGGTTTTACAATGTCTATATTCATTTCCTCTTTAGCGTTTGGAAATGTAAGCCCTGAGTTTGATACCTATGCTCGACTAGGCATCTTAATGGGCTCGACGACAGCCGCGTTACTTGGCTACGCGTTACTGCACTTTTCTTTGCCTAAGAAAGCGCAAGCGTAAGATACACACTGTTTAGTAAAGCCTCCCATTCGGGAGGCTTTTTTATGTCTGCAGATCGGCACATCAACCACTTCAGGGTGGTTACTTTTGTGACCAACTAAGGTCTAGCTTATGGAGTTGGGGCAAATCATCGAAAGAGGCGCTTGGTAAATCTACAGGCGAAAAAAAGCCCAGCCGAAAATTTGACTGGGCGGATACAAACATAGGAGTTAATAAGAAAAAAGCAGCAACGTAACAATTAGATGGAAACAAGTTTGACGGCCAGTGAAACTTCAAATGCCCTAACTGTTACGTATATTCAGACCGAGCCTTTTCCAAACAGTTCCATTTTTTTTCAAAAAATTTCTACTTAATGCTTTCTAGCTTCTTACACACCCGAAAGTAATAGAAAAGTCGAGATGGATTACCAACTTGGTGAAGTGACTAACTTCTGTGTTTCTCATTTTATCTCCCCTAGAACCGAAGATGTATTTCATACTCTCGTCGCTTACTCCGAGCCGTCAAGGCATTGTTAGCGTTTCAATTGCGATGGTCTGAGAAGTTTGATCGTTTTCTTCTGACAAGCTTCACTGGAGTATTCGATTGAATTTCAAAAGATTAGATCACACCTTTTGCTGTCTGGTCAGACCAATTGGTTAAAGTGTGATGTTAATCATTTGTTAATCTTAAGTTTCGGGAGTATATTTTCAAACAGTTGTTTAATACGAGTGATTAAAATGGCCCCGAGAACATCAACAAAAGAAAAAATACTCGATGTCGCAGAAGGACTCTTTGCTGAACATGGCTTTAATGATACTTCGCTAAGAACGATAACAGGTAAAGCTAACGTTAACTTAGCATCGGTAAACTATCACTTTGGCGATAAAAAAACGCTGGTTAGAGCGGTTTTAGATAGGTATTTAGAAGCACTAATGCCGAGCATTAAGACTTCATTAATTGAGCTAAACACGCGCGATAGCTACAACATGGACGATGTCTTTGAGTCATTGCGATTACCTTTACGTACATTAAATGATGTACGCCCAAATGGTACTGCGCTATTTATGTTGTTAATTGGCCGCGGTTATACAGACGTTCAAGGTCATCTACGCTGGTTCATTACCACCAGATACGAAGAAGTACTGAACCTTTTCACTTTCTCGATAATGAAGGCGAACCCGGAACTATGTGAAGAACAGTTGTTTTGGCGATTGCACTTCACGTTAGGAACCTGTGTATTTACGATGGCTTCAAGCCAGGCTCTTTCGGAGCTGGCAGAAAGTAAGTTTGAAAAGGAAGTCGATGTGAAATCTGTCGTCGATTTACTGATTCCATATTTGTCAGCAGGAATGTCAGCAAAGCAGTTGGCATAAGACAAATAAGAAAGTTAAACCAATAATAAGATTATACCCCGAGCGGTTACGTGAACAAAAGGATCTGAACTATGAGCTCTCTACGAAGAAAATGGATTAGTGACCCGGCTTTTAAAGTGTTCAAAAAAGTATTGCCACCTCTGTCTAGCACCGAGAAAGAGGCGATGGAAGCGGGTAGTGTATGGTGGGATGCCGAACTATTCTCAGGCAAGCCAAACTTCACAACATTGCATCATTATCCAACGCCTACACTGACGGCAGAAGAGCAGTCATTTATGGATAATGAGCTTGAAACCCTGCTAGAAATGCTTGATGACCAGAAGATTGTCAAAGAAGACAGGGATTTACCACCTGAAGTATGGGAATACCTACGTAAAGAGCGATTTTTCTCTTTGATCATCTCGAAAGCATATGGTGGTCGTGAATTTTCCGCTTTGGCGAACTCAACCATTGTTTCTCGTATTGCGACTCGAAGTATCAGTACCGCGGTATCGGTAATGGTACCGAACTCTCTTGGCCCTGGTGAGCTGCTATCGCACTATGGTACGCAAGAGCAAAAAGATTACTGGTTGCCTCGTTTAGCTGATGGTACAGACATCCCTTGTTTCGCCCTAACTGGCCCTGAAGCGGGTTCTGATGCGGGTGGCATACCTGATCAAGGCGTGGTTTGTTACGGCACCCATGAAGGCAAAGAAGTGCTTGGCGTGCGAGTTAGTTGGAATAAACGCTACATCACGCTTGCGCCAGTTGCGACAGTGCTCGGGTTAGCATTTAAACTGCAGGATCCTGAAGGGCTACTTGGTGACAAGAAAGAGGTTGGCATTACATGTGCGTTGATTCCCGCTGACCATGAAGGTGTCGAGATAGGTGAGCGCCATGATCCTCTGGGGTCTGCGTTCATGAATGGCCCAACTCGTGGTGAAGATGTCTTCATCCCTATGGACTGGTTGATCGGTGGCGCTGATTACGCAGGTAAAGGTTGGCGTATGCTGGTTGAGTGTCTTTCTGCTGGTCGTGGTATATCTCTTCCAGCGCTTGGCACAGCGATTGGTCACCTTACTACACGTACAACAGGTGCTTATGCTTACGTGCGTAAACAGTTTGGAATGTCGATCGGTAAGTTTGAAGGCGTCGCAGAAGCGATGGGGCGCATTGGTGGTCTTACTTACCTACTAGAAGCGACGCGTACGCTAACGACGACTTCTCTCGATATGAAAGAAAAACCTGGGATTGTAACCGCGATTGCCAAGTACCACATGACGGAAATCGCGCGTACCATTCTAAATGATTCGTTTGATATCCATGCGGGTCGTGCGATTCAAGATGGCCCAATGAACTATCTTGCTAAACATTACCTTGGTATCCCGGTTGCTATCACCGTTGAAGGCGCGAATATTCTGACTCGTAATCTGATGATTTTTGGTCAAGGTGCGACTCGATGTCACCCATATGTTCTAAAAGAAATGGAAGCCGCGGCGAATCCAGATTCTGAACAAGGTGCGAAAGAATTTGACAACTTACTCTTTAAACACATCAAGCACGCGCTCGGTAATACATTCGGTGCATTTGGTGCAGCACTAACTGGTTCTCGATTTGTCAACGCGCACATGAGTGGCCCAACGCAGCAATACTACAAAGACATTACTCGTCTCAGTCGTGCACTTGCAGTAAGTGCAGACTTTGCGATGTTAACCTTAGGTGGAGACTTAAAGCGTAAAGAAATGATCTCCGCACGTTTGGGTGATGGGTTAAGCTATCTATACATGGCATCTGCTGCCTTGAAAAAGTATGAAGATGAAGGCCGTCAACAAGGCGATCTAGACTTCGTTCATTACGCTGTTCAACACTGTTTGTATAACGCTTCTAAGTCATTAAATGAGGCTTACACCAACTTCCCTGTGAAATACGTTGGCGGTGTGCTTAAGGGGCTATTGTTCCCGCTTGGTAATCATTTCAATAAGCCAAGTGATGAGCTGTGTGTGAATTTGGCTGAAGCGATGATGACGCCAGGTGCGCAACGTGATCGACTTACGCATCTTTGTTACATCGGGAAATCAGAGAATGACAGCGTAGGCTTAATGGAGAATGCATTCCTTGCAATGTACGACATTAAACCTTTGGAGCGTAAACTTATGAAGGCTGCGAAGGATGGTAAAGTGGCTCGTAAAGGTCTGCTACATGATCGTTTGCAGCAAGCATTTGAAGCAGGCGTGTTAACTGAGCAAGAAATTGATCAAATCATGGCTGCAGATAAATTGCGCTACAAGGCGATTCAAGTTGACCACTTTAGTCATGACTTTTCTGAAGTTCGAACTCATAGCCCAAAAAAGTCGCAGTTGAATCCGGCGGCATAATAGACAACTAATGTTAAGAAAAGCACCTCAATGAGGTGCTTTTTTGTATTCTTGGGGAGTGGATGGTGGGATAGTGCTCCAACCACTTGCCTTTTAAGAGCATTTTTACAGAAATTAGATGCGAAATCCCAACGAAACTTTTATCCTAACAAGGTTTTTTAAAGGAAGTTGAATATGATCATCAAACCTAGAATTCGTGGATTTATCTGTACTACAACGCACCCTGTTGGTTGTGAAGCTAACGTAAAAGAACAAATTGCGTACACCAAAGCGCAAGGTCCAATCAAAAACGCACCTAAGCGTGTTCTTGTTGTTGGTGCATCAAGTGGCTACGGTCTATCTTCTCGTATCGCTGCGGCATTTGGTGGCGGTGCATCAACTATCGGTGTTTTCTTCGAAAAAGAAGGTACTGAGAAGAAACCAGGTACTGCAGGTTTTTACAATGCCGCTGCTTTTGAAAAGCTAGCGCGTGAAGAAGGTCTGTACGCAAAAAGCTTAAACGGCGACGCTTTCTCAAATGAAGCGAAACAGAAAACTATCGAGCTGATCAAAGAAGACTTGGGTCAAATCGATATGGTGGTTTACTCACTGGCATCTCCAGTACGTAAAATGCCAGAAACTGGTGAATTAGTTCGTTCATCTCTTAAACCTATCGGTGAAACTTACACATCAACGGCTGTTGATACCAACAAAGATGTGATCATCGAAGCTAGCGTTGAGCCTGCAACAGAAGAAGAAATCAAAGACACTGTCACTGTAATGGGCGGTGAAGATTGGGAACTTTGGATCAATGCGTTGTCTGATGCTGGTGTTCTTGCTGAAGGTTGTAAGACCGTCGCGTACAGCTACATTGGTACTGAGCTAACTTGGCCAATTTATTGGGATGGTGCACTAGGTAAAGCAAAAATGGACCTAGACCGTGCAGCGAAAGCGCTAAACGACAAGTTAGCAGCAACAGGCGGCAGTGCCAATGTTGCGGTACTTAAATCTGTTGTAACTCAGGCGAGTTCTGCAATTCCTGTTATGCCACTGTACATCGCAATGGTATTCAAGAAAATGCGCGAAGAAGGTGTACACGAAGGCTGTATGGAACAAATCTACCGTATGTTCAGCCAACGTCTATACAAAGAAGACGGTAGCGCGGCAGAAGTTGATGAGATGAACCGCCTACGTCTGGATGACTGGGAACTTCGTGACGACATTCAGCAGCACTGTCGTGAGCTATGGCCTCAAATTACGACTGAGAACCTAAAAGAGCTGACTGACTACGTTGAGTACAAAGAAGAGTTCTTGAAATTATTTGGTTTCGGCGTTGAAGGCGTAGATTACGAAGCGGATGTGAATCCAGCAGTTGAAGCAGACTTCATTCAAATCTAATCGAATCACAGACTAGATAACCAATAAACAAAAGGCGCTCATTGAGCGCCTTTTTGTATTTCATAGTCAAAGTGAGTATTAACTTAGTATTATCAGAATCGTACCAGCTAGCGTCATTAAAATATTCGCAATCGCATAGGTACCCGCATAACCAAGGGCTGGGATGGTGGACTTAGCGTAGTCGTTAACTACATCCATAGCTGGAGCGCAAGTACGGGCGCCAATAATGGCACCGAAGAGCAGGGCACGGTTCATCTTGAGTACGTGTGCGCCAACTAAGTAAGCCAGAACCACAGGCACAACACTGACAATAAATGCCAAACCAATGACTTTTGGTCCTACTTGCGTTAGGTGCTCGAACATCTTTCCACCTGCACTTAGACCAATTCCCACCATAAAGAACATTAACCCTAGATCTTTGACCATATTCAGCGCCCCTTGTGGGACATAACCGAAAGTAGGGTGATTTGCTCGTAAGAAACCAAGCGTAATACCGGACAACAGAAGACCCACCGCATTACCCAAACTGAAAGACACCTGACCGAACGTCATTGTGATGAGGCCAAACAGAATACCCAAAATAAAGAAGCTACAAAAAGCGAGCAAATCGGCCATTTGACTGTGGATCGAGATGAAACCGATTTTTTCCGCCAGTCCATGTACTCGGCTTTTCTCGCCGCTCACTTGAAGGACGTCCCCTTTAGCGAGCACAATGTCTAAGTCCATAGGCATTTCAATCTGAGCGCGAACTACGCGGTTTAAGAAACAGCCAAACTCAGACAAATTCAAATCCGATAAACGCTTACCAGCGATAGCGTCACTTTTTACGACGATTTCTTCTTCAACGATGCGCAAATCAAGCAAGTTACGGTCGAATACTTCTTTACCATTACGGAAGCTAGGGTCTAAGCGAGCATGGCTGTCAGGGAAGCCAACCAGTGCAATTTCATCTCCCTCTTGCAAGATAGCATCACCATCTGGGTGGGCGAGAATACCATTGCGACGGATTCGTTCAATGTAACAGCCAGTTTGACGATAAATCCCCAGTTCTCGTAAGTTTTTACCATCAGTCCAGTCAATTAGCTCTGGGCCCACTCGGTAAGCTCGAATAATGGGTAAATACACTTTTCTCTGGCTTGAATTTCCAAGGCCACGTTCTTGTGCGATTTGCTGCGCGGAATCAGAAAGGTTTTGTTTTTGCAGTTTTGGCAACAATTTAGCAAACATGATCATGCTAATTAAGCCGACCAGATAAGCCATCGCGTAGCCTACGGATAGATTTTCTAATACCAGAGAAAATTCCATATTCCGCGGTATAGTCGCAAGGCCAGAGTTAAGAGCATCTTGTGCACCAACCAGTACTGGCGTTGCGGTCAATGCGCCTGCCATCATACCGGCGGATAAGCCAAAATCGAGGCCGAAATAGTGACTCAAGCCATACGTTAAGCTGACCGCAGACACGAGAACGGTCATGCTTAAAATAAAATAATGCTTACCATCTCTGAAGAATATACCAAAAAAGTTTGGTCCAGCTTCAATGCCAACGCAGTAGATAAACAGCATAAAGCCAATGGTTAAAGCTTCTGCATTAAATGAGAAACCAAGGTGGCCCATTACCAAAGAGGTAATAAGAACGCCAATAGAGTTGCCTAGTTGTAATTTGCCAAATCGAATTTTTCCGATGGCAAGGCCAATGGCTAATACGACGAAGATTAGAAGGATAGGGTTTTGCTCGAGAAGGTATACGACGTCTATGTTCACTGTGTGGCTCGGTAGAGTGTGTGCCAAAAAAGATTAAGAACTGTGAATTGTAACTAAATATAGCAAAAAGATAAGTGAATTTTTTTAGGTTTTACCATTAGTTGACTTAACGTAATAACCAGCTGAAAAATAATAAAAAAGCCGCATGAAGCGGCTTTTTTGAAAACAGTCTTTATTACTCGTCAAATAGACCTAGGTGCTCTTTCGCGTATGCTTCGAACTCGTCGCAGCCACCGATGTGCTCTTGGTCGATAAAGATCTGAGGAACGGTTTCAACTGGTTTACCAACTGTTTTCTCAAGATCTGCTTTAGAAATACCTTCAGCGTGAATATCAACGTAACGGTAGTTGAAGTCATCACGTTTTGCTTTTAGCGTTTCTGCGTGCTCTTTTGCACGAACACAGAAAGGACATGCAGGGCGACCAAAGATAACAACGAACATAATCTTATTTCTCCTAAATCTATTCTTTTTTGAAAGCGTACAAAACATAGCGGCTGAGTGCGCTTTCTTTTGTTGGAGTAACTATGCCCGATCCAGATACGGAAATAAAGCGGCAATTACCTCTTGGTTCTATAGGTGAAATCTATCGAATAAAAACTAAACGCGTGTTCTTATTTTACGGCTCTGAAGTATGTGAAGTGACGCATAAAAAACATACATTCTAAAGGGTTAATGATGGCAAGGTGGAATTGGTCAATTTTTTTTGTTTAAAAAAATAGCAATCTATTTTGGCTATACGCAAATAACTTCAACTCTAACATAAGTGTTAAATCAGAGGGCGAGAGGTTATTTGGGTATATTCTTTTGGGAGGGTGTGTATGTTTCAGTTTATGACTGCAACAAGGATTATATTTGGTGAAGGTGCACTTCAATCTTCATTATCCGTTATTAACCAATTTGGCTACAGTGTTTTGCTGGTTACTGGGCAGGACACCCAACGAGCTGCCCCCATTGTCCAATATCTTAAAGCTCAAAATATGCGTTACCAGCACGTAGCTATCGTTGGAGAACCATACATCACGATGGTAGAAGAGACCGCAGTGCTCGGTAGAAAATTCCAACCTGATATGGTGGTTGCGATAGGTGGTGGCAGCGTCATCGATATGGGCAAAGCCTTAGCTGCCATTATTCCCAATCAAGGCAATGTTTACGATTACGTAGAAGTGGTAGGAAGAAGCGTCCCTTTAAAAGCAAAGCCTCTTCATTTTATTGCAATTCCTACGACAGCAAGCACCGGTTCAGAAGTGACCAGAAATGCTGTGCTGAAATCTGGACAAGATAAAGTGAAAGTGAGTCTTCGAAGCCCTGATATGCTCGCAGACGTTGCCATTGTAGACCCGACACTTACTTACGGGACCGACCAATACACATCTGGACGTGGCGCAATGGATGCGTTCACTCATTTAATGGAAGCGTATGTGTGTGGTGAGCCAAACCCTCTTACTGATATGGTCTGCGAAGAGGGGCTACGCCGTTTAAGCCGTTCAGTGATTGCCGCTTGTAAGCAAGATAATCATAGGGCGCGCTCTGATTTATCGTTCGCTGCATTGCTTGGTGGTATGGCGATTACTAATGCCAAATTAGGTGCCGCTCATGGGTTAGCATCGGCGTTAGGAGGCAAGTTAGACGCCCCTCATAGCGTTATTACGGCTCGCCTAGCTCCACACGTGATGCAGGAGAACATTAACGCCGCTAAACTCGCGGGTAGGAATGATGTGATAAGTCGTTATCGCAAGCTGGCCCAATTAGTCACTGAGCGAGTAAACGCGAACGAACACGATGGAATTCTTTGGGTAAATATGGTGCTAGATAAGTTAGCGTTACCGCTACTGGCTCAATTTGGAGTATGCCAAACCTCTTTTGAGCAAGTGGCGAATGATGCGCTTAAATCAATGGCAATCAAAGGGAATCCTTTACCTCTTAATCAGGAACGTTTGATACACATATTGCAGCAAGTCTGTGATTGTAGCGGAGAGTGCGCAGCTGAGAGTGCACAACATGTCAGTTCTGTTGAAGTACTGGAATCAAGAACGGACTTATCGAGTGTCAACGACTTAGGGTGATTGCTCCCTTAGCAGCATTAAAACAAAAGGGGAGCCTTGAGCTCCCCTAGATAAAGTATTGACTATGCTTTAGTGCTTAGTACTGGCTTAATTTGTCATAGCGACTGTCTTTCAACGCATCTTTTACGCGTTTTAGGTTCTCACGGAAACCTGTACCACGGCGAAGAGTGAAGCCAGTTGCTAGCACATCAATCACTGTCATTTGTACAACCCGGCTTGCCATTGGCATGTAAACGTCGGTATCTTCTGGAATATCGAGCGTGATGGCCAGCGAGCTTGCCTTTTCTAGAGGAGAATCCTTCGCTGTAATCGCAATAACCGTTGCGCCATTTTCACGAGCAAGGTTCGCTATTTCTACCTGACTCTTTGTTCGACCGGTATGAGAAATAAGAACCACAACATCATTATCACTGCAGTTGATACAACTCATGCGCTGCATAACAATATCTTCAAAACAAGTAATTGGAATATTAAAGCGAATAAACTTGTTTTGTGCGTCTCGGGCAACAGAAGATGATGCACCAAGGCCAAAGAATGAAATGCGCTTCGCTTGCGTTAGCAAATCGACCGCACGGTTCACTTGCATTGGATCTAGGCTATTTTTCGCGACATCTAAACACGCCATCGTCGATTCGAAAATCTTATGGGTGTACGCGTCTGGGCCATCGTCTTCTTCCACATTACGGTTAACGTAAGGGGTGCCGTTGGCTAGGCTCTGTGCCAAGTGAAGCTTAAAATCTGGAAAGCCCTTGGTGTCCAGACGACGACAGAAGCGGTTTACAGTGGGCTCACTAACGTCGGCCATTTTAGCCAGCGTTGCAATGCTTGAATGAATTGCAGTTTGTGGAGACGCCATAATTACTTCCGCAACTTTGCGCTCTGACTTACTGAAATTCTCCAGGTTTTTTTGAATTTTTTCTAATGTATTCATAGTGTTCACGAGGGTATAGAGAACAACTCGCTGGCTCTGCTAACGAAAGGAAACACGAAGATTCCGGAGTAGAGTGGGGCGTTAACGAAAACAACCAGCGCCATAGAATCAGTATAAACCTGATCTTCAATCAGTCTAAACCAATAACGGGTACTATTTAGTGAGAATTTGACAGGCCTCAAACAAAATGTTGTAAAAACTACAGAATTGGATGTGTAAACGAAGTTTTGTTGCGCTAGTCGCACGATAATGATGTTTGAGTTACATCAAAACGAAAAAAAATTTCAAATTGATGTAACTCGATCTGGCTGTTAAGACGATTGAATATCAACAACCAGTTGTTGAATTCTTTTCATCAAATTTGGTGCTTGCTTGGCGATTTCGCGTTGTTCATCAAGCACTGAACTCAGAATTTTTTTTGTAGTCAGTGGATTTGCCAAAACCACTCTAAACACTATCGTATTCATGTGTTGCCATTGGTCTGGGTTCAGTCTTGTACGTGAAACGAACGATTTGCCCGTTTCGCGCTGACGCTTTTGAATAAACTGTGTTAACTCATTGATCAGCTCATTCAGTTGTTCTTTTTGTGAGCCTTCTGCTTGTGCTAATGCTTCACGGATGAATGGCGGCAAATAACGGTATGTGAGCAGACAAAGCTCTGGTTCAGAAACTAACTCGAAATCATCTTGCTGTTTGATTAAATCCGCAAAGTATCGAGCTTTTTCAATGCTTTGGTCAATCAGAAGCTCGTAACCTGGGCGACTTATGATGTGCATTGCGGCGTAGACCAACATCGCCATACCCGAACGTGAACCTTCTAATGTATGGCTGCCTAGGTCTTTTGAACCTTTTCGCAATATATATTGAGCGTGATGCTCTATGGATTTCATTGCGTCAGGGTCTTTGAACAGAACCATACCAGCGCCCATCGGGATGTAGAGCTGCTTGTGCGCATCAATAGTTACTGAGTCTGCCATTTCCACACCTTTAAGAAGGTGACGGTGATGGTTAGACATAAGTGTTGCGCCACCCCATGCGGCATCCACATGGAAGTGACAGCTGTGAGCTTGGCAGACTTCAGCGATTTCAGGCAATGGATCAACATTACCTGTCTCTGTTGTGCCAGCCACACCAATAACAGCAATAGGCTTGATATTTTGTTTTTCGAGCTCAACAATTTTCGCTTTCAGGTCGTTGACAATAATACGGTTGTTGGCATCGGTTTTAACCGCAACCAAGCCCTCTTGGCCTAGCCCTAATACATCGGCTGCTTTCTTAAGGGAGTAGTGACCACGCTCAGACACTAGCACCGCTAAGCCATCATAGCCATAGTGCTTCATGGCTTTAAAAAGGCCTTCCTTCTCAACGCCTTTAAATGAGCCATTGGCTCTTAACGCTTTGTTACGTGCTACCCAAAGCGCAGTGATATTGGCAATGGTGCCGCCGGAACAAAATGCGCCTAATGAGTGGTTTGCACTGTGCATCCACTGATTGTAAAACGTATCATTCTGACCATATATCAAGCGATGCAGCATACCCAAAACTTGACGCTCAAGTGGCGTAAAGGCTTTGGAAGTCTCTATTTTTACCAGGTTTTGGTTTAAGGCGATCATGATCTTTGACAGTGGCATCAAGAAATAAGGCAGTGCCGATGTCATATGACCAATGAAGCTTGGTGAAGATGTGTGAACTGAGTGCGACACCAAAGTGTCGAGTAAGTGCTCTGTATGATCTGACACGAACTCTGGCTGCTCAGGAATCTGAGCAGAAGAAAAGTCTTTTTCGATTTCGCGTAAAGGCTTTTCTTCTGCCACGATGTGTTCACGAAGAAATTGATTTAGATTTCGCGAGAGGCTCTCGTCAATTTTAGTTAACGTTGAGTCCGGACCTTCTGGGACAGTGAAGATCTTTAGCAAGCTCTCAAAGCTAACATCAGCGGCTTTTTGTTCCTTAACCATAGCAAAGAATCTTTGTAGTTATTTTGGTAATGCGAGCGGCACAATCTAAACTAAAACGGGCGCAAAGTCCCGTTTTAATTGTTGAAACCCAAGTTGTAGAAATGAAAATTTTAGGTGAAGGTTACGATATTCACATTAAAAAATTCTAGATTGAGTACGTTAAAACACTCTGATGTTATCGAATGCTAATCAACGACTAATGTGAGCAATCTTAGTCACATTTCTGCTTTTCAATCTTTTCTATTGACTGATTGTACTTATTAAGTGCGGTATCAATTTGTTGGGGATGACTAAGCAGATCAGCGAATGCTGAACGAAGCTCGTAGTTTTTTGGGTGGTTAGTTGATTGACGGTCGCTAAATGTCTGTTTTGCAACTTCACCTAACTTATCGCTTCGGGTCGCTAACTGCTTAACGTCATGTTGCTCTAGTTTTAACCATGCTTCGATTGGCTGTTCCGTCGCAACGCGGCTAGGGTCGTTCTCTAGAAAGTAGTGAACCGCTTCGCGGTTTAATTCAAAGTGATGTTTACGTCCATCCAAGAACCATTGACTAACTTCTTTCAGATCTGGATATTGGGTAACCGTCAAATCAACAAGATCTTGATACCACTGTAGTGAGGCATCGACGTAGCCATCGTATTTGCTAGCAAGACATTGTTGATCTGCGGCAAGCGTAAAAGTTGAGCTTGTAGCGAGGAGCGCTGCAACGACAAAGCGTTTCATTCTTCTTCCTTCTGGTTGTTATCCCTTTATTAACGCAATGCACATCAGTTGATGTTTCTCCCTTCTTTCTATTTGGTCGTGACAAATCGTTGGGCTGAATGACGAAAAGAAAGAGGGGTCTTGCCAAAAAATATTGACCACTTTGACGTTAACTGGGTATTTAAATTTTTGCCGTATTGTAATGGATGTTAAAGCGAAAACCTGAGATCTAGCTAGCAAGTGATACAAAGAAAAGCATCATAACTGGTACCAATAAACTCAAAATAAAGCCGCTAACGATAGCAACAGGAACACAACGCACACCACCGGTAGTTTGAATAACGGGTAGGGTGAAGTCCATTGCTGTTGCACCGGCATAACCAATTGCGGTGCACGGATAGCTACGAATAAAGAGAGGAATGGCAACCAGTGCGACTAACTCTCTCATCAATTCAATCAAGAACGACGCGCCACCAAATACCGGACCAAAAGCGTCACCCATTAAAATACCTGCGAGTGAATACCAGCCAAAACCTGAAGCCATTGCGAGTGCTTGATAAAGAGGAAGATCCAAAAGCACCGCTGCAAGAACGCCACCAAGCATACATGTTGCGATGACAACAGCCGCAATGGCCATTCCTTGTTTATTTAATAGGATTTGACGCAGAGTAAGTCCACTATTGCGCAGCTGAATACCAATAAAAAATAGAAGTAGAAAGAGTATCCATTCGCTTGCTGTATCTACCCAACTCAAATCAATGGGTAACAGCAGGCCAACCACTAACCCTCCGCCAACGACCACGATAAGCTTAACAGACTCTAAAGCCATCGAAGATAACGGTAGTTTCTTTTGATTCTGATTGGTCTGAAGTGGAACAATTTTATCAATAATAGGCAGAGCCAACAGGTTGCAGGCACTTAGACACAAAAAAAACGTACTCGCATAGAGGAGAATACTTTGTAAGTTGCTGCTTAAATTATCGAGCGCCGCCAAACTAAGACCCATCAACGACAAAATGACGTAAATAAGGTAGGACGTTGACTGATTGATCTTCTCCAATAACGAAGATCGAGATATAGGAATTAGATACCCCACCACAAGCGGAGCGAAAATAAATAGCATCCCTGAAAACATAAAGCTCAATGATTCCTTTTTGAGATAACATCAACACGCATAAATCAAATTATCTATCGGTTGAAATTAAAGACATTTCACCACACACAGCTCAGCCTTGAGCGAATCGTTTTATCACGGATAAGGTATTATCAGAAAGCGATAAATTACAAACCGCTAGCATTGAGTACAGCACGGATTTGATCATTGAAGTCAGTATCACTCATGTTACTAAGTTCATACAAGACTTCTGCACCAGTTAAGTTGAATTCAACTTCATGTTCGTCAATGCGTTCATCGTGATTGCGGAACATCAATAAATGATGCGCAATTCTAGCGATGTCGAGATAACTCACTTCTGGTCGCGTTAATTCGTATTTTTCGTTTGAGGATACTTCTCTGAAGTCGTTGTCAAACCCCCAACGCTCAAGTACCAGTTTACTTGTGGCAGAACAACGTGTTTGGAAGATCTGCAATGCAATATCTGGGTCTAGGTAATTGCCCCTATCTAAGTACAAGTGGTACTCATTAATTAGGCAAAATAGCCCTATATCGGCTAATAGACCGACCAATAACGCCTTTTCTTGCTCTAGATGACCATAAGTGCCTGGCTCGTGGCTACGAAACGATTGAACCAACATCACCATGACGGCACCGAGCTCACGAGATATCGCCGCACTCTTCACCAAGATGGCATTGCATTCTTTAGTGAGATTAACTGAGTGTTTAAGTTGCTCGATCGCTTGTGCGGTAACAATATCACGTACACGAAGTATTCCGAGACGAGATACCGCTGTAGTTAAGTCGTTGCAGGTGATATTTCTGCGATTGAAAATCACAGAGTTAGCGACTCGTAAAACGACCGCTGCTAATCCGGGATCTTCCAATAAACAGTTAGCAACATCGGCAATCGTGGTGTGTTCTTCGACACATAACTGCTGAATTTTAAGCACGACATCAGGAATAGGAGGTAACGAAATCTTACCCGTGGCGATGGACTGTTCTACCAGCTGAGCAAACTCGGATTCCAGTGCGTTTATAAGCTTATCTTTATTATTTGGCAGCCAAAAAAATGATAAATGTTCCATTGTGACGCTGTACTTGAGATCTTTCGTACAGTGTACCCTTACAGCGTATTCTTTATCAATTAAATGCGTATTATGTGCCCGTAATTGCCAGCGAGATCATAATGATGGCGCGTTTTAGGCATGCTATGCGTCAAAAAAATATCACCACACGAACAATAAGTGTGAAACTAATCACGTATGCAGAATTTATACTTTTTTATATGTGACCTATGTCCTAACTTATTTTTCAACGTTAAGTATGATTAAGCAAGTTGGTGAGCACAACTCACAAAAATATCGCCAACAAATCGACATTTATAATTCGCTATAAGCTGCTGTTTATCTGGTGACATCGCTAATCGGGGTAATTTATTCAGATTAAAGAGGTCAATGGACATGACAGACCAAGCTTTTTTTAAATATGTACGCACCTTCAGTGAGTACCAAAAACGTTCTATGTTCGGTGGTATTGGTTTATTCACCGATGATGCTATGTTTGCGCTTGTCAGCAATGATTGCTGCTACTTACGTGGTGGTAATGGGCTAGATGAAGTGTTTACTCAACTGAGCTGTGAGAAGTATAAGCACGTCAAAAAACAGACGACGGCAACCGTAAATTATTATGATGTAACCGATTTATTCGAATCCGGATATGTAGGGCTTGATGAACTGGTACAGAAATCAATTGAATACTCAATTAAGGAACGGAAATATCAAAAGTCCTCTGCCAGTAGACGCTTAAGAGACTTACCCAACATGCAACTAACCCTTGAACGTATGGTCAAGAAAGCCGGTGTTGATGACGTAGAAACCTTTTTAGAACTTGGACCTGTAAAAGTCTTCAACAAAGTTAAAACGGCTTACGGTAATGATGTTGATGTAAAGCTACTGTGGAAATTTGCTGGTGCAACTGATGGCGTACATTGGAAACTGATCCAAGAGCCGCGTAAAAAACAGTTATTGGCACTGTGTGACTAAGCGAAGCTGATCGCACAATGATTGACTCGTTTCGATGGAGTTAGCGGGTCGTAAAGGCAAGTGTGAAAAGCGGAAAAAGGACGTTGAAGTTTTTTACCACTTCATTGAGTTAGTCATTAAATTAGACAAAAAAACCGAGGTAGAGACCTCGGTTTTTGTTTTTTTAATTTGCTCTTTTCTTACAGCACAAATCTTAAAACTTAAAACGCGTAGTGAACATTACCTGATCACCGTAAAAATCGTTGATACGTGCTTCAGCACCCAAAGAGAAAAGCTCTGTTGAGTGGAATCGAGCGTAGGCAGAGCCAGTCCAATCGTCATCGTTATCGATAGAAACGTAGCCGACTTTGCCGCCTACTTCTAATTGAGGGCCCAACCATTGGCGAACACCTAAGTTCAGCTCCATACCAACATCTGTGCTGCTCTCATTCGAAGGTTGCACAACGCGCATTAGCATTTCACCAGTAAGATCTGCCCAGTTGTTTAGCGGAGAATGGAAGCCAAAGCCTGCAGCTGAGTCAAAATCACTTTCAAACTCAGAGTCAATACGAGCAATAACATGCGCGTTCGGGTGAATTGATTTGCTGAATCCAGCACCAAATGTCACAGGACTTGCGCCAATACGTGCTTCGAAATAGTCGTAGCTAAAGTTGCTCATAGTTGCTGGCGCATTGCGATCGTTTGCAGCTAGGGCATGGCTTGATGCCACTAGTAAGGCAGCGGCTAATAGTGTTTTACGCATAACTAACGATAAACCTTGTTCATTATTTCCATGGATTCAAGCAACCACTTGAACCGTAATCTGATTTGTCCGACATCATAATAAAAAGGAAGGTCCACGACCAACAAAAATGTGTCGATGTTTTGTCAATTAACTTAATAGTTCCTTGGTTTAAGCAAAAACTACGCCATATACGTAGTGTCCGAGAATTTCACTCGGACAAGTAACGATGTTTTTCTAACCTCGTTCTACTATGCGAGGTAAGGTGGTTCAATGACCATCGTTGAGTTCAAGTTAGAATTAAACACTTTATTACTCGCCAAAGCTTGCTCTTCTTTTTGCCATGGCGTTGAGGATTGCCTCAGAATCAAGGATTTGAGTCCAGGATAGCAGGTTATCATCATTCTCAATCACAAACGCGGTAAGCTGAGACACGATTGCCTTTCTCAATGCTTCGCCTTTCCAAGGTTTGGCAATGTAATAATCGAGACTCGCGTTATTTACGGCTTCTACGGTGTCTTCCAAACCGGCTTGTCCTGTGAGTAAAACTTTGCGCGCTGCTTTTGTGTCACCATTTTGACTGAGTTCGATTAGGAAGCTGATCCCAGTTTGTTCCGGCATAATGTGGTCACATAAAATGAGAGCAAGCTGAACTTCTTCTTCCGCCATCTCCTCAATCACTTGCCGAGCTTCAGTCACTGATTCCGCTCCTTCGACAACAAAGTTCTCCTCGAAGGGAGCAAGATCTTGGAGCACGCTATCCAAGACTTCTCGTTCGTCATCGACACATAAAATTAGATACTTGGTCATGTTTCATCTCCTTCTTCGATGACTGGTAACCAGACGGTCATTCGTGTGAACTGGCCGATCTCTGATTCGACGTCAATCCACCCTCTGTGTGCTGTTACGATTTGCTGGCAGATGGACAGCCCGATGCCTAAGCCAAAGTTACCTTCTTTTTTTGTGGTGAAGTTTAGCTCGAAAATGGCGTCTCTTTGCGACTCAGGAATGCCACATCCATTATCTTCAAATGAGATAACGGCATAATTTGTGTGCTCTTTTTCTACAAGGCGTGTTTGTATGTTTAACACCCCTTTTTCTGGAAATGCGTCAATGGCGTTAGAGACCAAATTCGTCCACACCTGTTGGAGTGCGATCGGTTGACAAAGGATGGAAGGCAAGTTTGCATAGTCGGTTGAAACTTGGTGCATTTTTAATTTGTTCTCGAAAATCACCAAGGTGTCTTCAATACCCTCATGAATATCGGCATAGTGCAGGGTCTCATCATCTGACCGAGCATATCCTTTCAGGCTTTTTACCATATCAGCAATTCGTGCTGCACAGACATTAATTGAGCGAAGTGTAGAACCTGCTTTGTGGTATTGCTCTAGTGTATTGAGAGCATGATAAGACGCTTGCTGCTTTCTCGTTAGTTGGGTAAGTAGCTCTTGATCGGATTCTAAACCAAGGCTCACCACTTTCTTTGCTAATGCTCGGTCTGGAAGTGTATGGCTAAGCGCTTTTACGCGTGATCTGAGCTCGGCGGTTGAAGCGGGTTTTGAGGTTTGCGCTTTGTTCAGTAATTCAATGCCTTTGCTTTGTATATCGGAACTGGGCGCATCGTTAAGTAATCGTTCTAGCGTATGCGTTAAATTCTCTACGCCCCTTAATATCGCGGCTACTGGATTGTTTAGTTCGTGGGCCACTCCCGCAACCAATTGACCAAGCATCGCCATTTTTTCTCTTTCAATGAGCTGCTGGTGGGCTGATTCTAAAGATTCGAGCGTTTTTTGAAGTTGCAGTTTGGTGTTGATGCTTCTTTGCAATCGGCGGTTGAAGTGGCGTAAAAGCAAGTTTGTAAAAAGAGGCAGTAAGTTTGAGTCGCTTTGCATCACTTTATTGAATACGTTGCGATCGAGTTTGATAACTTCTGTTTTGGTTAGTGTTAGAGCTGTCGAGAAAGAACATTCCCCAGTAACAAACGACATGCCTCCGACAATATTCCCTTTGTTATGGCGTACAACCTCTCGCTGCATGCCTTGCTCATCGCGCTTGTACAGAGCCACTTCACCTTCGGTGATAAACCACAAAAAGCAATTTGGCTCGCCTTCCACGGTTAATAAGTGTTCAGGTGAGTATGTACGGCACGCTCTTGTTTCGTCATTGTCTTTGAAAAATTGCTGGAGAGCGGAGATCACTTGCTCGGCTAACTCGGCATCAGACATCGAGTGGTAGTCGTGTAAGAATCCGGCTTGATAATGGCTCATCTGGTTATTGATGTGCGCTCGCAACAAGCTGTGATGATCCAATATCTGACTGTAACTTAGCAGGTCTTCTTTGCCATTTCGCAAGATAAATTGGGTCAGCTCTTTTTGCACTGTGTTAAATAAGACGTGATCTGGCAAAGGTTTAGTGAGGCAGTGGTCGAGCCTGCCCTCATTAACGGCAGTGAGAATTGCCTCTATATCAGACGAGCAGCTAATCAGAATTTTTCTTGCTTGCTCGGTATGCGGCATCCGGTCTAAACCAATAAGAAAATCCACGCCGTTAAAGTGAGCGTGATGGCTCGCTATAACTAAAGCAACAGTCTGTTCTCTTTCTTCTAGATACTCTAAAGCGCTTTGAGCCTCTTCTATCGATTCGACAGAAAAAATATCAAACTTACTTGAGAAGGCAGACAGCTCCAATCGAAATTGTTCAGCACTGATTGGGTTGTTGTCGAGACACAACACAGCATAACGATTCACAGATGTTTTAGCTCCGGTTAAAACTTCGCCACGCAAACTTTAACAATAAAAGGACATGATGAGTGGGAGCCAAGTATGATTCCTGATTAATGGACTAGAATAAGCATCAATAGTCTGATTTGTCTCAATGTTTTCTCCGCAGGTGGTTTGGGGTAGACTGACCGAAAATATCTAATAAGTGACGTTATGCAAAATCTTAAAAAAATCGGCGCCATTGGTGGTGCTATCTCATTAGCGCTGTGTTGGCCATTGGCTGTCGGACAAATTGGTCAGTCCATCATTGAAGATGGTATTACCAATATGAATGATGAAATGATTAAAGGCGAAGTGGTCGAGTATCAGCGTGGCTATTTGTCTTCAGTCGTGCTGACTCGTTATTCAGTTGTTGATCCTGAGCTTAAAACGCAGCTAGAGCGTGATGGTATGCCAACGACGTTTGACGTAACCAGTGATGTTAGCCACGGTCTAACAAGCCTAACAGCTGATTCAAAATTGGTGGACAATGACTTTTTGCCTCTCACGATGCATAGCCAAACTCAACTAAATGGCAATACAGCATTTATCCTCGACCTAGACAGTTGGCATTATCGTAACGAAGCGCAAGGTGTTTCTGTTTCTACAAGCCCTGCAAAAGTAACAGGTGATGTGACGGTATTGGGTGATCTCAATTACCAAGTTTCCGTTCCTTCTGTTCAAGTGGATTTTGAAAACGGTGAAGAGCTTCATCTGAATGCATTGACAGGGCAAGGTAAAGGAAAGCAAGCAAAAGGCTACTGGTTAGGCGAGCAATCTTTCTCTCTAGAGAAGCTAGATGTGGTTGATGCGAACTTAACGCCTGTCTTTTTGATTGAAAATGCGAGCTACCGTGGTAACACTACGATGAGTGAGTCTGGTGATAAGCTGAACAGTCAATTAAACCTAGATGCTAAGAAACTACGTTTAACTGATGGGACGGATGTCGATAACTTTAAGTTGGATTTCTCAATTGCAGATGTGGATAGCCAGTCTTTTGATCAAATTATGTCTATCTATCAAAGCTCTCCTATGCTAGATGAGCAGGAAATTGCGAATTTATTGCCGCATGTCGATACGCTGTTTAGCAAAGGTTTTGATTTATCCGTGAACGAGCTTTCACTCGCGTTCGGTGACGGCAAGTTCCACAATGAGTGGCAACTATCCATCCCTGAAGGTACTGAGCATATTACTCAAGATCCAATGAAGTTGGTGACGGCCACTACTGGTGAACTTAGCACTTACTTCTCTGATGAATTAGTAACGCATTACCCATTTATTCAAGAAGGGATTGATGAGCTCCTTATTATGGAGTTGATCGAAAAAGTAGAGGGCGGTTATCAATTAAAAGCAGAAATTGGTGAAGGCAAATTGAAGTTCGAAAATGGGCATGAGTTCCCATTGGTGGCTCTACTTATGCCTGCTTTGATGCAACAACAGTAATTCGTGTTGTTGCGAATTTGTTCCAATTCAACGCTTAGTCTTTAAAAAGAGGTCGTAAGACCTCTTTTCTTGTTTTTATCACTGCGAAAACGTGATATTAATTTCGTAATATTTACATAGCAGGAGCAATGAGCATCATGGAACAAAATACGGACAACGTATTTAACTTCAGTGCAGGGCCAGCAGGTCTGCCTAAAGCAGTTATGCAGCAAGCACAACAGGAACTAATCGATTGGCAAGGCCTTGGTACTTCGGTCATGGAAATCAGCCACCGAAGCAAAGAGTTCATCAAAGTTGCAGAAGAAGCCGAGCAGGATTTACGTGATCTTCTGAATATTCCGGACAACTATAAAGTGCTGTTCTGCCAAGGTGGTGCTCGTGCTCAGTTTGCTGCTGTTCCTCTAAACTTACTTGGTGATGCCGATACGGCAACTTACATCGATGGTGGTTATTGGGCTGAAAGCGCGGTAGCTGAAGCGAAAAAATACTGCGAACCAGACGTGTTTGATGCAAGAACAGAAATCAACGGGAAAGTCGCGGTTCTACCTGCAAGTGAATGGAAAATTGCTCCAGAAGCGGCTTACGTTCACTTCTGTCCAAATGAGACCATTGATGGTATTGAGATTAACGATCTTCCTATCACCGACAAACCGATTGTTGCTGACATGTCTTCGACAATTCTTTCTCGTGAAATTGATGTGTCGAAATACGGTGTGATTTACGCGGGCGCTCAGAAAAATATTGGTCCTTCCGGCATTGCTATTGCTATCGTGCGCGATGATTTATTAGGTATGGCGAAGCAGGTACTACCAAGTATTTTGGATTACACTGTTTTGGCAGAAAAAGAATCAATGTTCAACACGCCACCAACCTTTGCATGGTACTTGTCTGGTCTTGTTTTCAAATGGCTGAAGGCACAGGGTGGAGTAAAAGCAATTGAGCAAGTGAACCGCGCTAAAGCCGCGCTACTGTATGATTACATCGATCAGTCTGATTTCTACCGTAATGGCGTGCACTCAGCAAACCGTTCTTTGATGAACGTGCCATTTCAACTTGCTAAGCCTGAACTAGATGCAACCTTCCTTGAGCTAGCAGACTCTAAAGGGCTGAAAGCGCTAAAAGGTCACCGAGCAGTTGGTGGTATGCGAGCATCCATTTATAACGCAATGCCGCTAGAAGGTGTTCAAGCGTTAGTAGACTTCATGCAAGAGTTTGAGAAAAACTACGCGTAAGCTCAAACTGATAGTTGTTCTCCAAAGCGTCGCTATTGCGGCGCTTTTGTTTATCTCAACTCACATCATTCCAGGAAGGTAAAATGACCAAGGCAAATATTGAAGCGCTGACTAAGCAGTTCCCACTCTTGGCAGCACTTATTGATCTTGAAGAGGTTTGTTGGTTTAACCCCCATATCACTTCCTTGGAGGAAGGCTTACCTCATGTCGGGTTAGGTGAACAAGATATTCAAGTTGCGAGTGAACGGCTAACACGATTTGCGCCTTATTTGATGAAGGCGTTTCCCGAAACGGAAACGTCGCGTGGCATTATTGAGTCCCCAGTGGTGGATATTCCCAATATGAAAGTGCGTTTGGAGCAGCAATACGACACACCAATATTGGGCCATTTAATGCTCAAAAAAGACAGTCATTTGCCAATTTCTGGTTCGATCAAAGCGAGAGGTGGTATTTATGAAGTGCTCACTCATGCAGAAAAGTTGGCGTTTGAAGCCGGCTTGCTCTGTGAAAACGATGATTACAGAAAATTGTTCAGCAATGAGTTTCGGCAGTTTTTTAAGCAGTACAGTATTGCGGTTGGCTCAACCGGCAATCTTGGTATGTCCATCGGCATCATGAGTGCGAAGCTGGGTTTTTCAGTTTCAGTCCACATGTCTGCGGATGCGCGGGAATGGAAGAAAAATAAGCTCCGGTCGCATGGTGTTAATGTCGTAGAGCACCAAGAAGATTATGGTATTGCTGTCGAGCAAGGTCGTAAAGAGGCAGAAAAAGATCCCAACTGTTTCTTTATCGATGATGAAAACTCACGGACGCTGTTTCTAGGTTACTCTGTTGCGGGTGAGCGTCTTAAGCAGCAATTTGATGACTTGGGAATCGTGGTTGATGAGCATCATCCATTGTTTGTTTATCTTCCTTGTGGTGTTGGCGGCGGGCCTGGTGGCGTGGCATTTGGCTTGAAGGTAGCATTTGGCGAGCATGTCCACTGTATTTTCGCAGAGCCAACGCACTCACCGTGCATGCTGTTGGGCGTACATACAGGCTTGCATGACGATATTTCGGTACAAGATTTGGGTATCGATAACATCACCGCCGCTGATGGTTTGGCAGTAGGTCGTGCCTCGGGATTTGTCGGAAGAGCGATGGAAAGGCTACTTGATGGTTTTTACACCATTGATGACGCTCGTATGTATCACCACTTGGGTGAGTTAAGTGAACTGGAAGGTATTAATCTAGAGCCTTCTGCATTAGCCGGTATGATTGGGGCAGTGCACGTCTCGAATAACCATGCTTATCAGTCTCGAATGAAATTTGACGAAGAAAAACTCAAAAACGCAACACATCTTGTTTGGGCAACAGGTGGGGGCATGGTTCCGGAAGATGAAATGGCGGCTTATCTCAAAAAATCTGGTCGGTAAATCAGCACTGTATACGTGCTTAATTAGGTAACTAATAATACAGGAATAACAAAAGGGCTCATCGTTTGATGAGCCCTTCTCGTCACTGAAAATCGAATTATAGAGATTGTAATAGCTGGTAGTAACGACCTTTTTGAGCGAGTAGCGTTGGATGGTCGCCTTGTTCGATGATCTCACCTTGTTCCATCAAACAGATGCTATCCATACTTTCTAACTCTATCAGTCGGTGTGTAATGAATACTACTGTCTTATTAGCAAAGTGTTCATTGAAAAGCGCCATCACTTTTTGTTCCGTACGCTTATCGAGGCCTTCAGTCGGTTCATCTAAGAGTAGGATTGGGGCATCACGTAGCAATGCTCGAGCAATACCGATTCGACGTTTCTCACCACCAGATAACTGACGACCGCCGTCGCCTAACCAAGCGTCTAAACCCGGCTCTTCAAGAAGTCCGCCAAGCTCGACTTTTTGTAAAATAGTAGACAGTTGCTCATCACTTGCATCCGGCGCGGCCATGAGTAAGTTGTCACGTAGTGTCCCGTTTAGTACATCTACGCGTTGACTGACCACAGTCATTGCTGCTCGCAGGTCCGACTCGCTCCAATCTTGCAGTTTTGTACCACCGATTCGAACTTCACCTTGGTTAACATCCCAGTAGCGGCAAAGAAGCTGAATCAGTGTTGATTTACCTGAACCTGTTTGACCTACAATTGCAGTTTTAGTGCCCAACGGTAGTGAGAGTGACAAGTCTTTCAGTACCTTTTGCTGACCGTCAGGGTAAGTAAAATCTATGTTGTCGAATTCAATGTCTAACGTTGTGTCTTTATGTTTCGACTGCTCAGGGAAGACAACGTCAGGTTCAGCCAAAATTACTTCATTTAAACGACGAGCAGAGGTCAACGTTTGACCAAGATACTGGAATGCGCCCGCGATAGGCATCAGAATCTCAAAGCTCGCCATGGTTGCAAACGCAAACAGCGCAATCCAAGGATCAGGAGCACGACCACCTACGCCGTCTGCAGAAAACCAAAGCATCACAACCAGTGTAAGGCCGTTCACCAGCATAAGCAGGCCTGAAGCCATGCCCGTTAAATTCGCGTTCACAAATTGGTTAGACAGCAACTGCTTCTGCTTCTCTAGAATGAGATTACGATAACGTTCTTCTGCTCCAAAGATACTCAGTTCACTGTAGCCTTGAAGCCAGTCCAGTGTCGCCACTCGCAATTGCGCTTTATGATGAGTGAGCTTCTCGCCATTGTTTTTACCCAGTTTATAGAACAGTACTGGCCATACAAACAACATGACGGTAAGAATCGAGCCAAGCAGTAGGGCGAGATGCCAATCAAAGAAAGCCAGGACAGCCGTTAAACTCAATATGCCAAAAATACCAATCACGACAGGGCTGATAAGTCGAAGGTAAACGTGATCCATCGCGTCTACGTCCGCTACTAGGCGGTTGAGCAGATCGGCATCACGCATCGTAGAAACACGACCCGGAATCAGTGGTGCAAGTTTCTTAAAGAAGAAGATACGTAGATCGGTAAGCAGCTTGAACGTTGCATTGTGGCTAACGACACGTTCTCCCCATCGACCTGCGGTTCGAGCCATTGCAGTGCCGCGTACCCCGGCACCTGGTAACATGTAGTTGAAGGTCTCACGAGCAACCGTCAAGCCTGCCACCGCTGCGGCTGAAATAAACCAACCTGATAGCGTTAATAAGCCAATAGACGCCGCTAAGGTCAGAAATGCCAGTAGCATACCTAGCGAAAGACCAAACCAGTGTTTCTTATAGAGTTTTAGATAAGGGAGTAAATCACGCATCTAAGTTCCCCTTGTCTGTTTCACGTTGTGCGAGGTTCGCTTCCAACATGTCTTTAAATAAGCCATATTCTGTCGACAGTGTGGCGTAATCACCACGTTGAACAATCTGGCCGTCCTGCATAACAAGAATTTGCGATACGTTTTGTAAAGGCGCAAGTTGGTGAGTAATCATCAAATTCGTTGTGGCATGCGCATACTTGTTAATGCCTTCCATCACGAGTTTTTCACTGCGAGCATCTAAGCTTGCGGTTGGTTCATCTAATAACCAAAAACGACCATTTTGTAGCATGGCGCGAGCCAGTGCTAAACGCTGCGCTTGGCCGACAGATAAACCACCAGAACGATCAGATATCGGATAATCCAACCCATGCATTTCAACAAATTCAGCAGCGTGAGAGTCATTCAACACAGAATGTACGTCTGCATCCTGAATATTGTGCTTACCTAGTGTGATGTTATCTTGAATGCTACCGTGTAATAGTATCGGGTTTTGACCAATCCAGCTTACTGCCTCTCGCCATGTGGCTAGATCCAGTCGCGACAATTCACAACCATTAATCTTCAAGCTACCTTGATAAGGCATGAAACCGAGGATGGTGTTTACCAAGCTTGTTTTGCCTGCGCCACTTGGTCCAACTAAAGCCGTACTTTTGTTGGCTTCAAGAGAGAAGGATAGGGGACCTGCGAGCTGCTTACCTTCCGGACTAAAAATGGTTAACTGGTCCGCTTCAATATGGATAGGGCTGTTTTTATCTAACGCTTGGGTACCATCTTTGATTTGATCGACTTCCAAACCCAGAAACTCGACAATGCTTTCTGCTGCGCCAACCGCTTGCTGTTTCGCATGATAGAACGTGCCCAAATCACGTAATGGCTGATAAAACTCTGGCGCAAGAATCAGAATGAACAAACCAGCAAAGAGCGTAACACCTGTGCCGTAGTAGCCGAAGTCCAGCTCCCCGATATAACTAAAGCCAAAGTAGACAGCGGTAATTGCGATAGAAATAGAAGTGAAAAACTCTAACACCGCAGAAGACAGAAACGCGATTTTCAGAACGTCCATGGTACGAGTACGAAAGACTTCTGAAGCACCCTTTAGCGTCTCAGTTTCAGATTTTGTTCTATCGAATAAGCGAATGGTTGTCATTGCTTGCAAGCGGTCATAAAAGTGACCCGACAAACGCTGCATCGCTTTAAAGTTTTTACGGTTTGCTTCTGCGGCTTTCATCCCAACCAGTGCCATGAAAATAGGCACTAGTGGTGCAGTGACCAGGAAGATCAAGCCTGCTGCCCAGTTTACTGGGAATACGACAACCAAAATGATGAAAGGCACTAGTACCGATAATGACATTTGAGGCAAGTAGCGTGAGAAGAAATCTTGCATATCTTCTACCTGCTCTAAGATGAGCGTTGCCCAACTGCCAGCAGGTTTGCCTTTGATGTAAGCTGGCCCAAGTTTATGAACTTTATCTAAAATGAGTTGGCGAATATAAACTCGAATTTGCTCCCCGCAACGGTAACCGGCAAGCTCTCGACCCCAGGTACAAGCAGCTCGACCGATAACCGTGCCACCGAGCCCAACAAAATGCCAGATGAGGTCGGCTTTGTCGACTTGGTCAATGATTAACTGGTGCAGAATGGAGGCGAGCAGGGCTGCTTGAGCCAATAAAAACATGCTTGAAAGTACGCCTAGGCCTATCGCAATCATAAGCCAGCGCTTGGCTAACTTACTTTGTTGCTTCAGCCACTTATTCAAGCTGCTTTGCTTTTTCTTATCCATCGTGAAGGCTTAATGATAATTGTTTTAATGAGGCGGTAGTATACAAAAGAAAACCCAGCGGGAATACCGCTGGGCTTTAAGGATATGACACAAATGTGAAAAGTTATTTGTCACCAAGTGAGTCTAAGAAACGTTCAGCATCTAATGCAGCCATACAACCTGTACCTGCAGAGGTGATCGCTTGACGGTAGTTGTGGTCCATTACGTCGCCAGCTGCAAATACACCTTCGATACTAGTTTGTGTTGCGTTGCCTTCAAGACCTGATTGAACGATGATGTAGCCATCTTTCATGTCTACTTGGCCTTCAAAGATTTGTGTGTTTGGCTGGTGGCCAATTGCGATGAATGCACCCATTACATCGATATCTTCTGTCGCACCGCTGTTCACGTCTTTAATGCGGACGCCCGTTACGCCCATATCGTCTCCCAGTACTTCATCGAGAGTGCGATCGGTATGAAGAACGATATTACCGCTTTCAACTTTATCCATCAGACGTTTCACAAGGATCTTCTCTGCGCGGAATGAATCGCGGCGGTGGATCAGGTGAACTTCTGACGCAATGTTAGATAGGTATAGCGCTTCTTCAACAGCCGTGTTACCACCGCCCACAACTGCAACTTTCTGATTACGGTAGAAGAAACCGTCACAGGTTGCACAAGCAGAAACGCCGCGACCTTTAAATGCTTCTTCAGACTCAAGGCCAAGGTATTTTGCTGATGCGCCGGTAGATATGATTAAGGCATCACAAGTGTACTCACCTGAGTCGCCTTTTAAACGAAATGGGCGTTGTGATAGCTCTACTTCATTGATGTGATCAAATACGATTTCAGTTTCGAAACGCTCGGCGTGTTCTTTCATGCGATCCATCAATGCTGGACCTGTCAGTCCCTCAGCATCGCCTGGCCAGTTTTCAACTTCAGTTGTGGTGGTTAGCTGACCACCTTGTTGCATTCCCGTCACAAGCACAGGGTTTAAGTTTGCACGCGCTGCGTAGACGGCAGCTGTGTATCCTGCAGGACCAGAACCAAGAATTAATAATTTACAGTGTTTTACGTCGCTCATTATGGCTCCAAAAAGGGCGTAACATTTCCCTCGATTGTATGGAAATTCTTAGTGCTTTAAAAGCATAAACAACGATTGTGATCGAATAATTGGTTATAGATTAGAACCCACTAAATATTGATTGAGAACGTTGACTTCTAGCATAAAATTCTATTCGTAGTAGAGAAGTCTAGTTTCAAATATTGTCAAAGCGTAAAACTGAAACATGGCTCTGTTTTTGTGGCTTGGTTTGGTTTGTTATGTTGTTTTCGTCGTTTTGTTGAAGCTATCAACGTTAAAAACTGGTAATTGCAGAATATTTGCGTAACCTAGTGTGTAAATTAAATGTTAATTAATGTGCCTCATTAAAGGAGCAAATGATGTTACATTCACGTGAGAATACTCTACATTTAACACAGCTCAGCATGGCAGCAATTGAGCAGCTTTCCCCATCGTTTGAAGAACTGCCTCGTACCGAACATGCAGATGGTCAGTATCGACTACGACGTTATTCTGTGGTTGGTTTTGATAACGGCAAAGTCATCGACTTAAATAAAAATAGCTTTGTTCAATCCTCTGATATCAACCGATTTCAAGGTGATGTTGTAAGACAATTCGAGCCAATTGAGAAGGATATTCTTACCAGCGATGGCTTTCGAGAAATGTGTGAATTGTTTGTCAATGCGAATCATCTGCCAAACGGTCAAGAAATAGAAATTCACCAAATCCGTATCAGGGCACTGGAAGAAGAAACCCAAGTAGCACCTGAAGGTGTGCACCAAGACGGTTTTGATCACATTGCAATGGTTGGTGTGGGACGCCATAACATCATCGGTGGCGACATCATGCTGTACAGCAGCCATAACCAAGCCCCATTTTTCCGTAAAGTGCTAGAAACCGGAGAGGTCGCAATCTTGGCTGATAGCAAGCTGTGGCATAACGCGTGCCCAATCCGCTCTGTTATTGATGACGAAGCGGGCCATATGGATGTATTTGTACTCACTGCTACGGATAAGCGTAATGAACTTCAATCTTAATCAGATCAGAGAGCAATTTCCGGCGTTGGCTCAATACCACAACGACAAGCCCGTGACGTTTTTTGATGGTCCAGGTGGTTCACAAGTGCCTCAATCAGTACTAGACAGCATGGTAGGGTATTTAGGTCGTTTCAACGCTAACTTAGGCGGGCATTATTTTTCTAGCCAAGTGACCGTTGACGTAATGCAAAATGCGCGTGAGTCGGCTCAGGTTCTACTTAATGCCCCTTCATCTGGCAATATTGTCTTCGGTGCCAATATGACCTCACTAACCTTTCAGCTTAGTCGCGCGATTAGTCGAGATTGGCAAGCAGGAGATGAGATCATTGTTTCCGCTTTGGATCACTATTCAAATGTATCCAGCTGGCAGCAAGCGGCAGAAGATAAAGGCGTTACGGTTCATCAAGTTCGTATCAACGAAGAAGATTGTACGCTGGATATGGAGCATTTAAGCCGCCTTCTTTCTGATAAAACGCGCCTTGTCGCTGTGACTTATGCATCGAACACGACGGGCTCTATTGTGGATGTACAGCAAGTAGTCAGCATGGCGCACAATGTTGGGGCACAAGTTTATGTGGATGCCGTCCATTATGCGCCTCATCATTTGGTTGATGTTCAAGCGTTAGGTTGTGACTTTTTAGCTTGCTCAGCTTACAAGTTTTTCGGACCGCACGTTGGTATTGCTTACATAGCCGATCAGTGGCTCCACAGTATTCGCCCTTACAAAGTCGAGCCTGCCACTAATATAGGCCCAGGTCGATTTGAAACAGGAACGCAAAGTTTTGAAGGTCTTGCTGGTGTCGTTTCTGCGGTTGAGTATCTGGCTCAATTTGGTGAAGTCGGTTTACCTCTTCGCCAACGATTGGAGCAAAGCTACCAACTGTATGAACAACATGAGCAGCGCTTGAGTGAGCGTTTCTTACAGCGTTTGAATGCATTAGATGGTGTCAATCTATTCGGTATCGCAAAGGAAGATAGCCAACTCCGCACGCCAACTTTTGCGCTAACGTTTGACCGATATTCTCCAGAGTTCATCGCGAAAACACTGGGTGAACATAACATTTGTGTATGGAATGGTCACTTTTATGCGTTGGGCTTAGTTCGTCAACTTGGTTTAGAAGAATCGGGTGGTGTAGTGCGAATTGGTTGTATGCATTACAACACAATAGAAGAAGTCGATATGTTATTCGATGTGCTTGAAAGCATCCTTGACGCATAACTAACGATTTCTTCCTGATAGAAAAACAAAAGCTCGGGTCAAACTCGAGCTTTTTTCGTTTTTATTTGAATCAACGCGTTCTGCAAGCGATTACGCACTAACTTCAACTTCATAGGAAGTGAATTTTCTTACATTAATAACGCCGGTATCAAAGATGAGGTATTGACCTTTGATGCCTTGCAAAGTGCCAGTAACAACCGGGTTTTTATCGAAGTTATGCGAAGTGATCTTCGTTGGGTGCCGTTGTACCGGGTAGCTAAGGTCGGTAATGCTTTCGTTTAATACTTCAATGGCATCTTCGCCGAATTGCTGTTTTATCTCGGCAATTTTCTCTTCGACTAAAGGCAATAGCTCAGCAAAACGGTCCTGCAATGCCATAGGTTCACCGTCACCTTTAAGCAGTGTGCGCCAATTGGTCTTGTCTGCGATATGTTTCGCCAGTTCAACTTCAATTAAACCGGAGATATGGCGAGTTTTTACTTTAAAAATTGGCAAGCCCTGAGTCGCGCCTTGGTCAATCCAACGAGTCGGGATTTGAGTATGACGAGTAATACCAACTTTTAAGCTGGATGTGTTGGACAGGTAGACAAAGTGATCCACCATGCAATTATCTTCACCCCATTGTGGTTCGCGACAAGTCCCTTGATCGTAGTGGCAGGTCTCTGGCTTCATGATACACATGTCGCAGCTTGCTAGCTTTTTCATGCATACAAAACAGTGGCCTTGCGAATAACTCTTTTTCGTTTTCTTTCCACATGAGCAACAAAAAATATTGCCAGTGTGAGTCAGTGTGAGCGTTTTACCCAGAAAAGGAGTTAAGTCGATCTCTTCCTCACCGACAGGAAGACGGTAGTTGACGGCACCTTCCAGAGAAGCACGCATTTTGTTTAGCGTGCCAGTTGCAATTAATGACATGACATTACTCATTATTGTGTTTTTGCACAGTATATACTGAAGTGGAGAAGAGATGCAGGGTTGACAGGAGCTTTAAAGTAAATGTCTTGCACTAAATTATTATGCATCGTGTTTTATTTTCTAAAAATTATGGCTGTGAAATGCTTCGCAAATAGAAGTTGGGCTGCACTTTTTAGAAATTTTAAAACGTGATAACGGTTCAAAATCCGTTACCATGTGTCGAAACTAAGAATTGAATGAAAAAGCGATTTTATTTCTTGATAAATCACCTTGATTTCATTTTTGAAATTATTGAACCCCACGTATTGTATAATCTCAGCAGGTCACTTGCCCATGAAGTGGATCCATAACTTTATCTTTGCTCTTTCTATTTGCACTATCAGTTTGGTTGCCCTTTATAGTGTGCTTGGCGATACGCGAAAGCTGACCATTACACCTGAGCATTTCAATATCTATGCAACTAAAGATGCCAGTGAAGGAGGTGTGAGTGATGCAGATATCACATACGATCGGCAAAGCCTAGTCCTTAGCTGTGAACTAAAGCAGAGCTCGTATGCTTGGCCTTACTGCGGAATCTCGGTTTATACCGATTCAGCAACGCCAACACAGGGTATTGACCTTTCCAACTACCATACGATTCGATTGAAGGTGCGATATGAAGAGGCAGGAATAGGGGCTAACCCTAGCCACGACCTACGTTTGTATCTTCGCAATTATAATTCTGAGTATTCCAAGCCGGACGACGAGTACACCATTAAATATAATGGCATGCAGTTTTCTCCGTCGGGTTCGAGCGATATTGTCGAAATTCCGATTAAAAATCTTCAGGTGATGACCTGGTGGTTAGCAGATAACGGAGTCGCGATTGAGCACTCTGCACCTGAATTTTCAAACATCACACGTATTGATATTGCAACTGGGTCTGGTGCGGCACTTGGTAAACATAGAATTGTGATTGATAAAATTGAGTTTGAAGGCGCTTACCTTGCGCAAGAAACATTGTTGTATGCATTATTACTCTCTTGGATGGCGCTTGGACTGGCTTTTTCACTGCATGAGTTACGAAAAAATAGAGTGGCTTATGAAAAAGCGCAAAAGCGTCACCGTCATTTGGAAAAGGTGAATGATACTTTGCGAGCTCAAAACTATGAGTTTGCAGAGTTAGCGCATCGAGATGCTTTGACGGGCGCGATGAACCGATATGCTGTGCAACACTGGCTGGAACAACAATCTCGTCAGGTTCGCTGGGGGCATAACACCTTCAGTATTCTCTATTTGGACTTGGATAAGTTTAAAAAAATGAACGACAAATTTGGGCACCAAATGGGGGATGACATATTGCGCGAATTTGTCATGGTGGTAGCGACTTCTATTTACTCAGACGATCGACTCGTTCGTTGGGGCGGCGAAGAGTTTGTCGTATTTTGCCCTGATACCAATATTGAACAAGCGTTAGAGAAGGCAGAAATGATTCGCAAAAATGTGGAGGATCATTTGTGGGTGCACGGTGATTCATTAACTTGCAGTATTGGCGTTGCCCAAATGCAGAATGAACGCGTCTCAGAAACCATGGCGAGAGCTGACGAAGTGTTGTATCAGGCGAAGCGCAATGGCCGCAACCGAGTGGAAGCTCATTATGGTTTACTTGCTTGCGAAAAGAAGCAAGCCTGATAGCCGTTCACTGAAAGGAAAGAAAAAAGGTGGCCAACTGGCCACCAAGAGGGAAACTGCTGAACACCACTTAGGGGGGAAGTTTGGGTTATCGATACGATTACCGTGAGCAGCAGTGTAGTGCTAATCGAACTTGCTATTTTTACCAGAACAACCAAGCGAAGAGCGTTAGTGCAGCAATACACGCAATGTTTAATACGAAACCAATTCGCATCATTTCTTTTTGCTTGATATGACCCGTACCGAACACAATCGCGTTTGGAGGTGTTGCAACTGGTAACATAAATGCACAAGATGCAGCGACGGCAATCAGTGCAGAAAGAATAACCGGAGACATGCCTAAGGCTTCTGCAATGGTCGCAAATACAGGGACAAGTAGTGCAGCACTGGCGGTGTTACTCGCAAACTCAGTTAAGAAGACAACAAAAGCAACCACTGCAAGAATCGTTAAGAGAATACCGGCTTGCTCAAGGAAGCCTGACAAGCTATGAGCCAAAAATACGCTTGTTCCGGTTGCTTTTAGGACGTTACTCAGACAGATACCACCACCAAATAGGATTAACACACCCCAGTCGGTTGTTTTCTCGATATCTTTCCACTCGACGGCGCGAGAAGCACCAAGTAGAAGGATGGCGCCAATAGCTACAAGAGTATCGAACTTCGCGAAGCCACCCAGCATAGCGTTAATAGGCTTACTGAATATCCACAACGTCACGGTCAGTAAGAAAATCGCCAACGTAATCATTTTGCCGTTTGTCCATTCGACTGGTTGATGGTCAAGGTCAAACTTGTGGCTAAGGTCAGGCTTAGTCATCGTGTACAATACGAGGATAGCGATTGGCATTAATACTAGGGAAATAGGTACACCAAACTTCATCCATTCAGTGAAGCTAAGGCCAACTTCAGCTGCTGCAATTGCGTTTGGTGGGCTACCAACCAGTGTTGCAATACCACCAATTGAAGCACTGTAAGCGATACCGAGTAGAACGAACAAAAAGGTGTTGTGGTTTTTCTTGGCGTCTAGCTTTGTCATCACACCCAGCACAAGCGGTAACATCATCGCGGCGGTGGCGGTGTTTGAAATCCACATTGACAGGCCAGCACTCACACCAAATAGCATGAATACAGCGACAGACATTTTTCCTCTTGCCAGCAATAGTACTTTATCTGCAATCGCTTGATCTAACTTTTGTTTATGTAGAGCCGCAGCTAGTGCAAAACCACCCAAAAATAGAAAAATGATGGAGTTGGAAAAGTTATTCAGTGCGGCTTGAGTGTTGAACACACCCAAAAATACCGCAAGTAGTGGTATGAGCAGCGCAGTAATGCTGACGTGAATCGCTTCGGTTAGCCACAGAATAGCAACAAAAACTAAGATGCTCAGGCCGGTTACTACTTGTGGTTCAAAGGGTAAGGTATTAAACAAGATAATGAACAATAGGATATTCGCGTTCAAAATCATGCTGTTGCGAGTGAAGAACCAATTCTTCAATGTCACAGCGAGTGCGGTCATGGGTAGTGCTCCTTTTGCATTGCCTTTTGTCGGTTTTTTATGGCAAAGTAACTGACTTGTAGTTATTTATTGATGAAATGTTACTTTGAATGCGAAAAAGAGTTTTGCCTGAATCGTAGAGCAAATTAGAAAGTGTGATGTTGAGAATTGGAAATGGGTAGAAAACTACCCATTTGTTTTATAGAAATGTTACTAGGCTGTTACTAGGCTTATGAGCCACGTTATTCCTCTATTCGACGGGGACTTGAAGGGGCTCGTTAGCTGTTTTATTTGGTTCTTTTACTGCAACGATAGGTTCTTGAGGGCCAAGAAACTTAGGCTGCGTATTGATAATATACAGGTCTAAAAACGCTTTCACACGGGCTAGCAGTTCTCGAACACGCATCGATGTTTTTTGCTTGTTGGCCGTCGGCCCTGCTACCGCGAGACACTGCGCATCAATGCTGTAAGCATCAGCGATGAACAGTGCGCGTTCACAGTGAAAGCGCTGAGTCACAATCAGAAATCGCTCCGAAGCAAAAATTTTTTTAGCTCGTACAATCGAATCTAAGGTACGAAAGCCAGCATAATCAAGGTGAATCACTTCTTCAGGCACGCCTGCTTTAAGTAAATCGCGTTTCATTGTCCACGGTTCGTTGTATGAACGGTGGGCGTTATCGCCACTCAATAAAAACTGTTTTACTTTGCCTTGGTTGTAAAGCTCAATCGCCGCATTAATGCGATGAGTGTAGTAAGTGTTGAGGATCTTTCCGATGTACTTACTGGTACCAAGAACTACGGCAACCTCATGTTGAGGGATTTGCTCGTATTCAGTGAAAATGCTCTCTTTGGCTTGTAAAACCACCCATCGGTCGATGGCAATAACAGAAACAAGCAGACTAAGTGCAGAGATCGACAAAATCAAAGCAAATCGCTTCCAGGAAAATTTCAGCTTCCACTTTGATCTTATGCGAGAAAACAACAAAACGTTTTATATCCTTAACTAAAAATGTAGTTCTCATCATATCTGATAGAAACAAAAAGAGAGAAGCCCATTTATGCCAAAATCTGGTTAGGATGATAAAAAAATAAAAGCCCCTACATGGTAGGGGCTAATTATTAAACGAATTGTCTCAAGCTTAGAACGCAGTGCGTTTGTAGCGGCGGTAAACAGGTTGCCAGAACGACTGTTCAATCGCCACGTTCAATGCTTCATCAGTAATTTCTAATGCGACACCTTGTTCAATTGCCTTTTTACCAACGGCAAATGCGATTTTTTTCGATACTAAGTGGATCTCTTCTAGTGGTGGAAGTAGAGCCCCACGACCGTTGATTGCTAGAGGAGAACATGTTGCTAACGCGCGACTTGATTCCATTAGCATCTCGTCAGTGACACGTTTTGCATTGACAGCAAGTACACCAAGGCCAATGCCTGGGAAGATGTAGCTGTTGTTACATTGTGCAATAGGGTAAGTGCGACCTTCATGAACCACTGGCTCAAATGGGCTACCTGTTGCAACCAGTGCTTCACCATTTGTCCAACGAATGATGTCGTTCGGTGTCGCTTCCACGCGGCTTGTTGGGTTCGACAGTGGGAAGACAATCGGACGCTTACAGTGTTTATGCATTTCTTCGATGACTTCTTGGCTAAATAGGCCAGGAGCACCAGAAACACCAATTAGTACCGTTGGCTTCGCGTTACGCATTACATCGAGTAGTGAGAAGCCATTTCCTTCATTTTCCCACTCTTTCGTATTGGTATGCTTTTGCACCAAGCGTTGTTGGAAATCAAGAAGGTTAGGCATGCCTTCTTGTAACAGACCCCAACGGTCAACCATGTAAACTTGCGAGCGAGCTTGCTCGTCAGAAATTCCTTCCGATACCATTTGTGCGATGATCGCTTCTGCGATACCACAACCAGCAGACCCTGCGCCTAGAAAGGTAATACGTTGTTTAGAAAGCTGAGTTCCTGCTGCTTTACAAGCTGCAAGTAGAGAGCCAACAGTAACAGCAGCAGTACCCTGAATATCATCATTGAAGCAACACACGCGGTCTTTGTAACGCTCTAGAAGAGGCATCGCATTTTTCTGAGCAAAGTCTTCGAACTGGATCAAAGCATCAGGCCAACGGCGCTGTACCGCTTGGATAAACTCTTCTACAAATGCATCGTATTCTGCACCCGTAATACGAGGATGACGCCAACCCATGTACATCGGATCAGCTAAGCGTTGCGGGTTATTGGTACCCACATCAAGCACGATTGGTAGCGTGTAAGCAGGGCTGATACCACCACACGCGGTATATAGTGACAGTTTACCGATAGGAATACCCATGCCGCCGATACCTTGGTCACCCAAGCCAAGGATACGTTCGCCATCTGTCACAACAATCACTTTAACGTTGTGGTTTGCTGCGTTGTTCAGCAAGTCGTCAATACGGTCACGGTTTGGGTATGAAATGAACAGACCGCGACCACGACGGTAAATGTTAGAGAAGTTTTCACATGCTGCGCCAACAGTCGGTGTGTAGATGATAGGCATCATCTCAGAAATGTGATTTTGCACTAGGCGGTAATACAATGTTTCGTTGGTGTCTTGGATATTACGCAGATAAATGTGCTTATCCATATCGCTTTCGAAACTTTTGTATTGCTGGTAGGCACGTTCCACCTGCTCTTGGATAGTTTCGGTCGACTCTGGAAGCAGACCTTCTAAGTTGAATGAACTACGTTCTTCAGCAGAGAATGCACTGCCTTTGTTCAAAAGAGGGGTTGCTAAAAGAGCCGGACCCGCATATGGAATATATAGTGGGCGTTTATCGTTGTTCATTGGGTGCCTTATGTAGGGTTGAAGGATGCGCACCAAATTTTAACGGGTTCACTATTTAGTTGTAAACATGCGTTGATGCACATCAATGTAATGTCGCAAAAAAATTCAGATACCGACGAAAATATCGGCAATATTGGTTGTTTAGAGATACCTAAAGCAGGATTTTTTTACTTGGGTATAATGTTTTGCATCATCAAATCAAATCCAATTTCTATGTTTCAACTACCTATCGACAGCCTGCAAGCCGAGTTTGACCATCATGTAAGCCTTAACCATCTTGTGGTGGAAGCCGAAACCGGGTCGGGTAAATCTACCCGCTTGCCCATGTGGGCGGCAAAACACGGACGCGTTCTGGTTATTGAACCACGTCGAATTGCTTGTACCTCGCTGGCTGAATTTCTTGCGGAGCAATCTGGAGAGCCAATAGGTCGCAAAGTCGGTTACGCGATCAAGCTTCATGCCTACTTTGATGAAAAAACCGAAGTTGTATTTGTGACTCCGGGGGTTGCACTGCGTTGGTTTTCGGAAAACAAGCTAGCAGACTTTGATGTCGTGATAGTGGACGAATTTCACGAGCGACGCTGGGATATTGATCTATTAACCGCCATTTTGAAGCAAGAAAATCAACATCGATTGATCGTCACTTCCGCTACCTTAGAAGGCGAAAAGCTTGCTCGTTACCTGAATGCTAAGCGCCTGAGTTCGGAGGGACGTTGCTTTCCAGTCACGGTGACACATCGTTCTACAGACAGCCGCTATTTACCGAACAAAAAGGGATGTGAACAGGAGGTTGTCGGAGCGGTAAAAGAAGCACTGGAAGATGAAGATGGCGATATTCTTGTTTTTCTCCCAGGACGTAAAGAGATCGCCCAATGCGCGCAGATGCTACAAAGCAGCAGTGATGTCATGGTGGTTAAACTTCATGCCTCGGTCAGTGATGAAGAACGACATCGTGCGCTGACGGTACAAAAGCAACGGAAAGTCGTATTGGCAACCAACGTCGCGGAAACCTCTCTGACCATTCCTAATATCCGTGTGGTAATCGATAGTGGTTTAGAGCGCAGAACTGTACAACGAAATGGACGTACAGCACTGACATTAACCAACATTTCTAAGGCCAGTGCCGCGCAGCGAATGGGGCGAGCTGGTCGCGTTACCGAAGGGGCTTGTATTCGTCTATATGGTGAGCACGCGCCTTTAGAGTTGGTGACACCTCCAGAATTACACAGAGAAGAGCTCGTCGAGCCCATGCTGGCAGCGGCTTGTTGTGGGTACCGTCTCTCAACACTCGATTTTCTCGACTCAATTCCCCCAAATTCGCTAGAGGCATCTCATTCGACGTTGTTATCCATGGAAGCGATTGATGAGGATGGCAATGTCACGCAGCACGGGAGAAAAGTATATCCACTACCTATTGATGCACTGTTTGCCGATCTCGTTACCAGAATTCAAGCGAAGCCAGAGAAGGAAGCAATGATTGATTTGGCTGCCGCCTTATCTGTGCCTGCGCAGCTCTATCAGCGACAAAGTGGTGAAGTCGCTGAGCTTCTATCTCAAGATGAGCCATACGGATGTGATGCCTCTTTACTGATCCGTTTGGTTCGGGGGGAGCAACTCTCAGGCATTATCATTGATGCTAGCGCGCTCGAAGAGGCACAAGGTTTAGCGAAACAAATGCGAGAAGTGTTTGAATTGCCGGAACTTGACGTTGCCTCTCGATATAAACGTGAAGCGCTCTTTTTCTCCATCGCCTCATTGCACCCTGAGCTTGTGTTTGTCCGACGAGCTCGTCGAAGGGATGCTCTAGGAAATGGCGTAGTCGAGATGCTGGTTGGGCGTAACAGCCGCTTTCCTGACAAAGAAGAAGCGGCAATCGTGCTAGACAGCCATAGCGTGCCAGGACGAGGTGTTAAGCAAACACTAAACCTCGCATCGGTTATGATGCCTATTCCCCTGACGTTATTACGCGAACTTGAGGTGGGGGAGTGGCAACAAGGTGAGACGAATTATGAAGAGGAGACCCCAAGAGCAACGATGCATTTGGTCTACGCCGGGCGAACAATCTGTACTGAACATCAAGCGTTAAAAGGTGATGTTGCTGTTCAGTCTATTGTCGAAATGATAGAAGACGAGACACTGTTACCAGGTTTTGCTTCTCAAAGAAAACAGCAAATACAACACTGGAAGCTCTATAACGCATTGGGCCTTAATGCCGAAGGAGAAGAGGTTAACGGCTTGGCCTCCTTGACATTTTCTAGCTGGTTAAAGGATCAGTTGGAAACATTAGGCGTTGAAAATATCGATGATATGGCGTTGTTTGAACCAGAAGACTTAACATTTAACGGTGTTCCAGAATGGGAATACGACGATTTCACGGAGCAGTACCCTTTAGAACTTTCGCTGCCAGAACTCCAACTAGATGTCGAGTATTACGCGTCTCGCAAGCTGGTACAGGTCGTTTATCGAGAGGGAAACCGTAAGGGAGACCCGAAGCGTTGGGAGCTGCCACGCTGGGCTGGTTGGAAGATACAGTATAAAAAGGCCAGTCGAGTGATTGATGTGAAGTAGGTCGGCGGATGACGTTGTGACAAGAATTGATATTTTCTTGGTGAATCTATAATTATTTCATATTGATAGCGTTACTTGTGTGTTGTTTTTAGTTTCTTAATTGAAATATTAATCAATTGAATGCTTATATATGGCGAAGCTGTACATCAGTTGTTACAAAGCTGGTTTTAATATTTCCTTTTGTATGTAAATTAGGGCATAAAAGACGAATGTTTTATATCCCATTGCTATATCAAAACAGTTGAACGATATTTGGTATATCTCATTTTCGAGTGTCGGGGGCATAGAATGGATCAACAAGGAAAGACGTGCATTGAATTCGACTACACTAGCTTTTTAGGAGCGACAGGTAGTAAGAAATGGACCTTTTTAGAGGCATTTGCCACCATCGCGCCTATTTTCGGTTTGATGTGGAAACAGAACATTGCGGAATTGAGCAAGCCTGAAGATCGGTTGTGGGATGCCGCATTAAAATCGATGTCTTCTCGTAAAAGTGATGAATCCAATTTGGTCCGCTTAACCCAGCTAGCTAAACATGAAGGGATCAATGAATTGCGAGTCGTTATGCCATATTCGCTCGATGTTCAGCAAATCGAGTACATAGAATCTCGCAGTCAGTTGAAGGTGGATACGTCAGAACAAGATGTCCTTAACATCAAGTTTTAGGCTGAGCATTTCCACTTCATCGATGTACCACTTAACAATAGTGCAATGAAAAGCGACCTCAAAGTAGGTCGCTTTTTTATTTTGAGGTTTTTGTCACAGGTCTTGGAAGTGTGATGAATATAGAGTATTTGCACTTAAATTAACAAAAATGTAACGTTTGGAAATGCAATTGTCATAACTAGCTTCTAACTTTGTGTTTTTAGGACAAATTACCGACTAAGTGGTTGGTACTGTAAGTTCGAATTAACGTCCCTTATTGGCACACAAGGATGATCGAGTCACCACGTCATTTGGGCATAAAAACAAACACAATAAGAAAGGAAGTCAATATGTCTTTGTCTCGTCGAGACTTTATGAAAGCTGCCTCTTCAACGGCGATTGTTACCGGGCTGGTGGGCTGTGGTAGCGATGCTAGTGAATCTGTTGCGGTTACCTTTGAGCACGGAGTGGCGAGTGGAGATCCTACTCAAACACAAGTAATTATTTGGACTCGTGTTACAACCTCAGCGAGCTACGCAGATGTAAGCTGGCAAGTTTCATCTAACGAAAATTTTACTGATATCGTGCAAAGTGGCACTTTTGCCACAGACACGAGCCGAGATTTCACGGTAAAAGTCGATGTTCAAAATCTCAACGCAAATTCTCGCTACTACTATCGATTCATGGTTGGAGATGTCACTAGCGAAGTCGGGCAAACGCAAACATTACCAGAGGATGGTGTAGAAAAGGCATCCATGGCGGTTGTTTCTTGTGCAAACTATCCTGCTGGCTATTTCCATGTGTATCGAGAGATCTTAAATCAACATGAGCAAGACCCGTTTGATGTGGTGCTTCATCTCGGTGATTACATTTATGAGTATGGTGCTGGTGGCTACGCTATTGAAGATGCTGAGGATCTAGGGCGAGAGCCAAGCAAAGGCACTGAATGCATTACCTTAGATGATTACCGAAAACGGTATGCGCAATATCGCCAAGATGCTGATCTGCAAGCGTTACATGCGAGCCTACCAATGATTGCTGTCTGGGATGACCATGAGCTTGCAAATGATACTTGGAAAAATGGTGCGGAAAACCATCAAGAAGAGGAAGGCAGTTTTAATGATCGTCGTGCAGCTGCGGCTGCCGCGTGGACAGAATGGTTGCCCGTTCGTGAAAACACTTTCTCAAACATGCTGATTTACCGTCAGTTTTCGTTTGGAAGTTTAGTCAATTTGATGATGCTCGACACGCGACTTGTGGGGCGTGATAAACCGTTGGATTATTTCTCGCTCAGCTCACCAACGATGGAAGCTATTGGCGGTTTAGTTGCCCAGTCGCGTAGTCAAGACCGAGAGCTGTTAGGCGGTGACCAACTCGCTTGGCTGATGGATGCGTTCAGTACGCACGACGCAACTTGGAATGTGCTAGGGCAACAAGTGTTAATGTCTCGTATGGAGTTGCCAAGTTCGGTTATGACCGCGATGTTTCAATTGTTTACTGCCACTGAAGAACAAAAAACAGAGGCGTTATTAGCGGTAAACTCTGCGATTACGGGTTATCTCTCTGACCCAAGTTTAGATACCATTGCTTTGCCATATAACCTAGATGCATGGGATGGCTACTACGTTGAGCGAGAGAAAGTTTATCAACTGGTCAAAGCCAGCAGTGGTAACTTTGTCTGCTTGGCCGGAGATACGCACAACGCATGGGCAAGTGAGCTTAAAGACGTATCTAAGCATCCTATCGGGGTAGAGTTTGCGACTAGCTCTGTGAGTTCCCCTGGGTTAGAGGCCTACCTCGCGTTAGACCCTGTCGCGATCGCTCAAATGGAATACACGCTGCCGCACTTAGTGTCAGAATTACAGTGGGCAGACATCAAACAGCGTGGCTTTATGCGCGTTACTTTTACGCCCGGCAAGGCAGAGTCGACCTGGTATTTCGTATCAACGATTAAAGACAAAACATATCAGGTGACGACCAAGTCAGCCTCCACAACAGATGGCACTACGTTAAATATCGGCTAAACTGAGCCTAATACGAAAAAAGTCCGCAAGCTAGTGCGGACTTTTTATTGGAAAGCGTTTAGCAATCTAGCGACAGTGCTAGTCAATCAATCCGTATTCTTTGCTCAGAACTTCGATGATTTCCGCTTTCGGATTCTCACTCAAATGAATCGGCTTGCCTGTAATCTTCTCGGCAATACCAATGTAGGTGCTCGAAATCGCCATCAAAGATTCGACGGGTAAAGCATTATCACGAGCGAGTGCTTCACGCTCTGGCATACGTTCTTTATTTAGCAAGATATCTGGGTCAGGGAAGTGGTTAAGTAGGAACTGGCGGAAACCTTCTTTTGAGTTCTCTACGATGTGACCTGCTTGGTACTCTTTAGCATCCCATATACGAGATGAGTCTGGTGTACCCACTTCATCCATGTAAATCAGCTTTTCATTGCCAGCAGCATCATGAACATAACCAAATTCGAATTTGGTATCGACAAAGATTTGGTCAATTGTTTCTAATGCTTGGCTGATAACGTTAAAGCCTTCTTTCAGCAGTTTTTCGTAGAGTGCGATATCGTCCGCACTTGAGAAGTTAAATGCTTCGTAGTTGTCTACGATATTTTGACGAGTAATATTAACGTCATCCGCTTCTGGCACACCGGGAATGCCTTTTAGAATGCCTTTTGTGGATGGGGTCATTAGCAACTCTGGCAGTGCTTTGTCTTTTTCTAACCCTTCAGGAAGTTGGATTCCACAAAACTCGCGCTCGCCATTTGCGTAAGCGCGCCACATCGAACCCGTGATGTATTTGCGGCAGATGGCTTCGATTTTTACCGGTTTGACTTTTTGTACAATCCAAACAAAAGGGTGAGGAATGTCTAGAATATGGCTATCTGCTAAGCCATTTTCTTTGAACAGTTTGAACCAGTGATTAGAAATCGCATTAAGCGCAGCCCCTTTACCCGGGACACCATTAAGACCACCTTCAGCATGCCAAATACAATCGAATGCAGAGATTCGGTCGCTAATCACCATGATAGCCAAAGGCGCATCTGGAGCGACATTGTATCCTTTTTCTTTGATCAGTCGGGCGCTGTCTTCTTCAGTTAACCAGTAAACTGAACGAACTTTTCCACTATGAACGGGTTTATGGGTGCGAATTGGCAGGTCGTCATTGACGGCAAGTACTTGATTAGCAAGGCTCATTGCGACATTCCTATCATCTTAATCAAACGTCAGAAAGAGAAGATATTCAGCAAAATGTGGGCGCTGAATAAATCGAATGTGGGCATCATACCAGAACTATTTTAACTCGCCAGAGAAAAAGCAAACGTTTGCCTGTTTTCTTTAATACAAAAAAATACCCCCTTAAAAAGGAGGCGAGATGCAGGATGGATAACGTCGATCTTGTTAGTGGTACTTATTAACTCTGCCTTCGACGAAAAAGACTTCACACTGATAACGTTGAGCAATATCGCGAAGCATTGATTGATTCATTAGGGCAATCTTGTTCGATGCGACGACAGCGCTAGCGTTACCAGACTGAATAGCTTTTATCACGATCTCGACTTCTGAAAGCTGTTGAGAGGGCTTCATTTGAATAACGTTTTTACAGCAAATATTAGAAGTAGTGAGTTGTTCAAAGTCTGGACGAGGGCAGTCTGCTGTAAACAAAATCCATTGTTTCTGCTGCGATAAAACAGCCAGCTTAGATAGAAGCTGATCCGAAACGGCCATGGGCTTAGTTGCTTGTGCCAATACGTTGTAGCGAGAGTATGTATGAGATTGACTTTGTAACTGCATCTTACTGTTCCTTTATACATGCTGTATGTGTATACAGTAGTTTGTTTTGGCGACCTGATCAACAAGTTTCTCAAAAGTTATTTGCGGTTTTTTGAGAAGGAAATAAAAGGATTTTACTTTAAGTAATTGAATTCATTTGTTTATTTTTCATTTCTGATATGTCTAACATCAATTTAAAAATGTGAGGTGAGTAGAAAGTTGGACGAGAGACATACAGGGGTTTACTACTGTATATACAGGTGTTTTTCACGGACAGTGGTTTGTATACAGTGGAAGAGGGCTGATAACCGATGCGACATGCTATGTAAGATAGGAGGGAATACGAGATAGAGATTGGAAATAGGGCTTGGCCGATCAAAAAAGCGCCTTAAAAGGCGCCTTTGAAAATCAGTTCCGTTGATTCCGTCTTGCTTAGCTCGCTCGTTGCAAGCGTTCGCGCATTTGTAATTCGCCTTGGTTAAATAGGCGCACGTCGATTTTCGCCATGTCGTAACAAGCTTTACATGAGCAGTGGTGCTTGCCATCTAAATAATCGTGACGAGTTACAAGGCTAGGTTTTTTACACCAATCACAGGTGCCTTCTTCAGTGAACATTGATTTTCTCCCCACCTAGATTAATTTGAGTCGTTAGGTGTTATTTTGCGCCGGGCATTATGGCATAAAAGCGCGACTTAAGTTAAATGTCTGTTAATTTGTTTGAGAGGGAGATCGATTGCGGCGCTTGATTATATAGGTCTAAAAGCATGCTAGCCAAAGTATCCTGACCTATTTTTACTGTTTTGTAACATTTTGTGAGACGAGCTTAAAGGCATGATTGAGTCGCTTCATTTCTTCTTCACTGCCTCTTGTGTCAGGATGATAAAGCTTTGATAGCTGTCTATAGCGTAGCTTGATTGCTTGTAAATCAGGGATGTGTTGTGGTGTGTAGCCAAACATAGCACACGCGACGCTTAGCTTATGGTTCTCTGCCTGGGTTTTGGATTTCTTAAATTCTTTGAATACTTTCTCTAGCTGGCGTTTCAGTTGCTTGTTCGTAAACTCTAGCTCTTTTATTTTTTTCGCCATTCGTTGATTTTGGCTTTCCTCTTTGGCTTCAAGCGCTTTTCTATTCTGCTTAAGTTTCTTGATTACGAGAAAACTTAAGCCGCTGATGATGAGTATCGCCGCTAGCCAGATCAGCCATAAAAACTGCGAGTGTTCAACTTTGGGGTTTGCAACTGTGCTTTTCTCTTCCTGTGCTTGCTCAGCCTTTTTATCGAGCGACTTTATTTGCGAGACTTGTTTAGCTCGCAGTTGGTTGAAGCGCTGCTCTAACAGTTGATTATAAGCTTGTTCTGCTGCTGGATTATGCTGAGAAGCCATTTGATACAAGGCTTCAGTCAATTGAGCAGTTGTGACCTTATCTGGATTGCGCTGAATAAAATCGGCGAGAAGAAAGCCACGATCGGTTGGGTCATTGAGTGCGATAGAGGTTAGCCAATATAACGCTTGTGTTTCATTTTTTTCGCCATTTATCCCTTTAGCAAAGTCGTTCGCGAGCTGTTTTTGCGCAGGGAGGTAACCTTGGTTGGCGGATTGCTCTAGCCAGTAGCGCGTTTCTGGTGAGGCTTCAGCTTTGTTTGATGCCAATAATTGTTGTGCGTACTCGTATTGTTCGATGGGGTCATTTGGAGCTTGAGAGGCAAGTGAGTAGCCAGAAAAGCTGAGGCTAAATAAGCAGAGTAGGGCAGACGTTTTGACAGACATTAATATGTCAGGCCTAACGATAATGGTTAGGCCTGCTCCGGTAATTTTTTATTATTACCGTTATGGTGCAACCAAATTACTTCAGTGGCAAGATCTGGATTTCAACACGACGGTTGCACGCACGACCTTCAGAAGTTTGGTTTGAGCAAATTGGGTTACGTTCGCCGTAGCCGCGTGCAATTGCACGACCAGGTGCAACGTTTTGAGATACTAGGAATTGACGTACGGACTCTGCACGGCGCTCTGACAATGTTTGGTTGTATGACTCACTGCCTGTGCTATCCGTGTAACCATCAATAACGAGACTGGTATCTGGGTACTCAACTAGGATGCGAGCAACACCACGTAGAGTATTATGGATGCTAGCATCAAGCTGGTAAGAGCTTGAAGAGAAGCCGATACCGTTTTCCATACGCAGTAAAAGCTGATTTTCACCAACACGCTGAACTTGTACGCCAGAGTTTAGCAAAGCGCGACGTAATTCCGCTTCTTGTTGGTCAAAGTAGTAACCAACGCCAGCGCCAGTCGCTCCGCCTGCGGCTGCACCAATGAGTGCATGCTGACGACGTTCTTTAGCATCATCACCCGTTGCTAGGCCGATTGCTGCGCCAGCGATCGCACCAATAAGCGCGCCTTGCGTGGTGGAGTTAGTTTCGTATTCACCCGTTGTTGCATTTTGGCGTTGAGTGGCTTGACAGCCAGTAAGAGCTAGCACTAGAGCTAGTGCAATAGGCATCTTTTTCAAGGGAAAATCTCCGTATAAAACTGAGGCGAAACCATGCCTCATAATGGGATGCGAATTATGAATAAACAAGCATTAATATTTGTTATGAGAAAGTAAGATTGATAAGAGTTTATGTAAGAAAATTCCTATCAATACTGCCAAAGCTCTCAAAGTAAGCCCCATAGACATCGAAGTCATTGCTGCTTATGTGAATCCTTTACTATTCTGGCTATTTCGATGAATCGCCCAACATTTTACGTGCTTGTTCGCCGCCCACTCCACGGTTAACTGAAACCTTTCTACCTTTCTTTAAGCCCACTTCGTAGTCTTCAGTTAGGTTTTTCATCGCTTCTTTCAATTGCTTCTTGAACGTTTCGCGGTCAATGTTTTGGAATTCTTTATCAATATAGTCATTAATTTTATTGGCCGACTCTTCATCTGGAGAAATAATTGGCAATTTTTCAATCGCGCCTTCCACCCAGCCAGATACAAATGAGTTCACACGGCGAGTCACTTCCTGAGAAGAGGTGCCGGTGCCAGCAAAGCTGTTTCGGAATTGTCCGGTACTTTCGTTCATCTCGCGATAAACAATATCGAAAGCAAATGCAGCAAAAATAGCGCGATCTGCTTCACCGATAAATTCGACACGTTTGAGCCCTTTGTGATTCAACAATACTGCTTCGACACCGAATTTTGTGTTAATGCCGCGAATCACTCGCAATATGGTAGAACTGATGTTCGCTGGTAGCAGATGAGAAGATTGTGTTTTTCCCATTCTGATGAACTCAATATCGTCTTTATCGAGACCATATTTAAGCATGAGGCGATGTGCCATTTTGATAGCATTGGCAGCCTCATTAACATTAGCGGAATTGCCCAGTTCTAAGCACTTGGCGATTTTTTTCAGAGCTTTTTGTTTATCCATCGACAACCAGTAACGAAAGCAGAAAATTTATGAAGTCAGACATATTACCTTTTTTGACATAAAAACGAAATACAAGGTGGGACTGAAGATAATTTCTGCACATAAAAAGAAGCCTCGCATTAAGCGAGGCTGGCGTTTTAGTTCGTCGTAATCAGTATGAAGTCGTACTTGTGTCTAAGAAGCCATTCTTCATTAAGATTCGTTAGAATTACAACCCGAGCTGGTTGAGCAAGTCATCGGCATCATCGTTTGATCCCGACGATTTAGATTCTTTCTCAGCCAACTGTTTACGTGTTGCCTCTAAAATGTCGTCTGGGTTTTCGTCTTCAGCAACTTCAAACTCTTCCAGTTGGATGAACTCAGTTTTATCCATTGCTAGCTCGAGATAGAAAATATTGTTGTTTTCGGTGGAGAATGTCACTCTGCGCGCTTGAGGGCGGTCAAGGTTGGTATCAACTTGTAAGATAACTTGCTTATTCAGCGCCAGCATTTTTGGTTGGTTTTGTGTGATGTTCGTTTGCAGGTCTTTACGAATTTTATTAGTGAAGTCTCCGACCAGTTGATTCATGAGTTCACCCAGAACATCGCCTACCTCGTCAGAAGTATGAGATATTGCCAGCTCTTCTTCTGGCATGCCCATATTACGCATGTAGTTGGTGTAGATCTCCAGTGCGGCTTTTGCCGTAAAATTAATCACAACTAGCCCGGTAAATCCGCCATCAAACAGAACAAAACAGCCAAAATCTGGTTTGAGGCTAGTCTTGTGGATTTTTTGCACCATTGCTGAATAATTTACTTGAGAAGATGTCGCCGAAGTAAGTACGCCAGAAACAGACTGGCAAAGTTTGAGAAGGATATCTTCAGTGGTCACAATTTTATTTTTTTTCATTCTGAAAACTCATCTAGAAACGCGATTCGTTCCCCAATGTAAGGCATCAAGCGTGAAAAAATAAAGCATAAGTTTAATTATTGTATCGAGATTCTGATTTGCTCGTCTTTTTAAATGTTGTAAAGTGACGAAATTCAAAGAATATTACTTCACTAACTCTTTTGTGGTGTTTTTTTTCGCTTAGCGCCAATTTGTATGAGAAGTGAGCAAATAATTACACAACCCGCAGCTGATCGGATCAGCGTCGTAGGGGCAGGAAGCAAATGTTACCAAGATTACACTCGCAAACTGATGTCGATCCTCTTGTTCTTAGTTTTCTGAAAGAGCTTGAGCACGCCGGATTCACTGGCGATATCGAAAGCCAATATTCAAGCCGACTAGCGGTTGCCACTGACAACAGTGTTTACCAGCAACTTCCTCAGTCTGTCGTTCATCCCAAAACGACTGAAGATGTTTCTCTCCTCGGGAAACTGAGCAATAAAGAAAAGTACGAACGAATTACCTTTTCACCTCGTGGTGGCGGCACAGGGACCAATGGTCAGTCGCTAACCAAAGGTATTGTGGTGGATATGTCTCGTCACATGAACAAAGTGCTTGAGATTAATGAGAAAGAAGGCTGGGTTCGTGTACAAACTGGTGTAGTGAAAGACCAGTTAAATGACGCTGTTCGTCCTTATGGCTACTTCTTCTCTCCAGACTTATCTACCAGTAACCGTGCAACGATTGGCGGCATGGTCAACACCGATGCTTCTGGTCAAGGTTCTCTGAAATACGGAAAAACATCCGATCATGTTTTGTCGCTACAAGCGGTGTTTGCTGATGGTTCAATTTTAGAGTCGGACTTGTCTCATGGTTACCCAAAAGAAGGCGAGTTTGCTGCCAAGGCGCTACGTGTAACGGAATCCGTATGTCGTGAAAAACGCCAGCAGATCGTAGATAAGTTTCCTCCTCTTAACCGATTTTTAACGGGCTACGATTTAAAAAATGCCTTGAATGAAGACGGTAACCGTTTCGATATCACACGAGTACTGTGCGGCGCGGAAGGTTCATTGGCATTTATTACCGAAGCAAAGCTGAACCTGACGCCAATTCCGAAAGCACGTACTTTGGTTAACGTTAAATACAACAGCTTTGATTCTGCACTGCGTAATGCACCGTTTATGGTAGAGGCGAAAGCGCTGTCTGTAGAAACCGTTGACTCAAAAGTGCTTAATCTCGCGAAGCAAGATATCGTTTGGCACACCGTGAGCGATTTACTTACCGATGTTCCAAATAAAGAGATGCTTGGCATCAACATGGTGGAATACGCAGGTCAGGACGAAGAGGAAGTTGCTGCTCAGGTTGCAGCATTGACCGCCAAGCTCGATACCATGTTGGAAACAGAAGAAGCGGGCATTATCGGCTACCAAGTTTGTAACGATGTAGCTAGCATTGGGCGTATTTACAACATGCGTAAAAAAGCGGTGGGTTTGTTAGGCGCAGCAAAAGGTCGTGCTAAACCGGTCGCATTCGCTGAAGATACCTGTGTGCCACCAGAAAACCTGGCGGACTTCATTGTAGAGTTTCGAGAACTGTTAGACAGCAAGTCTCTGAATTACGGCATGTTTGGTCACGTCGATGCAGGGGTGCTTCACGTACGTCCTGCGTTGGATTTGTGTGACCCGCACCAAGAAGCATTGATGCACGAAGTTTCTGATGAAGTGGTCAAGCTGGTGGCGAAATACGGCGGTTTGATGTGGGGTGAACACGGCAAAGGTTTCCGTTCAGAATATGGCCCTGAGTTTTTCGGCGACGAGTTGTTTACTGAACTGAGACGTGTGAAAGCGGCATTCGATCCACACAACAAAATGAACCCGGGCAAAATCTGTACACCGCTGGATAGTGATGCAGAGCTTGTCAAAGTTACCGATACCAAACGTGGTTACTATGACCGTCAGATTGACGTTCAAGTACGTGACAGCTTTAAACAAGCGATGGAATGTAACGGTAACGGTTTGTGTTTTAACTACGATACTAGCTCGCCAATGTGTCCATCGATGAAAGTAACAGCCGATCGTCGTCATTCACCGAAAGGTCGTGCGGGTTTGGTTCGCGAGTGGTTGCGTCAGCTTACTGAGCAAGGCATTGATATTCTTGACTTAGAAAAGCAAACACTAGAAAACAAAATATCAATCAAAACCATGATTGACCGCGTACGTCATTCTATCAATCGTCGTCACGAGTATGACTTCTCTCACGAAGTGTATGAAGCGATGAATGGTTGTTTGGCGTGTAAAGCGTGTGCGAGTCAGTGTCCGATTAAAGTCGATGTTCCGAGCTTTCGCTCGCGCTTTTTAAACATCTATCACTCTCGTTACCAACGTCCTGCAAAAGACTATCTGGTTGCCAACATTGAGACTATGCTGCCGATGATGGCGAAAACGCCAGGTGTCGTAAATGGTGTTTTGAAGCAGTCGTGGGTGAAAAGTTTAACGGCATCTACGGTCGGGTATGTCGATGCGCCGTTGTTATCAGTACCCACCTTGAAACAACGAGTAGAGTCGCTGACAACGCCTTATGATCTGCAAGCGCTCAGTGGTTTGTCTTCGTCTGAAAAGAGCAAGCATGTTTTAATTGTTCAAGACCCATTCACTAGTTACTACGACGCTGATGTCGTTGAAGACTTCGTTAAGTTATTGAAAAAGCTGGGTATGAATCCGGTGCTTCTGCCGTTTAAGCCGAATGGTAAAGCACAACACATTAAAGGGTTTTTACGTCAGTTTAAGGACACAGCAGCCGACACAGCGAAGTTCTTGGCGATGGTAGCGGATTTGGATATCCCACTAGTTGGCGTCGATCCTGCTTTGGTGCTGTGTTATCGAGATGAATACGCTGAAGTGCTTGGCAGTAAGCGAGGTAATTTCGATGTACTAACAGCCCACGAATGGCTTTACCCAAGACTAGAAGCGTTTGAAAGCGGAGAGCATAAGGCGCAGGAACCTTGGTATCTGTTTGCGCACTGTACTGAAAAAACCAAAATGCCAAATGCGGAAAAAGAGTGGGGCGCTATTTTTGCTCACTTTGGTGCAGTTTTGAATACGGTACCTGTTGGTTGTTGTGGTATGGCGGGTACGTTTGGTCATGAGGTTGATAAGTTGTCGATGTCGAAAGACATTTACAATTTAAGCTGGAAGCCGAGCTTAGATAAGTTGGATAACGAGAGATGTTTGATTACAGGCTATTCTTGCCGCAGCCAAGTTAAACGCTTTGAAGGAACGAAGCCCAAGCATCCCGTTCAGGCGCTGTTAACTTTGTTGTAATCGGACTAAATCAAGCCCAGTTTTACTGGGCTTTTTAGAAACCGTATTTAGACCCTTTCAAAGGATATGAATCTTGAGAAAACTTGAACTCAAAGTCCCACCTGTTGTGGTGTTTTTGCTAGTCATACTTTTGATGTACGGACTTAAAGTTTTGACGCCGAGCATGAACATTCGAGTACCCTTTGTTGAATTTGTAGTAGGTGTATTAACTTTGTTGTCTGGCTACATGGGCATTGCTGGCGTGTATGAATTTCGCAAAGTAAAAACCACAGTGAACCCAGTAAAACCTGAAGCGGCATCTTCTGTTGTAAGAACTGGTGTGTTTGCCTTTTCACGCAACCCTATGTACACGGCATTATTGCTTCTAATCATAGCAACTGGTTTGTGGTGGCAGCACTTGAGTGTGGTGCTTTGTGGCGTGATATTTGTCAGTTATATGAATCGGTTTCAAATCAAGCCTGAGGAACGCGTTTTAGAGCGATTGTTTGGTGAAGAGTATGTGGATTATAAAAACCATGTTCGTCGTTGGCTCTAAACATTGCGTTTAGTTTTGTTTGGATGAGACATAAAAAGAAAGCCCAACGGTCGACGTTGGGCTTTCTTTTAGTAAACACGTTTTTTGTGCGCTTCTGATAGGGCAGTCGACTAGGCTGCCTTAACGAACTTTGCTAGGAATGCATCCTTACGTTCATTAAAGCGGCGTACAAGGTCGTCAACCGCTTCTTGGTCATATGGCTTCAAGCCACTTGCAACCATGCGCTTAATACCTTTACCAACGACTTCACCGTCTTCTTTGAACGCAAAGTTTAAGGTGACTACACCTCGTTTTCCTTCTACGTCGAATGTTGCGCCAGTGAAATCCACCTCTGGATGCGTAAGGTCTAAGCGTGAAAATTCGACTTCCATGCTTTCATAAATAACTAATGGACGCTGGCAGTTGATCATCATTTGCTTCTCTTCCATAAGAGGAACCATGATGTGAGGGAAGTTCATACCAGAAAATTGCACGTAATTTGTCACTACATGCTCAATAAATGCCGGATCGTGGTTAGTTTCACCTTCACGGGACATGTGTAAGTATTCTTTACCTGCCTCGTCAACAACAGCGCTTTCTTTGTCACACTTATTTTCAATATGAAGTGCTACACCATCGTTTACCATGCCAGAGAAGTTAAAACGCATCTTTTGGCTAACGCCTTCTTTACTAAGAAGCACAGCGAAAAGTAAATCTCCAGGGACACAAAAGCGTTTGTTGTCTTCATCATGAATTGGGTTGTAGTCACCTGCGACACGTTTTGCAAAGTGGCTTGCTTGTTCGCGAGTGAACTGAAACTGGTGATTAGTGTTTGAAAAATAAGGTGTTAGAAACATAATTTTTACGTAGTAACCAAAACTGTGTGGGATTATATGCGAATATCTGCGTAGCAATGGTCCATCCAGTGAAAACTTCACCGTATCCTAACAATAAGACACTATTTCGGCGGATAAACCGTTAAAAACGCATACTTTAGCAACGCTTTTATTTGTGAAAACAATAAACAACGACCTTTTCGCTCGCCTATCTTTTAAAGTATAGCCATCAAAGTAGACTGGCGTTCATAAATAGTGCCATCAACATGTTTAATCGTATGTAAAACGGCTCCACGCTGAACGTAGAGCCTTCAAGTCATTATCTGTTTATTCGATGAAATGCCAGTTATGCTTGGTTATTGAACACTTGGTAACAAGCTCTCTGGCATGAGCGTGTTGTGGATAGCCAGCTTAAGCAGAGTATTTGCCTGTTCAATGTCTGGAGCAAAGTAGCGATCTTTATCGTAGAACGATACTTTTTCACGCAACATTTGTTTCGCAATCTCAATACGCTCAGAGGACTTGTTTGGTGCTCTAAAGTCTAGGCCTTGTGCTGCTGAGAGGTATTCTACCGCCAGAATACCGCGAGTGTTTTCGCCCATTTCTTTCAATCTGCGAGCCGCGAATGTTGCCATTGACACGTGATCTTCTTGGTTTGCAGATGTTGGCAAGCTGTCTACTGACGCTGGGTGAGCGAGCGTTTTGTTTTCACTTGCTAACGCAGCAGAGGTCACCTGAGCGATCATGAAACCAGAGTTCACACCACCATTGTCGACTAAGAACGGTGGCAGTTTTGATAGCGCGCTATCGATAAGTAATGCCATACGACGTTCAGACAAGCTGCCGATCTCGGCAATCGCAAGTGCTAGGTTGTCGGCTGCCATTGCAACAGGCTCCGCGTGGAAGTTACCGCCAGAGATGATGTCACCATCTTCAGCAAACACCAACGGATTATCTGATACGGAGTTCGCTTCTACTTGTAATACTTCCGCCGCATTGCGGATTTGCTGTAAACACGCACCCATCACTTGAGGCTGACAGCGCAAAGAATACGGGTCTTGTACTTTTTCACAGTTAGTGTGCGAATCACCTATTTCACTCGATGTGTCTAACAAATGACGGTATGCGAGTGCTGCGTCCATTTGGCTGCGATGACCACGTACACGGTGAATGCGCGGATCGAATGGACGTCGGCTGCCGAGAGCGGCTTCAACAGACATTGCACCACAAACGGTTGCTGACGCGAAAAGGTCTTCCGCGATAAACAGGCCTTCCAATGCGAACGCTGTGGATGCCTGAGTCCCATTTAGTAGCGCTAAGCCTTCTTTTGGCGCCAGAGTGATAGGCTCTAGACCTGCGATTTTTAATGCTTCTTGCCCGGAAATGATTTTACCGTTGTGGCGAGCTTGTCCTTCTCCCAGTAATACAGTGCTCATATGGGCTAGAGGAGCTAAGTCACCTGATGCGCCAACAGAGCCCTTTTTAGGTACGCAAGGGTAAACTTGTGCGTTGACTAGGTCGGTCAGCATATTAATGACTTTTAGGCGAATCCCAGAAAAGCCACGAGACAGACTATTGATTTTTAATACCATCATCAGACGAACCGTTTCATCTGACATAAACTCACCGATACCTGCCGCATGAGAAAGAACGATACTGCGTTGCAGTGTTTCTAAATCTTCTGGTGCTATTCGTGTGTTAGCCAATAGCCCAAAACCAGTGTTAATTCCGTAAACCGTTCTATCTTCCGCGATGACTCGGTCTACGACCTGTGTGCTTTCTTCAATGGCCGGAATGGCTTCAGGATCCAAAGTAAGGTTGACTGGTGAACGGCTCACTTGGCGTAGTTCGTTTAAGCTAATATGACCCGGCTTTAGCGTTAAATTTAACATCTCTTTCATCCTTACTTGAGCTTCTTCAGTTCTTCGTTGAGCATTGGCAAATCTAGCCCTTGCTCTGCTGCACATTGTTTAGCGATATCGTATCCCGCATCAGCATGACGCATCACGCCTGTTGCTGGGTCGTTATGCAGCACGCGGGCAATACGTTCTGAGGCATCTTCACTGCCGTCACAGCAGATAACCATACCTGAGTGTTGCGAGAAACCCATTCCTACGCCACCACCGTGGTGCAGTGAAACCCAAGTTGCGCCGCCCGCCGTGTTGAGTAGCGCGTTTAATAATGGCCAGTCTGATACGGCGTCAGAACCGTCCATCATACCTTCGGTTTCACGGTTCGGGCTTGCTACAGAGCCAGAGTCTAAGTGGTCTCGACCAATGACAACGGGCGCCTTAAGTTCGCCATTTTTCACCATTTCGTTGAATGCTTGACCAAGACGCTCACGATCTTTAAGACCAACCCAGCAAATACGCGCAGGTAAACCTTGGAACTGGATGCGTTCGCGAGCCATATCTAGCCAGTTATGTAAGTGCGGATTATCTGGAATTAGCTCTTTTACTTTTTGGTCGGTTTTATAAATGTCCTCAGGATCGCCAGAGAGAGCAGCCCAACGGAAAGGACCGATACCTTCACAGAATAGAGGACGAATGTAGGCTGGAACGAAGCCAGGGAAATCAAATGCGTTTTCTACGCCTTCTTCCAAGGCCATCTGGCGGATGTTGTTACCGTAGTCGAGTGTTGCGGCGCCGCGATTTTGCAGCTCTAACATCGCTTGAACTTGCACAGCCATGGATTTTTTCGCTGCTTTTACGACCATTGCTTCATCTTGCAAACGCATTTCTGCTGCGTGAGACATGCTCCAGCCTTGTGGTAAATAGCCATTGAGCGGGTCGTGTGCAGACGTTTGGTCTGTTACGACATCAGGCGTGATATTACGTTCTACCAGCTCAGAGAAAACGTCTGCTGCATTATCTAGTAGACCAACCGATACTGGAGTGTCTGACTCTTTAATGATAGCTAGCGCTTCATCTAAAGAAGTTGCTTTCTTATCGACATAGCCTGTACGTAGGCGGTAATCGATACGTGATTCATCACACTCTACTGCAATCATGGAGAAGCCCGCCATTGTACCAGCGAGAGGTTGAGCACCACCCATGCCACCGAGACCACCTGTTAGAATCCAACGGCCCTTTGCTTCACCGTCAAAGTGTTTTTTTGCAACAGATACGAACGTTTCGTATGTGCCTTGTACGATACCTTGCGAGCCAATGTATATCCAGCTGCCAGCGGTCATTTGGCCGTACATCATCAAGCCTTGTTTATCGAGCTCGTTGAAGTGTTCCCAGTTTGCCCAATGAGGAACGAGGTTTGAGTTTGCGATAAGCACGCGTGGGGCGTTTTTATGGGTAGGGAAAACACCAACAGGCTTGCCTGATTGAACTAAAAGCGTTTGGTCATCTTCGAGTCTTTCAAGTACTTCAACAATCTTGTCGTAACATTCCCAGTTTCGCGCTGCTCGGCCAATGCCGCCATATACAACCAGTGAATGTGGATGTTCTGCAACATCAGGATCAAGGTTGTTCATCAGCATACGAAGAGGGGCTTCGGTTAGCCAAGATTTTGCGCGCAGTTTATCTCCGTGAGGTGCACGAATTGTTCTGCTTGTATCAAGTCGTGGATCTTGTCCCTGGCGCTGTGTCATTTCAGACTCCTTTAGTTTCTCGTGATGACCAAGTACTTGCTTGGTCGTAATAATCAGTGGCATCTGGGATGCATTATGGTTTGTGCTGTTTTTCCGCCATTGCGTTGGCGATATCCCAACACAAACGGGCAGCTAATCGTGCTGTTTGACTATCGACGTCATAATTTGGGTTGTATTCGGCGATATCAGCCAGCATTAACTTATTTTTGTAATGAAGAATTCGATCTAAAAAGGGTGCAATAGTGTCGTAACTCACTCCCCGAGCTGCTGGTGCGCTGACTCCAGGTGCGGTTGCGGCAGGAAATACATCCAGATCAATGGTCAAATAGAGGTAGTCACAATCGTCAATAAAATGCTGAAGCTGAGTTAAGTGATAACTGTGGTTTAAGTAGCAGAGCTGATTGTCCTCTACATACCAAACATTTAACGCATCTGCTTTTTCAAATAGCGCTTTAGTGTTGCTACTGCGGCTTACACCAATACAAGCGTAATGAAAGTCCCAATCGTTACGTTGACAAAAATGATGAATTTGGTTGAAGGGTGTACCAGAGCTCGGTCTTATGTCGGCGAGGTTACTCTCAAATGCGCGCAAATCGAAATGCGCATCGAAATTGATAATGCCGATTTTAGGTTTCTTCTCTGGATAGTGCTCTTTAAAATACCCCGCTAAGCCGGAAAAGGAGGCCCATGCAATCTCATGCCCACCACCCAGCACGATGACTGGCGTATGGGGCAGTGCGCTTGAAATGGTTGCTGCACATAGAGCTTGGCTCTCTTCCAGTAAGTCGTCTTCACACACCACAGTACCTAAGTCATATAGTGGGGCGTCTTGGTGCCATGCTAAATTAGCGAGTGCTCGTCGGATTAAGTCTGGCGCTTTTTTTGCGCCAATGCGTCCTTTGTTTCTCGCAACGCCAGCGTCGGTAGCAAAACCGAGTAATGAGACGCCATGCGCAACGGCACTCAACTCATCTGCTTTTTGGCGTTGAACAACGTGATGAATTCGCTGACCAAGCTTGCCGTCCTCGGCATCATGACGGCCTTGCCAATGAAATAGGGGAGAGTGTAGGTCGAATTGAGACATATTATTGGCCTCCGTGTGAAATGTATTCACCATTTACTATACGACCTACCAGACGTTTTGCTCCGACTTGATAGCTTAAATCCGCAGGGCTTTCGATATCCCAGATAGAGAAGTCCGCATCAAACCCTACTTTGATTTCGCCACGTGAGTTTTGATAACCTAGAGCTTTGGCTGCATGTTGCGTTACACCACGCAGTGCTTCTTGCGGTGTAAGGCGAAATAGCGTGCACGCCATATTCAGCATGAGTGTGAGATCAGAAAATGGTGATGTACCTGGGTTGACGTCCGTAGCAATTGCCATCGGCACGTTATGCTCTCTCAACAACTCAATCGGTGGTAACTGAGTTTCTCTTAGAAAATAAAAAGCGCCAGGCAATAGAGTGGCGACGGTGTTTGATCGAGCAAGTGCTTTAACACCTTGCTCATCTAAAAACTCGATGTGATCCGCTGACAGACCGTTGTATTGCGCAGTGAGGGCTGTACCACCGAGATTAGAAAGTTGCTCAGTATGCCCTTTAACCTTTAAGCCGTGGCGTTTTGCAGCTACAAACACTTTTTCTGTTTGTTCAAGATTGAAACCAATCGATTCACAAAAAACATCGACACTCGTAGCTAATTCTTCCTTTGCGACAACAGGGATTATGTCCTGACAAATGTGCTCAATATAATCATCTGCACGACCTTGGAACTCTGGCGGAATGGCGTGAGCGGCGAGAAGTGTAGTGGTGATTTTAACTTTGCGCTCTTGTTCAAGCATTTTGGCTGCACGGAGCATTTTTATTTCATCATTCAGTGTCAATCCGTAGCCTGATTTCACTTCGACAGAAGTGACGCCGCTCGCGAGTAGCCCGTCTAAACGTGGCAACGCTAACTCAACTAATTGCGCTTCGGTTGCTGAACGCGTCGCATGCACCGTTGAAAGTATCCCACCGCCTTGTTTGGAAATTTCTTGATATGGCACGCCGTTTAAGCGCATTTCAAATTCGTTGGCACGATTGCCCGCGTAAATAAGATGAGTGTGGCAGTCGATCAAACCTGGCAGAACTAACTTGCCTTGAAGGTCGATACTCTGAGCGTAATGTTGGGCAGACTGCAGAGACTCGGTTTGCGGTGCGTCTTCACCAATGGCACAAGTACTGATCGCAACGATTTTTCCAGATTTAATACCAATGCGCGCTGGAGGCGTTGGAAGGTATCCGCATTCTCCCGATTGCATGGTAACTAGACGTGCGTTTTCAATCAGCAAATCCATGTTTGTGTCCCTGTGTTTATTTGTATCATTAAATGTATATACAAATAAATAGAGCAAAATAAGAACACTGACAAGATTGATGTTGCTAAAATGTGATCAAAACGTAGATCTAGAGGATAAATCTTGTCCTTAAATGAGCACTTTTGAGCTCAGCTTATATTTGTTACCAGGGTGATAAAGTAGGGCGGTACTGACTAACTTATCTTGGCTCCACGTTCTGCGATTCAAGAGAAGGCAAGGTTCATTGGCTTGCATTTTTAAGTCTTGCTTAATACGGCTTTCAGGCACAATTGCCTCTACAGTATGTTCTATCGCGCTGAGTGGGCAATTATTTGACAGGTATTGATTTGGAGTGATTTGTGTGAAGTCTTGATTTAAATAACTCGGGGCATATTGGCTATTCACCCAGCGGAGCTCCAATTGAATCGGCGTTTGGTCTTCATAGTGAATAATTTCACTGTAAAACACTGTCGTGCCTAGCATAACGCCGAGTTTTGTCGCAATGTTGTCATCTGCTTTTATGGCAATCTGTTTGAGCACTTTACTGCCATACTTTCGCCCTCTATCGCTGACTTCTTCGGCAATGTTTCGAATGTCTAGCAGGGGAGATTCTGACTTTTCACCAGGATCACACACGAACGTGCCTAAGCGTGGGCGACGTTGTAATCGGCCCTCATTTACTAAATCCCGAATTGCTTTGTTCACTGTCATTCTACTGACACCAAATTGCTCGGTAAGCTCAATCTCGGTGGCGATGCGATGACCAACTACCCACTCTCCAGCATCAATTTTTTCCAGGATAAATTGTTTAATTTGAATGTAGAGTGGTGCAGACATAATGATTTCCCTTTATTTGACTATACAAATACTGCTTAATTTAGGTACAAATTGCAAACATTTCTCGACGAATGTACCGCTTAGTGACCGAGCAATCCTATTGAAGATCTGAATGATTCTTGCTGCTGAGCATTATTTGGATTGATGATTGAATTCAAACATTTTCTTGTGGTCTATTGCTTGCACAGCAGAAAACAATTGTGTAAACAAACGATTATTAGAAGAAAAATCGCTAAAAAAGGAAAAGTATGTTTAAAAAATTGAAAGCATCACTGGGGATCGGCTCTGCAAAAGTAGATACCATTTTGGACGAAATGAGCGTGTTTCAAGGAGCGACGCTGAAAGGGCATGTTCATATCAAAGGCGGAGACGTCGAACAACAAATTGATGCTATTACGATTAAATTGAACACGGAAATGAAAGTCGAAGTGGATGATAGCGTAAGTTACCAAACCTTCACTATTGATCAATTGAAAGCAGTTGACCCTTTTGTGATTCAACCTAATGAAGAAAAGCAGGTTCCGTTTGAGCTAAAACTGCATGATGAAACGCCAATTACTGCGGTTAGCGCACTTAAGAATCAATGTCATGTTTGGGTCGAGACGACGTTAGATATTGATTTTGCGATTGACCCGCGTGACCGTGACTATATTGAAGTGAAACCACTACCAGTAGCATCTCGGGTTATTCAAGCGATCGAGCAAGCTGGTTTCACTATGGTTAAAGCCGATGTTGAAAAAGGCTTTTTGCGCGGTGGCTCGTTTTCCTCTCGCTCTGGTATTTATCAAGAGCTAGAGTTCCGTAACAACGGCTTTATCTCATCAAAAGAAATTGAGCTTTCTTTTATTCTGGAAGGACAGGTCATGCATTGTTTGGCAGAGATTGACCGTTCGCTCAGTTTGGCTGGTGACCAATATCGCTCGTTTACGTTGCCGATCAATGCAACCGATGCTCAAGTCGCAGCCGCAGTTGCACCAACGCTAAATCTATAGCTCTCATCAACTTGATGAAAATATGTACCGATATCCTATTGTGAAAGCGATATCGGTACTGTTATCCATGTTTCTTGCGTTCTCTACGGCTAAAAACTCAAGCGCTGAATTTTCCATTAGATATCGATAGCCCAATACCAGTTCATTAGAGGCATCAGCAAACTCTGTGGGTCCTTCTGTTGAGCCTTGATACCAATGATATTCCAACATCAGGTGATGGTTATCTTCTAAGGCATAACGGTACCCACCTGCAATGGCAATCGTATTATGTCGATAAGGCAGATCGAGCAAGGCACGGTCATCCGAACGAAAAGTCATGCCAATCATCGAATAAAATGCATGAGCATCACTTAAGTAGCTGTAGTTTAATTGGAAGCCTTGCTCGAAACTGCTGCCTTGAAAAGTGCCGTGAGCCACATCGTTAAAATACAAACTGCCGCCAATCGATAGGCCGTGATGTTCATTTTGGAACACTTGATACTGTAAGTAAGTAGATAGGTTATTGGCCAGTGTTTGTCCTTCGAAATCATCTTCAAGCACATCATATTGCGGCATTGAAATGTAAAAACGATCTCTGTCTACTTTATCCCGCCCATTTTGTCCGATACCGAAAAGTTTATGGAAGCTTTTCGTCAGTCCATCTAAATGGTTGTCAGCGGCAAAGACCCATCGATAGTTGAGCTCCCACTGCCAACGGTTGCTGACTTGCCATTTGCTGCCTAATTCGATTTGATTGTGGTAATAATCCAGTGCGTATTCATCAGTATGAGCCCAAACACTTGCCACGGTTCCTGAACCATAGGCTTCGACAAAACCATAGGGCAGACTATGTCCTGAACGCAGTATGTTGGTGTGACTAACCACTTGCATTGGGGATTGTGCGTAAGAACGCAGCGGGCCATATAAGTCATTTGATGCGAAGGCTTGCAAAGAACATATCGAGGTGCTTAGAAGCACCATAAAGCGCGATTTGAAATAGACCATGATGAATACCTACATACAAACTACTCTATAAAACAACTATATACCTAAATCGCACGTTGAGCTCTCGCCCAGCGTGTTAGGCTTTGTATCGGTTCACACGTAATAGGGGATATTGTAATTTGTTGTGTAAGTTCATTGAGGGGCAATTCCATTCATCAGCTATGCGGTCTCTTAAAAAAAGCATGATCAGATTGTAGTGACGGGTCTGCGGTTAAGTTCTTATGACAAAACAAAATCGCGCTTTGCATTCTAAATGTGAGCTAGGTACAATCCCATTTTCGATAACGGTCCGGTATTCGTGTTACCGAGAGGCCTTTATTGACTCTCAACTATTTTCAACAAATAGCTTCTAATTTGAATAACATGTGTTGCTTGGTGTGCAACACCACTGTAAAGGACATAGCATGCCTATTATTACTCTTCCTGACGGCAGTCAGCGTCAATTTGACAACCCAGTTTCTACTATGGAAGTTGCGCAATCGATCGGTCCTGGTCTTGCAAAAGCAACTATCGCTGGTCGTGTAAACGGTAACCGCGTTGATGCGTGTGATCTAATTGAAGAAGACGCAAGCCTTGAAATCATCACAGTTAAAGATGAAGTAGACGGTCTAGAAATCGTTCGTCACTCTTGTGCTCACCTTCTTGGTCACGCTCTTAAGCAGCTTTACCCTCAAGCTAAAATGGCGATCGGTCCAACCATCGACAATGGCTTCTACTACGATATCGACTTAGACGAATCTCTAACGCAAGAAGATCTTGAAAAGATTGAAAAGCGTATGAAAGAGCTAGCGAAAACCAAGTACGAAGTGGTTAAGAAAAAAGTAAGCTGGCAGGAAGCGCGTGATACGTTTGAATCACGTGGCGAACCATACAAAGTGGAAATCCTAGACGAAAACGTATCTCGTGATGATCGTCCAGGCCTTTACCACCATGAAGAATACATCGACATGTGTCGTGGTCCTCACGTTCCTAACATGAGCTTCTGTCAACACTTCACTTTGCTGAATGTTGCAGGTGCTTACTGGCGTGGTAACAGCGACAACAAAATGCTTCAACGTATCTACGGTACGGCTTTCCACGACAAGAAAGCACTGAAAGCGCACCTAACTCGCCTAGAAGAAGCGGCGAAGCGTGATCACCGTAAGATTGGTAAGCAACTAGACCTATTCCACATGCAGCAAGAAGCACCGGGTATGGTGTTCTGGCATCACAATGGTTGGTCTATCTTCCGTGATCTAGAAGTATTCATCCGCGCTAAGCTAGATGAGTACGGTTACCAAGAAGTGAAAGGTCCACTTATGATGGACCGTGTTCTTTGGGAACGCTCAGGTCACTGGGATAAATACGCTGATGCAATGTTCACAACTTCTTCTGAGAACCGTGAATACGCAATTAAGCCAATGAACTGTCCAGGTCACGTACAGATCTTCAACCAAGGTCTAAAATCGTACCGCGACCTACCGCTACGTATGGCTGAGTTTGGCTCATGTCACCGTAACGAACCATCTGGTGCACTACACGGTATTATGCGTGTACGTGGCTTTACTCAGGATGACGCTCACATTTTCTGTACTGAGAGCCAAATTCAAGAAGAAGTAACAAACTGTATCAAGATGGTGTACGATACGTACCAAACATTTGGTTTCGACAACATCGTAGTGAAACTGTCTACTCGTCCAGAGAAACGTGTAGGTTCAGATGAAATCTGGGATCAATCTGAAGAAGCATTGAAGCAGTCTCTTGAATCGATGGATATTCCATACGAAATTCAAGAAGGCGAGGGTGCGTTCTACGGTCCTAAGATTGAATTCACACTATACGATTGTCTAGACCGTGCGTGGCAGTGTGGTACTGTCCAGCTAGACTTCAACCTACCAGGTCGCTTAGGTGCAACTTATGTAGGTGAAAACAATGAACGTCTTGTACCGGTAATGATTCACCGTGCGATTCTAGGTTCACTAGAGCGCTTCATCGGTATCCTTATCGAAGAATATGCTGGTTTCTTCCCAACTTGGTTGGCGCCAGAACAAGCAGTTCTTATGAACATTACTGATAAACAGTCAGGTTATGTTCAAGAAATAGTACAAAAACTACAAAAAAGTGGAATTAGAGCTAAAGCGGACTTGAGAAATGAGAAGATTGGCTTTAAAATCCGCGAACATACTTTGAAGCGTGTACCGTATATGCTTGTTGTTGGTGACCAAGAAATGGAAGCTGGCGAAATTGCAGTGCGTACTCGTAAAGGTAAAGATCTTGGTAAATTTAAAGTGGATGATTTTATTGCATACATCCAAGACGAGATCTCTAGCCGTAAGCTCAATCTGGAGGAATAAGCTATTAAAGGCGGAAGACGTGGCCAACAGCCGGTAAAACAAAACCCGCACCGTATCAACGGTGAAATTCGTGGTATTCGTGAAGTTCGACTAACAGGCGCTGACGGTGAATCAGTTGGTGTTGTATCGATTCAAGAAGCCATTGCAGCTGCTGAAGAAGCTGGTATGGATCTCGTTGAGATCAGTCCTAACGCCGAGCCACCTGTTTGTCGTGTGATGGACTATGGTAAGTTCCTCTTCGAGAAGAGCAAAACTGCTAAAGAGCAGAAGAAGAAGCAAAAGCAGGTCCAGATCAAGGAAGTAAAATTCCGTCCTGGAACTGATATTGGAGACTATCAGGTAAAACTACGCAACCTGACGCGTTTCCTTGAAGAAGGCAACAAAGTGAAAGTAACAATTCGCTTCCGTGGCCGAGAGATGGCACACCAAGACATCGGTGTTGACGTTCTAAATCGTCTTAAGGAAGATACTGCAGAAATTGCTGTAGTTGAATCTTTCCCTAAGAAGATTGAAGGTCGCCAGATGATCATGGTGCTAGCCCCTAAAAAGAAGTAATTAACGGCTCATCAAGTAATTAAAACCTAGCCGCTTTCCTTTATATAAAGGCATATGGCTGGGTTTTGTTCGCCCTAATTACGTTGTTTATTAAACCTACTCAATGCGGAGTTATTCATCATGCCTAAGATGAAAACCAACAAAGGTGCTGCTAAGCGTTTTAAGAAAACTGCTGGTGGTATTAAGTACAAGCACGCTACAAAACGTCACATCCTGACTAAGCGTACTACTAAGAACAAGCGTCAACTACGTCCGAATGCAATCCTTCCAAAATGTGAAGTGGCTGCAGTAATCCGTATGTTGCCATACGCTTAATTCTTTTTAGTTATCAATCGTTTAGTTTAGGAGAAGCATAATGCCTCGCGTAAAACGTGGTGTACAAGCTCGTGCACGTCATAAGAAAGTTCTAAAACAAGCTAAAGGTTACTACGGTGCGCGTTCACGTGTTTACCGCGTAGCTTTCCAAGCAGTTACTAAAGCTGGTCAATACGCTTACCGTGACCGTCGCGCTAAGAAACGTCAATTCCGTCAACTATGGATTGCACGTATCAATGCGGCATCTCGTCAAAATGGTCTATCTTACAGCCGTTTCATCAACGGTCTGAAGAAAGCATCTATCGAGATCGACCGTAAGATCCTTGCGGACATCGCAGTATTCGACAAAGCTGCATTTGCAGTTCTAGTTGAAAAAGCGAAAGCTGCTCTTTAATTAGCAGTTTAGGATTAAGAGAAGGAGAGCATTAGCTCTCCTTTTTTATTGCTAAAATTTATACCCAAATGACTTTTAGCTTGGCTATTTAGAGTATTGTTTATCAGTCTTCTCAATTTATTGGTTAGCATCTTATGTTAGTTATAAGGTAGCTTGGGTATAAATTTTTACGTTTATAAGGGATTAAAAATGATCTACACAACGACCGAAAGCATTCCTGGCAAGCAGATCTCTGAAATCAGAGGGGTTGTAACTGGTAATGTTGTTCAATCAAAGCATATTGGCCGTGACCTCATGGCGGGTATCAAGAGCATTGTTGGCGGCGAAATTCGTGGTTACACGGAAATGATGACCGACGCGCGTGATATTGCTATACAGCGCATGGTGGCGGACGCTGAATCTAAAGGTGCCGATGCAATAGTAGGGATTCGATTTACCACAAGCTCAATCGTAGATGGTTCTTCGGAAATTTTGGCATTTGGTACTGCAGTGAAACTAGCGGACTAGTCTACTTGAATAGCATTGCAAAAATGCTAATAGAGAGCGGTGAATTATTATGCATTTACCGTTCTGTTCCTTTTAGGTTAATTATTCTAGATTTTTGTAGAGAGAATAGGTTTATATTCTCAACTTTACGTTACTATTAAAATTAATCACGATGATTTAGAGTAATTGCTTCACTTTTATTTTGCATATTATTTTATATCTATAATGAAATTGAATTCATATTGAATTTTTCATTTGTTGTGTGAATTCTCTTTTCGGTATATTAATTCATGTTTTTCTTATAAAAATATGAACTTATACCTTGCCAAGCGGTTCTAAATTGTTACAAATACTATACAGCTGTAACATTGCCAAAAGGAATTGTAGATGAGAGATCTGACTCCCGAATACTTGCTAGCCGCATTACGCCAAGCGATTAAAACAAAAGGGCTAACATATCGAGAGCTATCTGAGAAAATGGGTATGCCACTATCTACCTTTAAGAGACATCTTACAAGCACGAATCTCGCTTTAGATAAGTTGCTGGAATATTGTAGAGCGGTTGATTGCACGTTAGATGAACTACAAAAGCTCGCAAATCAATTGCAAGGTGAAGACGAGGATTACTTTAGTCGCACACAGGATGAAGTATTCTTTCAATTCCCTCACCTTTACGACTTTTATCGTGAATTGAGAATGTTACGAGGTAAAGACGGCTATTCTCTTTTAAAGAAAAAGTATGACTTGTCTGAGCAGAGCATGTCCGATTACTTAAAAGCATTAGAGTTGTTGGATCTCGTTTACGTTGATGAAGATAAAAATATAACGCTGCACGGGCCTTTATATTATAGCTATGCAGAGAACTCCAAGCTCAACGACAAATATACAGAAATCATAAAAGAGCAGACGACTACCCACGATAAGTGTGTTCGCGTTGCTTTGGCGCGTATGAAAATTACCGAAGAACAGCTTTTGTTACTGGAAGATCAAGTCGCAAAGACCGTCATCGATTTTCATTCCAAAAATGTTGTAGCAGAGAACTTTAATGTCTCTGATTTTACTAATATTGTTCTACTTGCTGGGCCACATCAGCCAGTCACATTCTCTGACGGCATTATTGAGACAGAGGGGCGATTTATTGATGATATTCGTTATGCCATCGCAGCTGCAGGTGATAAGCCAAGCCTATCGATATAGATTTTGAGCCTTTTTTGAAGAGAGTTTCTGAAAGGGCGTTGCAAAAGAAAAAGCCTAAGACAGCAAATACTTTGTAAGTAGGGCATTCAGCGGTGTTTGCTCTTAATTCAGACTTAAAGTGTTTTGGGCTTATTTCGAATAATACCTGTTCAGCATCTACTTTCGTTATTTTTAACATGCTGATTTCCTTCGTTGTTCCTCCCAAAGCCTCTCTCGCTTCCTCTACAAAGAAACCATTCTCGTTGAACCAAGCATCCAGTAGCTACTTGGGTATGCATAATTGGTAGCTATTTATCTTCTAATTATAAATTCATACTTGAAATGTTTGTTTTTTGATCTATTATGACGAAGTGTCATTTATGACGGTTCGTCAACTTTGGTTGCGTTCCTGTATTAAAGAATCGTGTTACAATTATTGGGAGTGTGTTGGTATACGGATCAAAGGATTATGTTTAACTTTCGCTGTAAAAAATATAGCAAGCAAGACGGATGTCGTGTGTCTTCAGGGCTAACAAAAAAGCAACAGGCGATTGCTGATCGTGAGATAGAGCTTATTCAATTGGCTAAGTCTTTAGTTCAAGAGCAAGGCTTTGCCAACTTAACGATGGACAAGCTTACAGCGTCAAGCCCTTATTCTAAAGGGACGATCTACAATCATTTTTGCAGCAAAGAAGATGTGATTCTTGCGCTTTGTATTCATTCGCTGAAAAGCGAAGCAATATTTTTCGAACGTACCGCCAAATTTAATGGTAATACCAGAGAAAAAATCATTGCGATGCATGTAGGTTATCGTATTTACGCTCGTATGGAGCCAGTACTATCAACCTGTGCGATTGTTGCAAAGACGCCTTGGGTTCTAGAGAAGGCTTCGCCTAAACGTGTGAATGAACTGAATAACTTGGAAGAACAAGTAATAGATGGTGCTGATGCGCTAGTGAACAATGCGGTAGAATGTGGTGATCTTAAGTTTTCTCCCGCAATTGGTTCAGATGCTATTGTATTCGCCAACTGGTCTATTGCCTTCGGTTCAAACGCTTTGGCGCAAAATGCATCGAACAGTCGATGTATTCAGCGAATTCAAGACCCATTCTCCGTACTGCACAACGCGAATATGTTACTTGATGGTTTAGGTTGGTCGCCTTTATCTACAGAATGGGACTACCGTAAAACCTGGCGTCGGGTGGAGCAGGAGTTATTTAGTGAAGAGCTTGCTTATTTAGAGTCAGTGAATCGCTAATAAACTGGAAAGGCCAATCTGACGTTATGGTTGGCTTTTTTATCGCACTATTGTGACGAATCGTCATTAAATCTCGAAGGTTGGCGTTCAGCCAATGATCACGAGAAGCATAGGAAGTTACTAAAAACTAACTTATGTAGCCAAATTCATTCGATCTAAAGTTTGCATGTCGAGTTTGTCTGGTTATTTACAGCATTTGCTGTTTTTTTAGTTTTTAAATTTGACGAAACGTCACAAAGGAGAGTGTGATGCCACATCACAACGTTCAACAATACGCCCGTTCAGGATGGGGTAAGCTACCAACGAATTACAGTGTATTGGTGATGCTTGCTACCGTTTTATTGATTGTCATAGCAACTATTGGAGGAAAAAATCTTTACTTTAGAGGAGATTACGACATCTTCTTTGATGGAACAAATGAGCAGTTACTTGCGTTTGATGAAATTCAAACCACCTTTGCAAAATCTGACAGTCTTGCTTTGGTTATAGCGCCAAAGAGCGGCACTGTTTTTACTCCTAGCACATTATCTCTTATTCAGCAGATCACTGACGAGGCGTGGCAAGTTCCATACTCCACCCGCGTTGATTCCCTCGCTAACTACCAGCATACCGAAGCGTTTGAAGATGATCTTCTTGTCGAAGATTTACTGTATAGCGAATATGAATTGACACCTCAACGAATAGACAAAGTCAAAAGTATTGCGTTGAGTGAGCCGGTTTTGAAAAGTTCACTGATTTCTGAAAAAGGAGATGTCACGGTCGTAAACATTACGGTCCAACTCCCTGAAATAGATAAAACTGCTGAAGTACAAGAGGTGGTTGCTTACATAAACGGAATGATTGAGCGTTATCAGCAAGTGTACCCAGACACGGAATTCCACAAGGCTGGTATTATTGCAATGAACTACGCGTTTATGACCGCAGCCCAAGATGATAGCGCAACATTAGTGCCAACTATGTTACTAGTGATATTGGTGTTTCTGACCATCATGTTGCGCTCATTGCTTAGCGTCATCGCGACGCTCATCGTTATTATCGGCTCGGTTATGGTTACAATGGGCTTGTCAGGATGGGCTGGTATGTTCTTAAGCACGGCGACCGTTAATGTGCCTACCTTGGTGATGACGCTTGCCGTCGCAGACTGTGTACACATCATCACGACAATGCGTCAGTCTATGCAAAACGGCTTTAGTAAAGCCCACTCTATTGAGCGAAGTATTGCGCTCAATTTCATGCCTATCTTGATTACCTCCATTACCACCGCGATCGGCTTTTTAATGATGAATATGTCGGATTCTCCAATCCTGAGAGATTTCGGCAACCTATCAGCCCTTGGCGTCATGGTTGCTTGTTTCCTTTCCATCACGTTACTTCCCGCCTTGCTTAATATCCTTCCGGTTACGGTGAAGTCGGATACTTCTGATGAAAGAAAGCACTTTATGGATCATTTAGGAGATTTCGTGGTGTCAAAGCGACATGCGTTATTGCCGTTGTCGGTGCTTGTTATTGTCGCGAGTGCGAGCTTGATTCCGCTGAACAAAGTCAATGATGAATCCGTCGAGTACTTTGGCCATAGCAATGAATTTCGCCGAGCGGCTGATTTTATGGAAGAGCGAATCAGTGGCATGGCGAACATCAGTATCGCGATAAAAACTAACGAATCGCAGGGCATTGCCGATCCTAATTTTCTCAATTCCGTGGGTAAATTTACTGACTGGCTAAGGTTGCAGCCAGAAACGGACCATGTTGCGACCTTGAGCGATGTTTATAAGCGCCTAAACAAGAACATGCATGGAGATGATCAGGCTTATTACTCGCTCCCTCAAGACAGAGAATTAGCGGCTCAATATCTGCTGCTTTATGAAATGTCACTACCGTATGGTTTAGATTTGAACAACCAAATCAATGTAGATAAGTCGTCGATCAAGATGGTTCTCACCGTGGAGAACTTGGGCAGCGTCGAGCTTGTTGATTTGGAAAATCGCATTTACCAATGGTTTAACGAAAACGCGCCTCAATATGATGTTGTTGCGTCTAGTCCTTCATTGATGTTTGCGCATATTGGTGAAACGAATATGGCCAGCATGCTGTCAACCTTGCCCATTACTCTTGTCTTAATCTCTGCATTACTGATCTTTGCCTTGCGTTCGTTCAAGCTTGGCTTAATTAGTCTTGTCCCGAATATTGCTCCTGCGCTTATTGGTTTTGGTATTTGGGCGCTGGTTTCTGGCGAGATTAACTTGGGATTGTCTGTCGTTGTGACATTAACGCTTGGTGTTGTTGTCGATGACGCCGTTCACTTTCTTTCTAAATATCAACACGCTCGTAAAGATGGCCACAGTGCGGAGCAAGCGGTTCGCTACGCCTTTCGTACCGTGGGGCGCGCACTCTGGATTACGACGGTCGTGCTTGTTGCTGGTTTCTCTGTTCTGGCGATGTCGAGCTTCCGTTTAAATGCCGATATGGGACAGTTGAGTGCCATTGTCATCTTTATTGCCCTTGTTGTGGATTTCATCTTCCTACCGACTCTACTGATGTTGTTTGACAAAGGCGTCTACGACGAGGTGGACCGCCGAAACAAGCTTAAATCAACTGACTCTCAAACCACGGCTGTTACTCAGTCATAACGAATCAAAGGATTGAACATGAATTTACTAAAAAATGCCTTAAAAGTATCTGCACTTTCTGTCTCGCTTTTTATGAGTCATGCGGTGTTAGCGGATGAAGCGAAAGGATTAGAGATTGCTCAAGAGCGCAAAGCCCGTGATGAAGGGTGGGGGGATTCTGTTGCTACGATGCAAATGATTCTGCGAAACGCGCAAGGAGAAAGCAGCACACGTTTAATGCGCTTACAATCACTTGAAGTTGATGGCGATGGTGACAAAGGGCTCACGATATTTGATGAACCGAGAGATGTAAAAGGCACGGCGTTTCTCAACCATTCTCATACGGTGGGTGCCGATGACCAATGGCTTTACCTTCCTGCACTGAAACGTGTGAAACGTATTTCCTCGCGTAACAAATCAGGTCCTTTTATGGGCAGTGAATTCGCGTATGAGGATCTCAGTTCCTTTGAGATTGAAAAATACCGTTTCAACTACCTAAAAGATGACAGCATAAACGGGCAAGATGTTTTCGTCGTAGAGCAAATTCCGACCGATAAGAACTCAGGTTATACCAAGCAAACGGTGTGGTTAGATAAAGCGCATTATCGTCCACTTAAAGTTGAGTTTTACGACCGCAAAGGCTCTTTGTTAAAAACGCTTTCTTTTTCCGATTACAAGCAATATCTCAACCAATATTGGCGAGCGCACACTATGGCGATGACAAACCATCAAACAGGAAAAAGTACTGAGCTAACGACTAGCGAAATGCGTTTTAACACTGGATTACAAGACAATGACTTTCATAAGAATGTGTTGAAGCGAGTGAGGTAGTGGAGGAAAAATGAAGCGATTAAATGTTGGGTTGTTGCTTAGTGCAGCAGCCTTTTTTTACTCGATGCCTCTGACTGCCGTCGAGCTCGCAGGACAAGTCAATATTGAGCATCGTCAGTTTTTTAAAACGGGCTCTCAGGGTCAGAGCAAAGCGCAAACGTCATTGGTTTTGCAGCCAGAATTTTACTGGGAGATGCAAAATGGTGATGCAAACTTTACTTTCACACCTTTCTATCGTCTGGATGGTCTAGACGATGAGCGAAGTCATGGCGACATACGAGAGGCACTTTATCTGACTTATTGGGATGATTATGAGCTTCGAGTTGGGATTAGTAAGGTCTTTTGGGGAGTGACTGAATCAGCCCATTTAGTTGATGTAGTAAACCAAACAGATGCCATTGAAGCCGTCGATGGTGAAGATAAACTCGGTCAGCCGATGTTACATTTTACCTCTTTCAAAGACTGGGGCACCGTCCACGCAATGTTATTACCTTACTTTAGGGAGCGAACGTTTGCGGGTACAGATGGTCGCTTGCGAACCGACCCCGTTGTCTCTGATGATGCTATTTATGAATCAAGCAGAGAAGAGAAGCACGTAGATGTGGCTTTTCGATATTCGAAAATGCTTGGCGATTGGGACGTAGGCCTAAGCTATTTATATGGAACAAACCGGGATCCTTACTTTCGTTTAGAGTACGGAGAATTAAAGCCTTACTACGCTCTGATGAGTCATGTCGGTCTCGATGTGCAAGGAATTGTTGGCGATTGGTTATGGAAACTAGAAAGTGTTTATCGAGATAGCGCTGATAATCATGTCGGTCTTGTGACGGGTTTTGAGTATACCTTCGTCGGTGCATTTGACACGGTTTGGGATGTGGGGGTTATTGGTGAGTACCTCTATGACAGTCGTGGAAACAACGCACAAACTATCGGTCAAAATGATGTGTTTGCAGGTATTCGTTGGGCGCTCAATGATGAGGACGGAACGGAAGTATTGACGGGAATCACGAAGGATTTAGATAATGCTGATGTTTACAATGCTAAGTTAGAGGCGTCGAGCCGAATATCGAATCACGTTAAGTGGCAAATTGATGCTTGGTTGTTTAAAAATGAAACACCAAATGATTTGCTCTACTTCGCTAGAGATGACGATTTTATCGAGCTATCTATTCAATACTATTTCTAAAACAAAAGGGCACAACTAAACGGCAGATTAACTAAAGATGACATTTTTGACGTTTTTGTGCTCTTTTTATTCAATAACCTCTTCTTTTCGTAATTCAATTTGGCATTGGTGCCCGGTTTGGCTACTATGTACAGCTATCAAAAAACCAATCACTCCCTTATGGACACTACCTACAGGTAGATGAGGAAACGATGCAACATCTAGAAGAGATCATTGCTAGCGCGAGCACTGCAATTGAAGCTGCCGAATCGCTAGTCGCACTTGATGAAGTGCGTGTTCAGTATCTGGGTAAAAAAGGTGAGCTAACTGCTCAACTTCAAAGCCTAGGCAAACTACCACCAGAAGAACGCCGTGAAGCTGGTCAAGAGATCAACAAAGCGAAAGGCGTAGTTCAGCAAGCTATCGCAGCTCGTAAAGATGCACTACAACGTGCTGAGCTTGAAGCGAAACTAGCAGCAGAAACAATCGACGTAACACTACCAGGTCGTCGTATTGAAAACGGTGGTTTACACCCAGTAACTCGTACTGTAGAGCGTATTGAGAAGTTCTTTGGCGAACTTGGTTTTAACACCGAGGCTGGCCCAGAGATCGAAGATGCATTCCACAACTTCGATGCGCTAAACATCGCAGCTGATCACCCAGCGCGTACTGACCACGATACTTTCTTCTTCAACCCAGACTTGATGCTTCGTACTCATACGTCAGGCGTACAGATCCGTACGATGGAAAATGGTAAACCACCATTCCGTTTCATCGCACCAGGCCGTGTATACCGTAACGACTACGACCAAACGCACACGCCAATGTTCCACCAAGTGGAAGGCATGCTGGTTGATGAGAACGTAAACTTTGCTCAGCTGAAAGGCATCCTGCACGATTTCCTATGTAACTTCTTCGAAGAAGAAGTAGAAGTACGTTTCCGTCCATCTTACTTCCCATTCACTGAGCCTTCAGCTGAAGTAGACGTGAAAGGCAAAAACGGTAAATGGTTAGAAGTGCTAGGCTGCGGTATGGTTCACCCGAACGTGCTACGTAGCGTAGGTATCGATCCTGAAAAATACTCTGGTTTCGCATTCGGTATGGGTGTTGAGCGTCTAACAATGCTTCGTTACGGCGTGAACGACCTACGTGCGTTCTTCGAGAACGATCTTCGTTTCCTAAAACAGTTCAAGTAATCCAGAGGGTTCATCAACATGAAATTCAGCGAATCATGGCTTCGTGAGTGGGTAAACCCTGCGGTTACTACTGACGAGCTAACTCACCAAATTACAATGGCCGGTCTAGAGGTAGACGACGTTCTTCCTGTTGCTGGTTCTTTTACTGGCGTTAAAGTCGGTCACGTTGTTGAATGTGGTCAACATCCAGATGCAGACAAACTGCGCGTAACTAAAGTTGACGTGGGTGAAGAAGAGCTTCTAGACATTGTTTGTGGCGCACCTAACTGTCGCCAAGGTCTGAAAGTAGCAGTAGCAACAGTTGGTGCTGTTCTTCCAGGTGATTTTAAAATCAAAAAAGCGAAACTACGTGGCCAGCCATCTCACGGCATGCTTTGTTCATTCACTGAACTAGGTATCGACGTTGAGTCAGACGGTATCATGGAACTAGCAGAAGACGCAGTAGTCGGTACCGATTTCCGTGAATTCCTAGGTCTAGACGACGTAACAGTAGACGTAGACCTAACGGCAAACCGCGCTGACTGTTTCAGCATTCGTGGTCTAGCTCGTGAAGTTGGCGTACTAAACCGTGCTGACGTGACAGAGCCATTAGTAGAAGCAGTTGCCCCTTCAATCGACGATAAAGTGTCTATCGAAGTGAAAGCTCCTGCTGCGTGTCCTCGTTACCTAGGTCGTGTTATTAAGAACGTAAACGTTCAAGCTGAAACACCACTATGGATGCAAGAGAAACTGCGTCGTTGTGGTATTCGCTCTATCGACCCTGTAGTAGACATCACTAACTACGTTCTTCTAGAGCAAGGCCAACCAATGCACGCATTCGATCTAGCGAAGATCGAAGGTGGCATCGTAGTTCGTATGGCTGAGCAAGGTGAGAAGCTAACGCTTCTTGACGGCAACGAAGCAGAACTAAACGCAGATACACTAGTAGTTGCTGACCACAACAAAGCACTTGCAATCGCAGGTATCTTTGGTGGTGAAGAGTCTGGTGTAACAACTGAGACTAAAGACGTTCTACTAGAGTGTGCATTCTTTGCACCTGACCACATCCGTGGCCGCGCACGTAGCTACGGTCTTCACACTGATTCTTCAATGCGTTTCGAGCGTGGTGTGGATTACGCACTACAAGTGAGCGCAATGGAGCGTGCAACACAGCTTCTTGTTGAAATTTGTGGCGGTGAAGTAGCACCTGTTGTTGCAGTAGAGTCTGAAGCAGACTTACCTAAGCCAAACAAAGTTGCTCTACGTCGTACTAAGCTAGACAACCTGCTAGGTCACCACATTGCAGATAGCGACGTAGTAGAAATCCTAGAGCGTCTAGGTTTGACTGTTGAAGCTTCAGAAGAAGGTTGGATGGCAGTAGCGCCAACATGGCGTTTCGATATCGCTATCGAGCAAGACCTGATTGAAGAAGTTGGCCGTATCTACGGTTATGACAACATTCCTAACCAACACCCAGCAGCAGCACTTAAGATGCACAACCACGTTGAAGCGGATCTTCCACTGAAACGCGTTCGTGATCTTCTTGTTGACCGTGGTTACCACGAAGCAATTACATACAGCTTCGTTGAGCCTGAGCAACAAAAGCTAGTTGTACCTGGTGTTGAGCCTCTAGTGCTTCCAAACCCAATTTCTGCAGACATGTCAGCAATGCGTCTTGGTCTTATCCAAGGTCTGCTGAACACGGTTGTTCACAACCAGAAGCGTCAACAGCCACGCGTTCGTCTATTCGAATATGGCCTACGTTTCATCCCATGTGAATCTGCAGAAAACGGCATGCGTCAAGAGCCTATGCTTGCAGGTGTTATTGCTGGTACTCGTGGTGAAGAGCACTGGGATATCGAAACCAACACTGTTGATTTCTTCGACCTTAAGGGCGATCTAGAAGCGATTCTAGAGCTATCTGCGAACGAAAAAGCGTACTCTTTCGCTGCACTGTCACCTGAAAGCAAAAAAGCTAATCCAGCTCTTCACCCAGGTCAATCTGCGGCAATCATCGTAGACGGCAAAGAAGTAGGCGTGATCGGTACCGTTCACCCTGAGCTTGAGCGTAAGTTCGGTCTAAACGGTCGTACTATCGTATTCGAAATCGAATGGTCTGCAATCAACAGCAAAGTGATCCCAGAAGCGGTAGCACTTTCTAAATTCCCTTCAAACCGTCGTGATATCGCGGTAGTAGTGGATGAAGCTGTTGCATCTGGTGACATCGTTAACGCTTGTCTAGAGCAAGGTGGCGAGTTCCTTAAAGATGCGAAACTGTTCGACGTTTACGTAGGTAAAGGCGTTGAAGATGGTAAGAAGAGCCTAGCAATCGCTCTGACTCTACAGTCACTTGAGCGTACGCTGGAAGATGCAGATATCGCTGGTGCGGTTGACGCTATCGTTGCTCACGTTTCTGAGAAGTTTGGTGCGTCTCTGCGTGACTAATCTCGCGTAACGTATCTTCTTAAGAAATGAAAACCCTGCCAGTTTGGCAGGGTTTTTTATTTTTAGGATTACCTTGTCGTTGTTCAAGTTCCTTACTGCTCGCACCCCCCCCCCTCATTACTTTAAAATACTAGACCAAACTAGGGATGGCCCTTACCCGAGATTAGGAACGTATTGTTTTTCAGCTAATACACGCTAACGATAGCTTATTGGCGGTTAGGCAGCGAGTGAGAGGGTATAGCTAAGTAGAAGAGGCAGCGTAAGAATGCTGAAAAAGTTGCCAAATAGTACCATTGACGCCACCTTCATGGGTTCTATATTCAGCCTTTCCGCAAATAGGTAATTCATGACGGCTGGCGGCAGCATTGTGAAGAGCACCATCATTTGCAATTGCATCGTCGGAAGGGGAATTAACCAATAAATAAGTGCAAAAGCGACAGCACCAGTTGCCAGTGACTGCACGGTACACAGCACACCAATCTTTAAACCGTCCAACCTTAAATGACACATTTGTGCCCCCAGAGATAAAAGCATCACGGGTACGGCCGCTTGCCCAAGTAGAGCCGTGGCTTCGTATAAAGGCGCCCATGCTCCCACATTTGACACGTTGAGAAACAGAGCCAACGACGCTGCTAAAAAGATTGGCATCTTGACTATTTGCTTAAAAGGGTTGCCATGACTAAGCAGCATTACGCCTAAGCTGATATGCAAGCATGCTGACACGACAAATAAAAGCACTGCTGACGACAGCGCAATTTCTCCAAACGTATAGGTAAACAAAGGAATAGCTAGATTTCCGCTATTGCGAAACATATGTGGTGGCGCCCAGGTTTTAAACGAGAGTGACGTCCATCGACATACCGGGATCATGAGTAGTGCGGGAATTAAAACCGCAACAATTGCCGCCAAAAGAAGTGGCCCCTGATTTGAATCGAGCGGCATGCTAACGAGTGACGAAAATACCAGTGCTGGCGTAAAAACCTCAATATTAATGCGGTTTATTGGGCGAAAGTCAGGCTTGATGTAACGACCGACCAAATAGCCAACTCCGACAAGAGCAAAAACAGGGAAAAGAATATTTATGATTTGATTAATCATGGTCGCCTAGAAGCAGTGTAAGAAGCCAATGAGGAAATACACGAACTTCCACATTATCAATCTTTGTATATGGCGTCATCGTTAAACAGCGAGAAGCGTGGGTTTAATCAAGCTTTCTAAGCACAGTTGCAAAGTACAGGTGGTCATACCTTTTAATCTAATTGTTACGTATCGAGTTACATACAAATCACTGAATTTACGACAAGTTCTATGTCAAGTGTCTGTTAAATAACCAATATCTGATATTTTTATTAAATAGTGTTTAATGTTGACATTTAAACTATTTTTAGTTTTATAATCTGGATGTTTTTCCTGATGAAGATGAAACAAAAACAAAAATATCAAATTTCTGGCGTTTAACAATAATTTACGTAGTGCTATTCCTTTTGTTCGCCAAGAAAAAAGTTGGCGAAAATCATAAGCTTGTCATACACTTCCTGATGTAACCCCGATATGTTGTTGAATTGGTAGGGTAAAACTGCTCTGGCGCTACACTAACGTAGCATTGTTTAACATAGCTTTGAGGAAAGTTTTATGGCGCTCACAAAAGCCGAACTGGCAGAAAACCTGTTTGATAAATTAGGATTTAGTAAGCGGGACGCCAAGGAAACGGTGGAAGTGTTCTTTGAAGAGATTCGTAAGGCACTGGAAAGTGGCGAACAGGTAAAACTGTCAGGTTTTGGTAACTTTGATCTTCGTGACAAGAATGAACGACCTGGTCGTAACCCGAAAACTGGTGAAGATATTCCAATTACTGCTCGACGTGTAGTGACTTTTCGCCCGGGTCAGAAGTTAAAAGCTCGTGTAGAAAACCTGAAGAAAGTACAGTAAGCCGAATAAATGGATCACGCTAAGGCGTGGTCTTTTTTTGCGTAAAATTCGTGTGCATACAAATGAAAACCACCGCAATGCGGTGGTTTTTCTGTTTATGAGAGACGCTTAATGATATCGGTTACGCCGCTTCTAGATGCGTTGTTAAGTATGGTTGCCATGCTTGTTGGTACAAGTTCTTAGACTGTGTACGCATGTTGCGAATAGAGGCAAGCTCTATTTCGCTTAGCTCACGTTTTTCCAACATCGCTTGACGTTCTAGTTTCTGGATTTTTTCGTATAGGTCGTGTTCGGGACCGCTTTTTACATCTGCGATTGCTTTCAAGTGCAGTTGAACTTCGGCTACTAGGTTTGTTTTTGGTAAACGAACGAGCAAGTTCAAGTCTCTATATCCTGAAGGGCCAGGTTTTTTGAATCGATTTTTTACTTTCACAATCGTTGTTTCACGCTCTAACGTTTCATAAATGGAGACTAAACTCGCGACGTCTTCAGCTACAATCGTTGCACGTGCTAGGTCAGTAATACGTTCAACTTTCCCATCTAACTCTAAAGCTATCTTTTCTTCTGCTCGTTGTTTGGATTTCACGCCTGCGAAGTATGGCTGAGCGTCATTAAGAAGTGCGGTACTCTTACAGATAGTTTCAAGTTCAAATTGTGCTTGGTGAGCTTTGCTGTAAAGGATGTCGAAGTCAGAATATGGCTGAGTTGGTGTGGTGTCGATTGACTGAATGCCATATAAACCGCTAAGGCTGTGTTTAAAAAGTTTCGAACAAACTTCGTTTTGGCTGGTTGAACGATTTTGTTCGCCACTAGGCGCAGGGGTAATTGGAAGTGCGGCAAATGCCGGTGCACGGCTAAGTACCAAAAGCATCAATGCTGTAGTACGAAGAAATAAGCTCATTCACTCTCCTTAACTTGCTTGTACTTAGAAAATAGGGAACATAAAGGTCGCTAAGTTCGGCAAATCAGGTACTAACTTATAAATGGGGCCATTACGAAAGATTCCAAGGTTTCAGTTTTATCTTGAAGTAGAATCGTGCGTTAGATCACCATTTCTCTTTTCTTTATTCTGATTATCAGATAAAGGCGCGTCTCCTATGAGACCGATTACATCCTATCACCGCAGTATTAACCAAAGATGAACGGCATAGACAAATTGAAAAAAAACGTTAGTCTTACCTCTCAAAATGAAAACAGCCGACAAGTAGAAAGTAAAATGAGAGACCAAGAATTTTGGCATAACAAATGGGCCAGCAATCAGATCGGATTTCACTTGGAAGATGTAAACCCGCTATTACCAGTATATTGGAAACACACTAATCCAAAGCGTGAAGATAAAGTGTTAGTTCCTTTATGTGGAAAGTCAGAAGACTTGATTTGGCTAGCGATGAAGCATGATTCGGTTGAAGGTGTTGAGCTAAGCCATATTGCTGTGCGTGCCTTTTTTGCTGAACATTTTTACACGCCAACGGTAACGCCTCTTAATGGCATGCACGAGCTTTATCAATTTGATGAGCTCTCTATTTATACTGGGGACTTTTTCACTGCACCAGTATCTCAAGCCGATATCATTTATGATCGCGCCGCGTTGGTTGCTTTACCGCAAGATATGCGAGAGGAGTATGTAGGGCGTCTCAAGCAACTGCTGAACCCAGGCGGTCGTATTTTGCTTGTTACACTCAACTATCCTCAAGAAGAGATGGCGGGGCCTCCATTTAGCGTGCCGGTCGAAGAGATAGAGCAGTTATTTTCAGGTTACAAAGTTACTTGTTTGAACGTAGATGAAGCTGACGAGAATCATCCTAAAATTGCGAAAAAAGGCTTAAGTCGCTTCTCTGAAGAAGTGTACTTAATCGAGAGTGAATAGGCTCTCTTCGGTTTGGAACACGAAATAGCGCAGCAATTTGAGCTGCGCTATTTTTGTATGAGTGGTTCGTATTTAATAAATGATATTCACTTTTGAAGCACTTTCAACAGCATCTTGAACGGCTTCTTCGGTGGTTTTTCGTCGCGTAAGGACAACACCTAAACGGCGGCGGCCATCGATTTCTGGCTTACCGAATAGACGAACTTGTGTTTGAGGTTGAGCTAAAGCTTTGCTTAGGTTTTCAAAGCGAATGTTTGTGGAAGTTCCTTGTCCAAGAATAACAGCAGACGCAGATGGGCCATATTGCACAATATTATTAATTGGCATTCCGGTAAACGCGCGCACGTGGAGAGCAAACTCAGACATTTCCTGTGAAATCATTGTAACCATACCCGTATCGTGAGGGCGAGGAGAGACCTCATTGAAAATGACTTTATCGCCTTTAACAAATAGCTCTACACCAAAGATGCCGTAGCCACCGAGCGCGTTTACCACTTTCTCAGCCGTGTATTCAGCTGCTTTTACTGCGTTTATTGACATAGCTTGCGGTTGCCATGATTCGCGGTAGTCGCCATCTTCCTGACGATGACCAATTGGAGCACAGAAATGCACACCGTCAACGGCTCTGATGGTCAATAAAGTGATTTCGTAATCGAAGTCGATAAAACCTTCCACGATAACGCGACCTGCACCCGTACGCCCGCCTTCCTGAGCGTAATCCCATGCTTTTGTAACGTCGTCTTCGGTCTTGATAACACTTTGCCCTTTACCTGAAGAGCTCATCACAGGCTTCACCACGCACGGAATACCCACATGCTCAACCGCGGCTTTGAAGTCTTCAAAGTTATCTGCAAAACGATAAGGTGAAGTCGTCAATTCCAGTTCTTCTGCTGCCAAACGTCGGATACCTTCACGATTCATTGTTAGCCTGGTTGCCTTAGCGGTTGGAACAACATTCAGTCCTTTTTCTTCAAGCTCTACCAGTTTGCCGGTTGCGATGGCTTCAATTTCTGGTACGACGTAAGTAGGTTGTTCCTTCGTAATAACTTCTTCTAAGGCGTTCCCATCTAACATGTCGATAACATAACTACGGTGAGCGACTTGCATCGCTGGAGCATTGGCATAGCGATCACAAGCAATCACTTCTAAACCAAGTCTCTGGCATTCAATGGCGACTTCTTTACCGAGTTCGCCAGAGCCTAAAAGTAATACACGGGTAGCATTTGCGCTAGTTGCAGTGCCAAACATAGTGTTCCCTTACAAAATAGAGTGATGAGACATAAATTGCAGGAGATCATACTGAAGTTTTATGACAAAGCAAACGTTTGCTTTTGGTTTTTAGGTAATAAAAAAGCTCTACATGTTGTAGAGCTTTTTGTTGAATTTGTCGTTTATACGTTGACAAAACTAAGCGGAATATCTGGATTCAACGCTTCCAACGTTGATTGCGTATCGGCTAAGTGACTGATCTTACCTTCAGAGTTTTCTACCAATGCAGCGGCTTTGATGCTGTCAAAGGTTTCACCCGCAAGTAAAACTTGGATTAGCGCAACTTGTAGCGGTGGCAAGCTAGGATTAAACGCTGCATTTTCTGCATAAGCGCCTTGGAATACACGGCCGCTAGTCATCTCTAATGCTAAACCACTCAAGTTGTTGGTGTATGGAGAGTGGCTCATGTTCATCGCTTCAACTGCACTTTGGATGAGTGCGTCTTCATCATCACATGAGAATTGGTGTTTAACTTCTGCCATTAAGCCGGACTCGATACCGAGATCGTTTGGTCCAAAGGCTTCAGGCAGGTATTCATGAAGTGACTTTTCTTCACGTTCTGGGAGCTGGATTTTAAGCTCGTTTGCGGTAGATAACTCATTCATGAACTGGCGGCAGTGACCACATGGGCTGAAGTTGATAGTGATATCCTTAACACCACGTTCGCCTTTCATCCAAGCATGGCTAATCGCAGACTGCTCTGCGTGAACCGTTTGACCCAACTGTACACCAAAGAATTCCATGTTGGCACCGAAGTAAAGGCGACCTGAAAGACCACGAACGATAGCGCCGACATAAAAGTCAGAAAGGGGAGCATAGGAGTACGCTGCGGCAAAAGGAAGTAGCGCAACACGAAGCTCTTTGTCTGATAGACCGGTAGCTGAAAGCAACTGCTCAAATTGTTGAACTGAAAGCGTAGCATCAAAATCATCAGCTTGGATGATAGGAGCAAGTTGTTTGGAAAGTGCTTCTGGAGCGCCTGCTAGCGCCTGTTCAATGCGACTTTTCATGTTGAATCCTTGTTATTGCATGGACAGTTATTCTATGTGAAAGATAGAAATGTTCCGTGCGTTAGATCACGATAAATAATGCAATTGATAATTCTGTTACATAATTAGAGTGAGCTCACACATGTATTCGATTGCACAGGTGTGAAGCGTTATCTCCGTCTCACAATTAACCATATCAGTATATGTTCATATGACCAAGGAGCAGGAGTATGTTACCCACGCGACTTTACCGCTATGCTACTTTATACCCACGTAATCTAGAGCGAGTGGTAGAACCTAGAATGCTAACGCTATGAATGTATATCTCGATCAAGTCCCTTCACGGTATTACTGGGTGAGGTTGATAGATAAGATAGGGTTTTGAAAAGGGTAAGGAAGAAGCGGAAAGGCTACGGCCTGCCGGAAGGAGGGCAGACCGAGAGCGCTTAACTATTGATATAGCCAGACAGCCAAAGCAAAAAAGCTTGGAGCCAAAATAGAAGTTATGATCCCACATAAAACCAATGCGAGTGATGAGAACGCGGCATCTATGGGCTGTTTCTCTGCACAAGTAGCGGTGCCTAAGGCATGAGAGACTGTACCCATTGTCAGACCACGTGCAATCGGGTGTTTAATTCCAATCAAATTGTAAATTGGGTATGCCAAAATTGCGCCCAATAAACCGACAATCAGAACCAAGATCGCTGCAACGGCGGCTTCACCACCGAGGTGACTCGATATTTCCATCGCTATTGGTGTAGTGACGGACTTACCCACTAGACTCGCGATTAAACTGATATCCGCTTTGAAAGCGACTGCGATCAAGGTGGTTGTCATCATCGACATCACACTGCCTACTGTGCAAGCAAAAGTGATGATTCGCCAGTTTGCTTTAATTTGTGGTAGTTGTTCATATAGTGGATAAGCCAGAGCAACTACAGCAGGTTGAAGCAAAAAGCTAATTCCTTCGTTATCCGCATAATACGTTTCAAATGGCACATTTAAGTAAGTAAGCAAAGGAATGAGCACTGCGATACTGATCAGCAAAGGGTTTGCTAGAGGATTGTTCACTTTGATTGCGATTTGGCGAGCGATAAGAAAAACCGCAATGGTAACAACTAACCACATATCAGTGTTTCTCCTGTAGCAAGTAATCCAGCAGCCAAGCGAGGCTGACCAATACAATGAGTGAACCGCCAACCGCGCTAGCGATGATAGGGAGCGCATTGGCGAGTAGTAAATCGAAATGCTGCATTAATCCGACGCTGATAGGAACGAACAATAAGATCATATAGCGTATAAATAGCGTGGCGCCCGGTTTGACCCAGTCGACTTTTACAAGCCCAAGAGTCATGGAGAAAAACAGTACGAGCATACCGATGACACTTCCTGGAACGGAAACGCCAGTGAACTTTTGAATGGTAATTCCGATGCCAAGTGCTCCCATGATGAGGAAGATTGAAATGAGCAGTTGGATCAGTTGTAAGAATCGTTCTTTAATCATTTTGACAGTATATAAACAACAAGCACACCATAAGGTGCGCTTGTATTAGGAGGAGTTAGGAAGCTAAGCTCTCTACATAACAGTACACGGATTTTAATATCGCAATCTTCTTTTCGTCACTTTCATGTTCGTGAACTAAGTTTTCTAAATTCAGCATGTACTCTTCAATTTGGCTTTCAAACACTTCTCGACAGTGTAGTGCCCAGCGTCTTTGTTCTTGCTCGTCTAATGTGCCTGGGAAGTTACGCGCACGATAGCGGAACAATAGAGGTTTAATACGCTTGTCATCAAATTCAATGTCTAATGCAGCAAGATTATTCGGGTCGGTTTCTCGAATGATATCCATAGCTGCGCGATCAGCCGGAGAAAAGAACCCGTCGTAAAGCTGTGTATCGACGTCATCACTTTTATCGAATTTACGCTCGACTGAAAAGAGGCTAATCAGCTTTTCTCTAATTTCAGGATGTTGGCGCAACAAAGCGAGATTAGCGAGACATTGCTGGCGATCAATGCCAATAGACTCTGCATTTTCAGCCGTTAACGTTTTTGCAGGGGCGAGAATAGGGCATTTGTTCAAATGAACTAGTTTAACTGGCACTGGTAGCAATTCACCAAGATCTTCGCGCTTAGTGTAGAGTCTTTCGTGCAGCTCTTCTGCGGATAGCTCAAGAATAGGTTGAGGGTCTTTCGCTAAATCGATGGTGATAACGGCATTATTATTGGTTGGATGCCAAGCAACAGGCACAATCCAGCTAGTGTACTGGCATTCGCGCCCTAACATGCCTGAAACGTGCATCAACGGTGTCATGTTGACGATGTCGACTAAATCATTGAGCTTGCGCTTTTGGCGCATAGAAAAAAAGTAATCAAACAATTTTGGTTGCGCTGCTTTTACTTTCTTTGCCATTTCGATAGTCGCAATCACATCTGCCATGGCATCGTGCGCGTTACTATGTTCTATGCCGTTAGCCACAGACAAGTGTTCTAATTTAAAGCTAGTGAAGCCATCTTCGTTTTCTGGCCATTCTACGCCTTCTGGGCGAAGGGCATGGCACGCGCGTAGTACATCGAGTAAATCCCAACGCGAGTTACCGTTTTGCCAACTCCATGCGTATGGATCGATAAAGTTGCGATAACAAGTATAACGGGTCACTTCGTCATCAAAGCGAATGCTGTTGTAGCCTAAACTGGTGGTATTTGGTCTCGCGAGTTCAGCGTGAATCTTAGCGATAAACTCTGGCTCAGAAAGGCCTTCTTGAACCGTTTTTTGCGGAGTAATACCAGTAATAAGCGCAGCTTCAGGAGACGGAAGATAATCAGCAGGTGGCTGGCAGTACATGACTAAAGGCTCGCCGATGATATTAAAGTTTTCATCTGTACGAACACCAGCAAACTGGCTTGGGCGATCTTTCGCGGGGTTGGTTCCCCATGTCTCATAATCAAAGAAGAAGAATGTAGGCTGTTCGGTATTATTCATGGATGTCTTTTTCTGTTCGTTATTCTTCAAAACTAGCCTTGTATATCAGTCGATTAGCAGTGTTCTATGTGCTATCTTTTCGTTAGGTTTTAATTGTTTTTACGCGTTTTACATTTGCACTTGCGTCTAAATATGTGTCCAAATTTTGTAAGTGCTGCGTCCTAATTTAAGGTAGACAACTTGAGCATTACAGACAAGCAGCTAAAAGCTATTGCAAAACTAAGCGAATATAGCGGCCCGGCAGAACTGAATGACGGCGAAGGACTAATAGCGAAGATATCACCCAAAGCAAACATCACGTTCCAATACCGTTGCAGGTTTAATGGTAAAAACAAACGCATTCGTATAGGCAAGTATCCGATAACCACCCTCAAGAATGCAAGGCAAATCCATAAAAGGATGCTTGAACTTAAAGAAGAGGGAAGAAACCCAGAGATAGCCCTTACTGGTGAGACGGATTTTGTTACCCTAAAGGACTGTCTCGACTACTGGTTTGAGCACAAAGTCTCGACTCAAAAAGAGGGGACGCAGGTGCTTTATCGCTCGGTGGCAAACAACTACTTTTACAACGCCTTTCCTGATGTCGACGTAGAAAAGATCACCGCGCGCGAATGGATGCGTTGGTTCGATGACATTGCCAAGAAGAATCCGAAGACGGCTAACTCTGCATTTTCTAAAATGCGCGCCTGTCTTAACTTCTGTAAATCCAAGTTCCTCATTGATGGGACGCACTTTGAGAAAATCAGACAGCAAGATGTTGGTGAGTCACCAAGTGCCGGTGACCGAGTTCTATCACTTCCTGAACTTGCCAAAGTTTGGATTGCGATTGAGCGCAGCAAAGCGGGAACATCGACCAAGAACCTGCACTTAATAACAATGTTATGGGGTAACCGACTATCAGAGCTTCGCTTGGCCAAGCGCGAACACTTCGATATGGTCAACGACATTTGGACGGTACCACCAGAACTCAGCAAAATGGGTAACACCATTCGCAGACCCATCCCCAAACACATCAAGCCGATGCTGGAAAGGTTAATGAACATCTATGATGAATACCTTTTCCCTGGCGCATCCCTCCATAAGCCCATCTGCATATCCGCAGCAAACCGCTACATAAGAAGGTTACGCGATAACCTGAACCTACCTCACTGGCGAACTCATGATTTCCGCCGCAGTATTTCTACTACTTGTTCAGAACTAGGCACTATGCCACATGTAACCGAAAAAATGCTCGGCCATGAGCTGGTCGGCGTAATGGCCATTTACAACAAGCATGACTGGCTATCAGACCAAAAAGAAGCATACGAAAAGTTTGCAGACGCGCTGTTTGTTCAAGTGCAAAAAGAACTGGAACATGAAAAAGTAGCTATGACTTAGCGTGCTTGTTGCTAAACAATTAGTATCATAGATCACTAACTCAAAGATCAACTTTTGAACCGACCGATGAAAGGCGGCATGATAGTGGAATATAAGACAGCTATGATTCGCTTAATATGGGTTAGCAGCCTATGCAGTCCCCAACCATCAGAGGTCATCATGTTCAAAAATATTCATTTATTTTTTGTACCAGAAGAACTGAATTTACTCAGGGCATTTAATAGAAAGCAACTTGAATTTGTTGATGGGTTTGTCGAAAACATAGACCAACATATTGAAACATACACCGATAAAATGTTTATCCAGCAGTGGGCTGGCGATGAAGGTGAAGTCGTAGAAGTTGAGAAGCAGCACATTGCGGGAATCAGTGAAGATGAATATGACTTCAAAGATATTTTTACTTCAGTCATGCCTATGTATCAAAGGCAATCAATGCTTTTAACTGCTTGGTCAATGTTTGAAAATGAAATTAAAACTTACTATAGCATGCTTGCAGACAAGGTCGGGGCAGTGCCTATACAGCGAGCTAAACACTCTAGTGATCTTGCACATATAATTTCATGCTTGCAGGCAATAGGTGTTGTTTCAGAGCCAAGTGAACGATTTACGGAAGCCTTTAATCGACTCAATAATGAAGTACGTTTTGTTCGTATTGACTGGGTTCACAATGGTGGTAAAGCTATTAAATCAAAGTTTGTTGAAAACACCGAAGGCTTAACTATGAATGGATCTCAAATAGATATCTCAGTTGCCTACATTGAGGAAGTTACGGATTTAATGTGGGTGCTTTCAGCAGAGATTACTGAATCAGCTAGGGCTAGTTTGAGTGGCAACTAATATTGCATTTAAGAGAGCTTTCCAACGCTTGGCAATATCAGTTCAAGGTTGGGCTTCGTATTTAAGGTGTTATGTTTTAGGAGATGTATGTCGATATTTAAGTATTTAGGGGTTAGTGCAGCGGAGGCGTTTTTAAAGTATCAAACGATCCGATTTAATACCCCCGATGCATACAATGACCCATATGAAATGAAGGTTCGATTTAAGTCGAAGGTTGAAATTGAACCTAGTTCTAGGGAAGTTAAAATTCACCTCAACGGAAATTCAAATAGTATTGAACAGTATTTGATAGTCGATGACAGCGATTATCCCTTTCGCTTAGATACGTCTGTCTTTGAAGATATCTGTGCAAAGGTGGGAATGTCTTGCTTTAGCGAATCAGAGTCACAAATTCCTGATAATGTACTAATGTGGGCACATTATGCAGAATCACATCGTGGCTTAGCAATTAAACTGAAAGAAAAATCCTCTACCATATCTATATTGAGTAAAGTTAATTATGTCAGTTCTACTCCAGTCTTGGATTCTTCTATATTGTCTGAACCAAGTTTCTTTGTAAGTGACTTGTACTTTAAATCGAAAGAATGGAAATACGAACAAGAAAGGCGTTTGGCTATACCTCTCGAAGCTTGTACCAGTCTAGATAACAAAGATGCATATGGTTTTCCCATTCATGTCCACGATTTACCAACTGAAGATATCGAAATGATTTTTCTTGGTTCAAATGCATCAAGTGAATTACTAAAGCTTGGGTATGACTTTTATCAAAAATTTGAAATTCCAGTAATTAAGCAGAGGGTACGTTCTGACGGTTTTGGCTTTATGGCTACGGCTTCTTTTGGACATTCATTACAAGACTGTATAGAGCTTAACAGACACTATGGTATTAAATAAAACATAACACGGCATTCTGTATTTGGGAGGTATTCTTGCAAAACTATAAAGATAAAGTCTGGAGAAATTCTCCTGAAATAATCCGAAGTTACTACGAAAGCATAGAACGGTATAAGCTTTTATGTGAAGAAGTTCACTATATTTTGAATAAGAGTGTATCTACAAACGGTATTGAAGTGGCTTCGATATCTTCGCGAAGTAAATCGTTGGACAGCTTCTGCGAAAAGATCCATAGAAAGAATTATAAAGATCCGTTTGAATCGATTACTGATTTTGCAGGGGTGAGAGTTGTCTTCCTATACGAGAAAGATCGTGAGTCAATAGAAAAGTTGATTGAAAACTCATTTGATATCGTAGAGAAAGTGGACAAAGTTCAAGATTCGGAAGTTGATAGATTTGGTTATGGTGCACTGCATTACATCGTTAAATTAAAAAGTAGTTATGTTGGTGAACGCTATAACGATATTAGAGACCACCGTTGTGAAATACAGGTAAGGACTATTCTTCAAGATGCTTGGGCTTTAGTTGCTCATCATTTAAGTTACAAACAAGAGTCTGATGTACCTAAGCACCTTAGACGTAAGCTAAATGCTCTATCCGGACTATTCGAAACTGCAGATGACCAGTTTCAACATATCCGTGATGCTCGAGAAAAGTATCAGGCTAGAATAACTACTGCTATTGATCACAGTGATACTCGCGTTATGTCTCAGGATATTGAGTTAGATAGTTTAATGGCGTTCCTAAAGTGGAAGTTTCCTGAGCGAACACTTGATGAACCCTCAGATGTTTCTGAACTTGTCGCGGAACTCAAGTCACTTGGGGTCACGAATCTGCAGCATCTTCAAGACATTCTTGAACGCACCGAGTCTGCACGGCAAGAATGTGAAGCAGCTTACCCACCTTTTGACGCGGACAATGAAGTTCACACTGTTTTTACGGCTATTGGGACAATACGACAAGCTCTTGAGTTCGTGTTTGATGAATATGTTGATAGGTTCGGCGAAGGGTTTGCAAAACGAACTAGAAACCAGTTGAGTGAGTTCAAGCATCTAATAAAAAATATATAACAGCAACTTTTAATGAATCCGAACTCCGGTACTTTCAGTTCAAGGTTGTATAGCGTGTTTAAGGTGTGATCTATTTAGTTTCTCTAGCGGTATTTTGACATATTTATGTGTCTTATATATGGATGTAATCGAAATGAATAAAATCAAATCAAATTTTTTGTCGCTCTTGGCATTTGTCCCTGCAATTTCCGTAGCGAGTGATTTTGAAGTCGATATGCCAATTATGGCTGTAGTTGAACAGTTTCAAACGCTTAATATTAATAGCTTAGCTGTTGGTGAAAGTGGCTTAGTCTCTTCCTATTCTTTGCAGATGTGTGTAGACAACAAGTCTCTAAAGGTATCTGGCATCACTGAACTCGAAAGTAACCCAAGTGAATATAGCTACGTGTATGAAATTACAAGAGAGCAGAATAATAGGGTCAGTATGATACTGTCGAATAAGGGGAAAAAACCAGACTTTGATGCCTTTAAAAGATCAGTATTTCATGTCGCTTCAGCACAAGATTGCTCAGAGTTTAAAAAACGAGATATCCCGCTATTATCCGTGAGTGACTTTCTCGGGGCTGGCTCTCTAAGCGACCTTGTAGCCGAGAACAATACTGTGATGAGAGGACCAAAAGAGAGTAAAGCTCACCTTACTGAAAATCCAAAAAGTGAAGATCCTTTAAGTAATTGGCTCGTTTTAAACTCTAAATCTCCTATTGATGATAGCCCTCGCGTTACAATGGTGAAAGAAGCGGAGTTTGGTGATCAAACTCTAGTACTTCGTTGCAATGAAGATAAAACAGATGCTTATATTGATACAGGGGATTATCTTGGTGAGAATAGTGAAACTGTAACTGTTCGCTTTGGCAAAGACAAAGCACAACAAATGAAATTTATTTTATCAACTAATAAGAAAGCATTATTTGCAAGCTCAACTATACCCTTCATAAAGTCTATGCAAAATACAGACACTATGGTTCTTAGATATTCAACTTATAATGGTTCATCAAAAACAGTAACATTTAATATCGATGACTTGGATACAGGCTTAAAATCACTACGAGAGGCTTGTCATTGGTAAGGCCAAGTCAATGGGGCATTAAACCCCAGCCTTAAACCCACCTTCATGCTCTACCCATTCCATCACTGCTGCGCGTATCCAGCGCAGCGGTGATTTGCTAATTGGCTCTGGGAAGTTGCGGTTCTTGCGCCATGCAATGATGGTGGTTCGCTTTTTATTGAAGAAATCTAACACCTCTTGATGGCACATGATCTTGTTGGAAGATTCTGGGTAACGCTCTACGTCATATACAGGCTTGTCTGCTTCTTTTGCAGATTCAACTACGAAAGCGGGGGCAGAGTATGTAAAGCTCATAGGTGATGTATTAAGGTTCGAGTAAGTCATTGCACAAAGCTCCTGTATCTTGTTAGTCGTAAACCGTGGTCAATCGGTTGTGTTGGTTTAATGCTTTAGTTCTGGCGAATGCCTAAATAGACAGTCATTTTCTTGCCGTTGATTTCAATCTCTCCAAGGTCTACTTCGTTGACCGCGTAGTCACTCAGCGCGGTTTCATCTACCATGTCGTAAAATTCTTCCTTGGCCTTAACTGCCACTTGGTCTGCTTTCATTGTCTTTCTCCGATGGTTGATAAATACGAACTCGATTAGCGGTGTGCCAGCAAGCTGCGTCACCTTTAAATAAACCGCCTTCGCTTAACTTTGCGCACCCTTCGGGCAGCTGTTCTCCGCACTTAGTGCATTTCCCCAATTGCGCTTTAATCACTGTAATTTCGTTATAAACACGATGGATAAGTGACTGAAGCGCTTCTTCCTTGGTGTACGGCTCAGCAGGGTAGGCGAAGAACTGACAGATTTTCTCTAACTTCGCCTGTTCCAGAGGGTTTAGAGATACGCGCAAATCATGGTTGTTGTTGGCTTTACGTTTATCTCTACATCTTTGAGCGCGCTTTGCATTTTGCTTACGTTTACGCTCTTCAGGCGTCATTTCGTTTTGCTCTTTTTAGTTCGCTTTGGCTTCTTAGGTGAGAGCATCTGTTTAGCTCTGGCTAGGCACTCATCGAACACTTTACCCTTGGCAAATCCAGCAGTATTACGATAGTGATCGATTCCGCGCTCAACGGCTCGTTTGATGTCGAGTTCTTCGTGGCCGTCTTGCTCTAACAGAGAAGTAATGTGTTTACCTATAAATGCCTCTTGGCTGTTGCGGTAAGTTAAAATACTCATTGCACATGTCCTATTGGTTGTGGGGTGAATACCCGCAATCAGCCTAAACTCTTGATATTGGTGGTCAGCCAGAGATATACTGATTGCGAGAGTTAGTTATCTAAGTCTCATTGCACAAAGAACGCCCCTGTTGGTTTGGTCACCGATAGGGGTTTTCTCTTTCTAGTGGGGTAGTGTTCTTGCTTCCACTGCGGCTTGCAGGCTAACCAGCTGGCTGAATAGCTCTTGCGCCTTTTCAAAATCTTCTTCGTTTACGTGAATCTCCAGCCCTTTAAAGTCCTCGGCTCCTTCAAAGATGGAAGTCGCAGCGATACGGAGCGGATCATCCTTACTTAGCTCTGCTGTCACTTCTTCAAACTGATGGCTGCACACATTGAGTAGTTGCAGGTTGTTCAGCAGTTGATGGGTTTGGTCTAACGTCATTGTTTTCATCATTAAGCTCTCATTGCACAAAGTTCTAAATAAACGATTGGTCAAGTGGATGAGTTGCAGCTGGTCAGACTGCAGTTTCACAAACGTTCAAGTTGTTTGTATTTATCATAACAACTTAAGTTGTTATGAATCATAATTGTTAATTCGTGACAATGTCAACACGTAAAGTTGTATTTTTAGATAAAAAAAACCACCTACGTTGAGGTGGCAATTTTTTGAAAGAGTGTGCAGTTAGGGGAAAAGTAGCTAAGTCATTGAGTTTTGCGCAGCTATAAATCCATGATTACTTGTTTTACATATCCAACAATACGACAGTTCCCGTTAATAGGAATAGGGTCGTACTTAGGATTTAATGGCACCAAAAATTTTTGTGGGCCATCGATCTCTAACTTTTTAATTGTTGCTTCTGGTGAGTCATTTAAGGTTGCAACAACAATCTTGCCATTATCTGGGCAGTCGCATGGCTCCACTATCACTATCGAACCAGCCGGAATTGAAGGTGAACCATGTGGGTTCGTCATTGAGTTTCCGGTGACTTTCATCGCAAATGCATCGTCACCTACATTCATCGTCGTAATTTGCCATTCAACATCATCATCTAAGGAGGATTGAGGATCTACGCCTCCCCATGCGCCAGCTTGAACTTGGCTAATTATCGGGATGCGTTTCAGTGAATAAGGAGAAATTGTATTTGAAGGGAGAGCATCGCCGCTTCCTTTAATACTATCGCTTTGTGCGCTCTTGCCTGTAAGTAACCAAGTAGGGTCACACTCTAAAGCTTCTGCTAACTGAACAATATTTCTTGGCTTTAAAGTAACGCCAGTCTCAATTTTATTAATAGACTGCTGAGCTAAACCGATTCGTTCAGCTAGTTCAGCCTGCGATAGATCTAAATCTTTTCTACGTTGCCTTACTCTTTCAGCAAAACTCATCAACTTATCTTCCTGATTTCCCATTTCGTGTTAATTATCACAACAAAACGTGTTAGTTGACAAACACGTAAACCGTATATAAAGTTCAACACGTAAAGTTGTTAGGAGGATAGCTATGTCCGCTATAGAACGAGCTACCGAGCTTGTAGGAGGACAAACATCACTTGCAAAGCTTTTAGGTGTTAAACAATCACATGTATGGAATTGGATTAATCGAAAACATCAGGCTCCTGCTAAGTATATTTGCGCCATTTCTAAGGCCACTGGTGGCAAAGTGCCAATAGAAGAACTATTGGGTGACCATATAAAGAATACGCCAGTTTAAGAAATTAGGCTGATCAACCACATTCTGTACAAACAACCAGTAAGGAAAAACCATGAATAATAGTTTTAAAAGCGTTATGCGTAACGCAATAGAAAGTTGGCGCACTGAACTGAGTAAAGAGTGTATTGCTCACCGTGTCGCGAGCTTGTATCACAAACTCGATCTTGAGCACGAGGTTGATGCGCAGCGTAAAGAGCTACTTAAAGTACCGGGCGCTGATGACAAGAACAATGCTCAGAACTTTTTCCGCTATGTCGAGCGCACCAGCGTAGAGGCCAAAGCCACGATGATGGATTTGTTACCTGCGGTGCTTAAGGCGATGCCTGCCAAACGCGCAAGCGACATGCTTAACCAATTTCTTAACCCGCTTGGGTTCTCTGTCACTTGCATTGGTGCGAGTGATGCAAACTTAAGCCGAGATTTGCTCTTGCATAACCACAACAAAGAAACATCTGAAGCATTCCGTGCGGTGATCTCTTTAGGGGAGAACGCGAACATTGACCAGCTGCGCGATGCGTATCGAGAAGTGCAGGAGGCGAAGGCATCTCACGCGCCACTTCTGGAATACCTTGAGTCGTTAATGGCGAAGAAAGCAGCCTAATCAAAAGCGTAGTGGCTGACCACCACATAACACGCATCTAACTAGGAGAACTTTGTGCAATGAGCCTTAGCTTACAGAACTATCACGGCTGCTATATCTGGGTGGCCAATAACGGTGTTTGTCGTTTCGTCGTATCACGGACTAAAGCGATGGAAATCTTTGAATCCATGAAAGCGGGGACTGCGGTGTGATTGAGTATTTGGATAGACCCATCGCTTTTCATCGATCGTTTGTGAAGATGGGTATTGGTATCACAGGCGCATTAATGCTTAGCCAGAGTATTTACTGGAGCCGAAGAACGAACGCTTCAGGGTGGTTTTACAAAACTCAGGAAGAGTGGCAAGACGAAACGGGCATGACTCGAAGAGAGCTTGATACCGCGCGTAAAAAGCTGCGTCAGTTAGGTATTTTGGAAGAGAAAAAGCAAGGTGTTCCTTGCCGAGTTTTCTACCGCATTAATGAGCCAAACTTGATTGCACAAATGGAGCAAACTGGTTTGGCGGAATGCGCCAAACTAGAACGTACAAATGCGCCAAGCAGTGCTGTACCAATCAGCCAAACTAAAACAGAGACTACACAGAGATTACCAGAGACTACTACAGAAAAAGTAAACAAAAAGTCTCCCATCACGGGTAGCTTGGTTCCTGAGGAACAAATTCCAGCTATGCTCGATCACGATGCTTGGGCTGAGTACCTGGCATTCCGTAAGCGAATCAAAAAGCCTTTCAAAACTGAGCGGGGCGAGCGCACCAAAATGCTCGACTTGCTCAAGCTCTCCCAGAACGTGGTGAGCATGCAGCGCCAAATCATTGAGCAATCCATCGACAACGAGTGGCAAGGGTTGTTTAGCCTTAAATCGTCCTCGCCAAACTCGAAGCTAATTCCGGTGGAGCAGTTTTCAGACCAAACCAACCCTGATGATTACGGACCACCTCAGTGGTTCAAAGACCGCCAAAACGGAGGTGACCAATGAACAGCTTTTTCCAAAAACTGCAGCAAGCGATGCCTGCGAACGTTGTGCCGTACACGCCAGAGCAGATGGCTCAACTTGCTCAGCAGGAAGTCGAGAAGCAAAGCCATGCGGTGTATCAGAACTACCAGCAGAGCAAAGTTCAGGATTTACTTGGTCGCAGTGGAGTAGGCAAGAAGCACTTGAAGTGTCGATTTGCCAATTACGTGACGGAGAACCAAGGCCAACGTCAGGCGTTTAGTGTTTCTCGCCGTTGGGTTTCTGAGTTCTTGGAAGGTGATGAGAAAAACTTTGTATTTTCTGGATCGACAGGAACGGGTAAAAACCATCTGGCTTGTGCAATGGCGAACTCGTTGATGACGCGCAATCGTACAGTGTTGGTGATTACGGTCGCTGAGTTGATGATGAAAATTCGCGATAAGTACAACCGCCAATCGAACGTTACAGAAGCTCAGTTTCTGAAGTATTTAGCTCAGGTCGAATTGTTGGTGTTGGATGAGGTTGGGGTTCAGCGAATGAATGACCACGAGGCGATCATGATTAATACCATCATCGACTCACGCTATACCAACGAGAAGCCAACCGGCATTCTGACCAATCTGAAATCTGATGACCTGACGCAGGTTCTTGGTGCTCGTGTGATGGAGCGTTTGTTGGAGAGCTGTGAGTGGGTGAGCTTTACGTGGGAGAGTTTTCGCAAGCAGGTGAGGAACAGCAAGGAGGTAGCATAAATGCGACCAGAAACGTTATTGGCTAAGTTCGACTTAAAAGGCATAAATTACGAACCGCAAAAGGGCGGCAAAGGCTTATTTTCTTTGGAAGACCAACTCGGCATGGTGGGGATAACCTGGAAGGAATCTCCGGTCGGTTTTCTGGTGTTGTTTGTGGAGTTACTGGATAACGCGCAATCGAGAAGAGCACTGGAAAAGGCGGTACTCGCGGAATTGTATACGCTGACCGATGACTGGCGCGGTCAAAAGAGTGAAGCCGCATTCGCAGCCATTGTGCGCGCAGCTGTGGAAGAGGCGATCACACCACAAGGCCGTATTTGTTCTTGCTGTGGCGGCAGCGGTAAGTACCGAGCTCCAAACCGTCACTATCGAAAATGCATGCATTGCAACGATGGCCGAGTAGCGTGGGACCTAGAAAGCCGCTTCGCGGCCATGTGCTCCGGCCGTTTCGTTTGTACCTTTTCAGTATTCAAACGCCAATACCATCCTATCCTTGATGGCTTAGCAGATTGGCTGGCTGCTAAGCGTAATGCCGCGATGTTGGCGCTAATGGAAAGGATAGAGAAGGAGAGGGTGGCTTGAATAACTGGGCAATTAAATTAACAATGACTTACGCGATAACATTAGGGGGAATATTGTGTCTCAGATGGTAAAAGTCACTCCAAAAGCAATGTCTGCGATGGAATCTATTCCTCGTGATGTACGAGTGAAAGCTCGCCGCGCGGTAGACTGGCTGAAGTCCGATAATGAGAGGTCTCTAAAGCCTATTACTTTGTCTAAGAAACAAAGACTATTTCGGAGTGCGTTAGGTAAAGGATATTGGCTCGTTTATGCAAAGCAGGATGGCACTACGAGGATTGTAGATATCGTGCAGGAAAGTAATGTGTCCACAGTGATGAGGTCTAATAAATGATTCTCATGAAAAGTGGGCAATTGGAAAGCCAGCAGTGTCGCAAAGAACTTGATGAATTTAATGAGCTTCTTAACTCAAAACCTGAGCTTTCAGAAACCGAGTTACTTCAGTTTTTTAAGGACAGAGATCAGCTTGTGCTATTGATGGGTAGGGTCGTTGGTGTTGATGCCCCATCAATGTTTAACGAAGAGTTGCCTATTCTTGGGAAGTATCGTGCAGACTTTGTTGTCGCGGATAAGAATCAAAAAACATTTTCGTTTATTGAGTTTGAGGACGCGAAGCTAAATTCAATTTTTAACCAAAGAGTCAACAAGAAAACATCAACGTATCCGTGGGCTAGCCGATTTGAACACGGATATAGCCAAGTTATCGACTGGTACCTGCACCTCGCAGTTAACGATAAGACTCCAAACATGCAGTCTGAGTTTGGACACTACTCCATTAAGTACAACGGCGCTCTTATCATTGGCCGCAGAGATGGGTTGAAACTTGGTGATTGTCAGGAGCGCTTTGATGCTCGAGTGGAAAGGTTATTAGTCGATAGCAAGCACATTGCCTGCTATACATTCGATGACTTGTATGAAGCTATGGACGACCAATTTGTAATACTTTCGCAGTTTTAAATCTCTAGTTGCACTGGCCGCTTTATTAGTACTTTCTGGGTGTTCAAACACTAGCGCCATCCCACTAACGAAAGTTTAGCTTGGCTGTCTATTGTTAATAAACGGGATTACGCATCGGGATATGAACAATCTACAGTTCTTACCCTTGTGCTAACAATCTTATCAAGGCTTTGTAATGATATTTAAGTAAAGGTCACAAATATGCTTTACCAAACTTGAAGTAGATGAATTGATAGGTCAATTTTGATTGAGCACATCGTGGCTTTAGCACTTTCTAGTAAATGAAAACGCTCGTACAGTTGATTGTTACTTGGAAGCGTTCAGTCAAAGTAGAAAACTCCTATGAAACCGTGGAAAGAGATTAGGTGGATAGAGTTTGGATAGTTGTTATTTTTCCTAACCGTGTTGAAAATGTGCAACTACGGATAGTGATTTAGTGTTTTTTTTTGTATGGTATTGAAAAATAAAGAAAATACCATTTTGGCAATATTTATTTGGGAATGATTATCATTTACATGTGTTTTCGTTTGAGTTGACTCAAGTGTTTATGGCACAATGGATTTAGTTTGGTGCTTGTGTTGCCCGCACCTTAGTTTGGCGTTATGCGCAAAAGTACAATCGAGTCTATCGCTCGGTTGTTGTGATAGATATATCACTTATATAGAGTGTTAGAAAAGTGGAAATAGATTTAAAACAGTTACATGTTAAAAAAATCGAAATTTTAAACTTATGGGGTAAAGAGGAGATCTCTATACCTTTCAAAAACCGTGTGACTTTTCTTACAGGAATAAATGGAACAGGTAAAAGTTCTATTCTAAACGTGCTTTTTGATAGTTTAAATCCAACCCCCCAGTCTTTAGGAAAGCCAGCTACATCAAAATATAGGTTTTGGTCTTCGGAATTAACGTTAATAAACGATAGTCAAATTGCGACCCTTATTATTCCTCAAATTGAAGGAAACTCTACAATATTTGAGGAGATTGATGAGTTAATAGATAATAGACATTTCCATGATATAGAGCTATTAAGACAGGCTCAGTCATTGTACGAAAGTATAGGCGATGATGTTACCTCTGCATTTTTATCTTATGAGAGTAAGAATACTGGTGAAATGTGGAAGAAGTCATACAGGAATTCAGAGGATATTTTTCAAGATTCTTCTGATAGTCACGAATTTATTGATTCTTTGTCTTCTAAAAAACCACTAGCTTTTCTATTCCAAGAAGATCGTTTATCCATGCATAATTTGAAAAATTATGACATTGAAACCAATACTATGTTCTGGAATGTTTACAGTAGTTCTATAGATGAACGTTTTGCTTATTGCAGAAGCGCTGTCCAAGCTCGAGAAGCACATTTGAATAAGCTTTTTGTTCAAGAGATTAATCGTGTTAAAGGAGAAGGTGATAAAGACTTTTTAGATAAATTAATGGCCTCAAAAAGTTATTTATCTATAGCTCGTCAGCAAAAAGAACTCGACGATGTACTCGACAAAATTAATGAATATTTTGAAGCTACCAATAAAAGAATAGCGCGTGATGCTTATGATAAAATTACCTTAGCAAATGTATTAAACAATGGTGAAGAGGAGCTTGTTTCTTGGCAACTTTTGTCTAGAGGTGAGAAAACTCTAATATACCTATTTTTATCTGTTTACTACTACAAAGATAGGGTGGCAGTATTTTTACTTGATGAGCCGGAAATTTCCTTCCATGTAAAATGGCAGAAAAATTTAATTAGAGATTTATCTAATATTGCACCAGACAATCAGTTTATTATTACTACTCATTCTCCTAGTTTGGTTAAGAATGGTTGGTTGCATAATTGTTTGGAGCTAACTATTTAGTATGAACGTAGAACAAAATGTCCCTGATTTTGAATTTGATGATGATTTAGAGGAATCCCAAGCGGCCTTTGGTGAGCCCCCCCAGGTCACTGCTTTTGTAGAAGGTTTTGATGATTGCTATTTTTGGGGCGGAGTTTTTGAACAGGCTGGTATTGATGGTATAGCTGTGGAAGCTGTTTGCTGTGAGGGTAAGGCAAATGGAAAGTCGACATTACTAAAAGCTATATCAGAAGAACGGATTACCCTAGGTCGATATAATTTGGTATGTATCGATAGTGATTACGATAATATATTCGGCTTAAATCAAGAACTTTACAGAAATGAATTCTGTTTTCAGACTTACGCTTATTCAATTGAAAATTACTATTATCAGCCTAGAGGCCTGTTTGAAGAATGTTGTCGTGCAACTCTTAGCCGGAAACCTGATGGTGTAGGTATACCATGTTTGATACAGGCAGTTGAGGGTTGGTCTCAAGAGTACTATGAGACTTTTTGTTACCACCTCTTTTCTAAGGATAGTGAGTCCGCTAATGTTTTAGTTAATAAAATTTCATTGAATGGAGTTATAGCTAACGAGTTTAATTATGCTTTATCAGCACCGCAAAAAGAACTTCTAGAAGAGCTCGGTATATTTAGTAATTCAATTCACTTTTTTATTAGAGGGCACAATTTTGAGTCAAAAATGAGTGAGCTCTCTAAAGAAGTTACTAGCCTGCTGAGTAAAAAGAAAGTTGATAAGATCTCAAAGGCTTTCGAAGGTGATGGTAAAAAGGCTGGGAAGTTCATTCAAGAGTATATGAAAAAGCAAACGAAAATAGATGAACTAATAATTGGGCGAGATTTTCCGAAAGACAACAGGTGTTACGAAAGAATACTTGATGATGTTTCATCATTTAAGAACAAATACTGTAGTATATAATCTTTGGGTGAGCCTTGACATTCACCCCTAAATGGCGCAATCTTTCCATTGTGCAAAACCTCGCCCATTCGGCGGGGTTTTTTTATATCTCAACAAAACTGTGTTGGAGCACCTTCGGGTGCTTTTTTGTTTCTAAGAGTTCCACATGGTTAAGACATTTCTTGAAAACCTCCATGAATGGAAAGGTAGGCTAATCGCGTATTGTGGCGGTACTGGTGTCAGCGTATTCAGCGAAACTGTGGCGGCTAAGGCCCAGCAATCCAGTGAATTGGCTACCAGTAGCCCCGATATCACCATTGCCAATTTAATTTCCATTGGTGGTCTTGTCGTTGTAATTGCGAGGCTAATTTTTGATATCTGGGTTCATTTCGACAAGCGTAAACAGGGGAAGAAAATAGATGGATGCAAAGCAACTGACCGAATTAGTCGTTAGGCCGACTTTAAAGCTGCTTGGCTTGTATAGTACATCGGCAGAGCAATTGGTTGTCGGCACTATCTTTGTTGAGAGCCGAGCCAAATACCTCAAGCAAATTGGTAATGGTCCGGCTCTAGGTATTGTGCAGATGGAACCTGCCACTCATGACGATATTTGGCAAAACTATTTGGCTTATCGTACTGAGTTGAAAGAAAAGGTAAGCCAGCTTGTAAAAGAAGGTACAGCACAGGAACTTATCACTAACTTAGCTTATGCGGTGGCGATGTGCCGAGTGCATTACTTGCGTGTTCCTAAGTCTTTACCTAGTCCAGGTGATATTCCTGCCTTGGCACGATATTGGAAAACGTATTACAACACACATAAAGGAGCAGGAGAGGTCTCCGACTTCATCGATAAATTCCCGAAAGACATACTGAATTAGAAGCGGCCTATAACGGCCGCTTTTTTATTGGAGCTAATACTATGAAAGTTTTCTTGTTTACCTTCTTTAAAAGCTTGCTTGGTTACTGGGCTGCAAAGCTACTTAGCCCTGAATCGGTGACTGAGCTGCTTATCACGATTGCTGATGCTCATGCCAAAAACACCAAGACCGACACAGACGATCGCTTGATTGATATTGTGAAAAAGCACCTCGGTAAAGAACAGTAACCCCATTTTCACCACCAAGAGCAAAGACGTTAACGATTTGCAATGTCGTCGAGCATTGCCAGGCTTCGGCCATTTAGTAACAGTGCTTACGGTGGTGACCCTATTCCTAATGTCTTCACGGACATGCGTTGGTGCCTCGCTGTTTCTCTGTGTTAGCTATGACCATGAAGTAACCTGACCCGTTGCTTAATCCTTAACATGAGAGCACACAAAGAAAATCAATAAGGCTCAAGCTGAGGGGCGAAACTCCCCTTCATTACTGGAAACGTCAGCCACAGGCGAAGAAGCGGCGTGACACTGGAGAGACAGATTAGCGGTTTAACTCTATGACTACAGTACGATTACGTATCTCTGATGCGAAAATTAAAAGCTATCTGAAAAGTGATACTGTCACGAGGCTTCGGGATGAAAGGTATGCGTTGGAGCTGCGTTTTCATAAGTCTCGTGAGAGTGCTACTTGGTGGTTGATTGATAAGCGCAAGAACAATGGCAAATACGGGAAACCAAAATGGGAACGGCTTGGACTTTGGCCTCGTCTAAGCGCTAAGGCACTGTTTGAGTTGTTACCCCAAAAGATTGCTAGGATGGCGACGGATACGGACCAAGTGGTTACAGACTGGACCTGTTTTAGTGATTGCTTGCGCTGGTATGTGCAGCATATTGAGTCGAACAAGGATATCTCTTCAGAGAGGAAAAGTGCCGTTAAGTCGGTGGTCTTTAATCACTTGTTACCAGCTCTTGGGGAGTTGCCTCTTGCTAATATTCGGAAGCACCATATCAAGGACTTATTGGTTTGGCCGCTGCGTGAGCGCTATGAACTTAGAACGGTTAAAGGCTACTTTGCTATTTTAAAAGCAGCGTTTAATCAGGCATATCGAGAAGAGCATATCGCTTCAAACCCAGTGGCTGCGATGGTATTTACTGATTTTATCAGCAAGAAAATCACACCTAACGAGGGGAAAATTCAGTCTGATGATGTGAGCCAATTACTTGATAGGTTAAAGACACACTCAGTGCAAAAGCAGGTGTTTGTGTTGATGCAGTTAGCTCACGGGACACGTATTCGTGAAACCCGCTTAGCTCGATGGAGCCATATCGATTGGGACGAGAATATCTGGAGGATACCCGCCTGTAATGCCAAGAACGGTGAAGCTTTGATGTTACCGATGACCTGGCAGATTAGAAACCTACTTCAACAGTATCGCCTTACCCAAAAGGAAGGACAGAAGTTTATATTTCCCAATGCGAAAGGGGATGCACCTATCTGTAAGGACACTGCTAACAGTACTTATGCGGAATGGAGTGAGGGTGAGTTTACTAGCCACCATTGCCGTAAGTTAGTTGGCACTAGGCTGACTGACCTAGGTGTCGATAAGTTTGTACGTGAACGCATTCTTAATCACAAGATGTCAGACTTAGACCAAGCTTACATACACACGACAACGGAAGCCTTGAAACTTAAGGCCTTGCAGACTTATCACAATTGGTTAGATCTGCAGGGCTTTATTTTTTTCCATGGGAAGATCGCGGGAAGATCCTAAAACATGATCATCTAGTGTGAGCTTAGAATCGATAAGGCTTCACGCATCGCTGACCGATTTAACTCTTAAGAAAATCTGTTAATTGTGGTGATAGGTGTTCATTTGGATGTTTAGACGTCTAAATGACTAAAAAACCGAGAAAGGAGTAGAAGGGAGTTTTACTGGTTTTGACCCCAAAAACGCCTGATTTCAGCGTTTTTTGAGTGGTTGAAAATCACGGTGAAAATTAGGTTTAAAAACGCTGTTCAATTAATTTCAAGTCAAATCCCACTCACGCCTTGTCCCACAAGGGCTGCGAAAGATTGCGGGTCCTTCCCAGAGGTTCAATAACCCACGGGGCTGAGACTCGCCGATTCCGCCTCATTTTAATGTCCGGTTTTTACTCCCTTCTATCGAGTGGGTCGAGAAGGGAGTGAACCATAACGCGTAACGCTAGAAGAATGTCGCTATGGCTGAAGTAAACCGAAATGAATTTGCTCGAATTATGGGTTACTCACCGAAGTGGGTGGGTGACCTCATCAAAGAGGGCTTGCCACACCAAGGCGGTGGTGGACGAGGTAAGCCTCTAATCATTGAAACAGATAAAGCCATTCAGTGGATTATCGACCGCGAAATTAAAAAGCAAATTGGCCAGTACGAGAAAGAGCACAGCAGCCCAAAAGTTGGCACCAAAGACGGTGAAGACTTATTACTCACTGCTGCCAAACGCCGCAAAGCTGAAATTGAAGCTCAAAAGGCCGAAGAAACAGTGATGGATTTGGGAGAGTTAGCCCAGTTCCTTTACATGGTTGGAAACTTATTTGGTAGTGAGCTGGATGGCATAGGGGCTCGAACAGCTTTAGAGGTAGCGTCAGAACATGAACCCGCCAAATGCAAAAACACAATTGATCGAGAAGCTCGACGTATACGCACTGCCACCGCTGACCACCTCAGTGCGTTCGTTGCTGAGTATCTTGCAAAACGTAGCAGAGATGATCAGAGCGAAGCCGCTGAGGAATGCTGCGCAGTGGGCGACTGAGAATAGAATAATGCCTCCGGGTTCGCCAATACCTGGTCCGTTTGATACGACTTCAACACCATACATGATTCCTGTTTGTGTCGCGTTTGCCGACCCTGCTTATTCAAAAATCACCTTTGTTATGGGAACGCAGATGGGAAAGTCGGCCACGATGCAAAACGTGATTGGATGGCGCCTTGATGACCAACCTGCACCGATCATCTATGTGGGGCCGACCGAGTCGAACATTAACAACGTCGTTGAGCCCAAAATAATGGAGATGTTCCGAGAGTGCTCAACGCTGTGGTTAAAGTACGATGATAAAAGCCCCAAACATAAAAAGCGTATTGGGGGCGTGTCTTTGCGTTTTGCATGGGCTGGTTCGGCAACTGAATTGGCATCGGATTCTGCGGTTATCACGCTAGTTGATGAGTTAGACCGTCCTGATACCAATGCAACAGGTGAGGGCTCATTAGCGGAAATTGCAGAAGCTCGTGGTGATGCTTATATCGACTCAAAGCTTGGGCTAACTAGTACGCCAACGCATGGTAAGGCAAGTACCTATGAACACCCTGAAACAGGGATGACTCATTGGGCAGTTGCACCAAAAGGCAAAGTGTCGAGCCCGATTTGGTTGGAGTGGGAACAAGGAACTCGACATGAATGGGCTGTCCCATGCCCTGACCCAGATTGCGGTGAGTATTTCATACCACGAAGTGATCTACTTTGGTGGCCAGGCAAAGGCACAGAGAATGAAAGCTCTCCCGCAGCTGCATCGCGTGAAGCCCGTTTAATCTGCCCTCATTGTGGGGGACAGATTGAAGACAAACACCGCAAAGTAATGAACGCTCAAGGTGTTGCTATTGCTCCTGGGCAATATGCTAAGAAGTACGACGACAGCTCTGTATTGATTACACAGGGTTATGAATCGACCGTCGTCCCATTTCATTCCATGCTTCATCCACTGGAGGACAACAACCACTTCAGTATTTGGGTGAGTGGTCTTTGCTCGTTCTCCGGTAAAAAGAGTTATGGCTATCTAGCCAGAAAACTCCTTCAAGCGCAGAGAAGCGGTGACCCACACCAATTACTCTCTGTTTATAACACAGGGTTTGGAGAAATATTTGCTGTTGTTGGTGATGCTCCTGAATGGGAAGAAGTCTACAAGCTACGCTCGACGTTCTCATCAGGTGAAGTTCCTGATGGGGTACACACACTAATTTGTACTGTGGATGTCCAGAAAAACCGTCTTGTTTATATCGTACGCGGTTGGGTTGATGGTATGTCCTCACGCCTGATTGAGTTTGGCGAGCTATGGGGGGATACCGATAAGCCGGAGGTATGGAGTGAACTCGATGACTTGATGGAGCATGAATGGGGGAACTTAAAAATCAGGCAGTGCGGTGTCGATGCAGGCTACAGAACCGATGAGGTTTATGCCTGGGTTCGTCGCCATAAAACTCGTGCACGAGCGTTAATGGGTTGGCAGAAGCTTCCCAAACCTTTTCGTGTCACTCGCGTTGAAGTTGATAAGCAGGGCAAGGTTAGAAAGCGTGGTGACAAGAGATGGGACTTTGATGCCAGCTTGGCTAAAGCGTGGGTACATAACCGTGTCCGTTGGAAACGCGGCACCGTTGGTGATTGGTTACTGCCTTCCGATGTCTCAGAAGATTACTGTAAGCAGATTGTTGCTGAGGAGTTTGATGATGAAAAAGGAGAGTGGAATCGAGTCAGTAAAGACAACCACTTTCTCGACTGTGAAGGTATGAACTATATGGTGGCCAGAATGCTACGACTTGACCGAAAGAAACCAAAACCGATTGATGATGAGGAAGAAACTCAACCTGAATCGGTAGCCGATGAGGCAGACGAGCAGGAAGACGAGGAAGAGCGTAAGCCTGTTAAGTTGAAAAAACGCAAGCGCCGCTTAGTACGGCGAAAAGGAAACTTTGCTAAATCATGGTAATACCGACAAAGATCACTTCAGGTCTGTCGGTCAACTTCAAACTCTCTTATCCAGATTACCCCGCTAGTTCTTGGGTAGCCACTATCTATCTACGTTCCGCATGCGGTAAGGCAGACATTGTCGGCACACCGGAGGGTGATGCGTTCCAATTCTCGATACCAGCAAGCGAAACAGCGAACTGGCCCGCAGAAGAATACAGCGTTGTGTTGCGTGTAACTGATGGCACCGATGTACATCAGCCTCTTACCAGCCGATTAACTGTACTGCCAGACTTGGCAGCATTGGATGTACATGACCCTCGCAGCGAAGCAGAGAAAGCATTGGCAGCTATTCAGGCTACCTTAACCAATCGTGCTACATCTGATCAGCTTAAGCTGTCGTTTGGTGGTCGTAGTCTGGAGAAGACCCCGTTGAGCGAACTGCTGCAGTTAGAGCAGCGATTTCTCAATAGGGTGAATCAGGAGAAGCGTAAGAAGTCTGGCCGAGGTCTTCTGACAGTAAATAAAGTGAGGATGCGCTGATGTGGAATCCTTTTAATCGCAACGCTAAGCCAGAGGCCAAAAAGAAACGTCGCAAGACGCCATATGTCAAATTGAGCCCTGTTTCTCGAAGCCTATTCTCGGCAGCTGATCCAGACAGAAACAATAGTTCTTGGGATTCTTCACCTGTGCCCATTGGCAAGATGATTGATCAAAAACTCGCGGTTTTAGTCGCTCGCTCACGCGAACAGATCAGTAACAATGACTATGCCCGAGGGTTTGTCCGAGAAGTTCGTAAAAATGTACTCGGACATAAAGGTATTGTTCTTCAAGTTCGGGGCAAAGAGCCTGATGGTTCATTGGATACCAACGGAAATGCTGCCGTTGAGAAAGCTTTTAAAAAGTGGGGACGACGCGAAAACTGTACCGTTGATGGGCGCCTTGATTGGCGCAGAGCCAAGCGCGTTATTCTCAATACGGTAGTGGGGAGCGGTGAAGCGTTCATACGAATCGTTGAAGGCCCACATGCTGGTCCCTGGGGATTTGCTATTCAGCTCATAGACCCTCTAAGAGTACCGATTCAGGTCAACGAAAGCCGACTAGCAAACGGAAACGTAATTCGAAACGGCATCGAAATGACCCCTTATGGACGCCTGGTTGCTTACTTAGTTGAAACAAAAGCAGGTGTTTTGGCTGAAGCATTTCGCCATGGAGGTAAAGAGTTTGAACGTGTTTCTGCTGAAGACATGCTGCACGTTTATGACCAAGAGCATCCTGAGCAATTCCGTGGTATTCCATGGAATCACACATCATTAAGTCGAATGCGTAACCTTTCTGGGTTTGAAGAAGCTTCTGTTGTAAACGCCAGAGCGGGTGCGAGTAAAACACTGGTACTTCAAGCAGACGCTGATGTTTATGAACCGGATGAATCCGAAGAGTTTGAAGAGCCAGAGATTGAGTTAGAACCCAATACGGTTGTGACTTTGCCTCCAGGCTTTACTCCTGTTGATTACTCGCCGGATTTTCCTTCAACAGAGACGGCAACGTTCTCAAAGCATATGTTGCGAGGAATGGCTACAGGTCAGGGTATGGCTTACAACACGTACGCCAATGACTTAGAAGGTGTCAACCTTAGTTCAATTCGCCAAGGCAAGCTTGACGAACGTGACGGGTGGAAAGAGTTACAAGAATGGTTCATCGAGTCGGTTTGCCATCGAGTTTATGAACGTTGGCTTCAGTATTCATTACTTGCCGGAAAAGTCATTAACTCAAATGGCAATCCTATCCCAGCTAGCCGCTTAGGCAAATTCCTAGAAGCAGATTGGCAACCTCGCCGTTGGGAATGGATTGACCCTCTTAAAGAAGAGAAAGCCATTACCGAAGCTCAAGAAAATGGTCGTAAGTCCCCTGGTGAAGCAATACGTGAATCTGGTCGTGAGCCTGTAGATGTCTGGAAGGGATATGCAGAGGACATCAAGGCAATGAGAGCGGAAGGGATTCCAGACGAAATGATAGCCCAGATTTTGGGAATAAAAGCCACCGGGCAACCTGCAGGAGTAAATCAAAGTGAGCAAGAAGAAGACGAAACTGACGACGAGTGATCTGATTCGTCAGGTCACAGGTCAACCTGTGTATCGAAACTACACGGTTGAGTCAGTGGATGAAGAAAACCGTACGGTTGAACTGGCTTTCTCTAGCGAATATCCAGTTGAGCGTTGGTTTGGCTATGAAGTCCTCGACCATTCATCTGGTGCAGTACGCATGGCACGTTTTGATGCTGGTGCTTCTGCCTTGGTTAACCATGACTGGGACGATCTAGTTGGTGTCATTGAATCAGCTCGAATCGAAAAGAATAAGGGCCGAGCGGTTGTTCGGTTCGGTACTAGCCCAAGAGCTGAGGAAATTTGGCAGGACGTTAAAGATGGCATTCGTAAGCACGTTTCTATTGGTTACATCGTCCATGCGATGGTTCTTGAAAGTGATACGGATGATGTTCGCACCTATCGTGTGACAGATTGGGAGCCGTTCGAGCTGTCTTTTGTCACGGTTCCCGCTGACCCTTCCGTTGGTGTTGGGCGCAGCTTAGATACAACCAAATACCAAAACCACCTGCGTGATATGGGGATCATCATCCCAACTGGCGCAACAGAAAATGAACGTGAAATTGAAAACCGGAGTGAATCCAATATGAAGACTAAAACCCTGCGTGATGCCAGTGGCCGCTTAGTTCGTGCAAAAGTTGATGAGAACGATGTGATTGTTGAGATTATTGAAGTTCTTGAGGAGTCCAACACAGAACGTCAAGCTGGTATTGAAGCAGAGCAAAACCGTGTGCGTGATATTTTAGACCTGTTCGAGCAATACGGAAGTCGTGGTGTTGATCCTAACCCTTATCTTCGAGACAAAAAGAAGACAGCTGCCGATTACCAACGCGCCTTACTTGATGCTGCGTCTGAGAATGGCGGTCAACCAGCGGGAGCACGTAGCGCAACACCAACGGTTGCAGACAGCCCAGACATTGGCTTGTCTGACAATGAAATTCGTCAGTATTCATTTCTGAACGTTCTGCGTTACTTGTCTCAGCCTACGAATGAAAAGTATCGTCGTGCAGCTGCATTTGAGCTTGAAGCCTCTGAAGCCGCAGCCGATAAAATGAAGCGTGAAGCACAAGGTATTATTGTACCTAACGATGTTCTTCGTGCAGCTGCGCCAGTAAGTGCTGGTGGTTCCGGTAGCAATTTGATTGCTACTGACCATATGGCGGGTAGCTTCATTGATATGCTCTATAACAAATCAGCAGTCATGAACTACGCAACTACGCTAACAGGCCTAGTCGGTGATTTATCTATCCCGACTCAAGAGGGTGGCGCTACGGGCTATTGGCTTGGTGAGGATGTAGATGCAACCTTATCTGAAATCACCTTTGGTGAGCGTGGCCTACAAAACCGTACTTGTGCTGCGCTAGTAGAAATGACTCGTAAGATGCTGATGCAGTCTTCACCAGATGTTGAGATGTTGGCTCGTGCGGATATTGCTAAAGCTCTGGCTCTTACTATTGATAAAGCTGCCTTGTACGGCACTGGTGGTGATCAACCGCTTGGTCTAGCAAACATCACGGGTGTGAACGGTGTAGATTTCACTGCGGTTAATCCGACGTTCCAAGAAATTGTAAACATGGAAACAGAGATAACTGCTGACAATGCTGATGTTGGTTCCATGCTTTACATGATGAACGCTACTGGCCGTGGTCACTGTAAGACAACGCAAAAGTTTGCTAATACCAACGGCTCACCTATTTGGGAAGGGGGTAACACTGTAAACGGCTACGGCACGCACATTTCTAACCAGATCAACAACGGTGATTATTGGTTTGGCGTCTGGTCCGAAATGCTGATTGGTTTGTGGGGAGGCCTAGACCTGACTATTGACCCATACACTCATAGTGCGAAAGGTCGCTTGCGTGTTGTTGCATTCCAAGACGCTGATGTAACGGTTCGTCATCCTGCTTCTTTCTGCCTAGGTAAAAAACCAGCAGCCTAATCAACCAAAAACTACTAGCTAAGCCACTCAATCGAGTGGCTTTTTATTTGGAGAAACAAATGTCAGTTAAAGCAATTTTAGTTACACAACCATTTCGTTGTCGCGGTCAATTATTGAAGCCTGAAACTGCACTTGAAGTGGGGCAAGGCTGCGACATTACACCGTCTGAAGCCCGTTCTCTGGTTGGCCAAAAGAAAGCAGTCTGGATTCCAGAAGACGATCTTGAAGTCGAAGAGGACGAAGATGAGTAATTGGTCTCAATCTATGGCTGAAATGGATGCTGCTTTATTTGGTGCATTCGGAGAGTCAGCCACCATTGCGGGTCAGTCTGCAAAAGTGGTTCCAAATACATCACAAGATCAATTTGGGATGATGGCTGCCAATGTGACCCGTTTGTCTATCTCTGGTTCATCAGGTGTGAAGGTTCGCAAAGGTGACAAAGTTACCTATAAAGGCCGCAGCCATATGGTTGCTGATGTACCTGAGTATCATGATGGCTTAATTAGCTTTGATCTGAAATGAATGAACTAGACCGCCAGTTGGCAACTGCAGTAAAGAACCTCAGTGCTTTAGACGAAAAAGCGGTACCAAGTGCAGCTTCTATGGCAATAAACCGAATCGCTAAGAGAGCTATTAGCCATTCAGTAAAAGACACCTCTAAGGCGGTCAAGGTTCAGCAAAAAGTCATCAGACGTTATGCCCGAGTATCCAAAAAAGCCTCACCAAAACAGCCTGTCGCTTATGTTCGAGTAAGGCGTACCGATATTCCAGCAATTCACATAGGGGAAGCTCGTACACAAATTCGGCGTAAAAAAGGGCGTTACCAGGTGCAAAGTGCAACCCGTGCTAAAGATGGACGTTATACCAAGCGCGAAGTTTCTGGTTTTACGTCCATAAAAGTGGGTAAACATAAGTTTGACAATGCTTTTCTGCAGAAGCTGAAGAATGGTAAATGGCACATTATGCAGCGTACTAGTGATGCTCGTTACCCAATCAAGATGTGCGCAATTCCCATCAAAAACGAAATCACCACTGCCTTTGAAACAAATAGCAAAAAGCTCATGAAGACAGATATGCCGAAAGAGCTTTCTTATTCCATGGGGCAGCAAATCAGGCTTGTAATCCGCAGAGAGGTAGGGCGTGGAAATTAACAAACAAATTCGAAAACAGGTCATTTCTGACTTGGAAAAAGCACTAATTGACAGTGAAGGGCAACCCCTTATCGCTGCTTATTTTTCTGGCCGAGGTGAGCCAGTTACAGCTAGTGATGACGGTGAGACAGGATACCTCGAAGTTCCAGCTATTTCGGTCTACTTGCTAGATGGTGAATCCACTGGGCAGGATTTTGATGAAGAGGTGTGGAGCTCGGTACTTGCTGTAGAGATTATGGACTTGGCAACCAATCAACTGGATGACGACCTAGATAACTTTAGTGAGAAAGTTCGGGGCGTAATTGACCGTCACTACACCGCTAATGGTTTGCTCAGTCTATGTAATCGAGCGGGTTTTTCTTATGTACGCGAAGAGGGGGCTCCATGGGGTTCCTCGGTTTTAACATTTACTATTGAATACACCGAAGAGGTTTAATCATGTCGGACCCAACTCAAGCAATCAAAGGTGCTGGAACCTCGTTTTGGCGCAAAAAAGACGACCAAGAACTGCTTACTACTGCAGATTACCTTGATGACGCCAAATGGGAAAAATTAGGCGGCGTCAAAGAAATTCAACCAGGTGAAGTTACGGTTGAAGATGAAGAAGATAACTACCTAGACGATCCTGATGCGGACTGGGCAAAGACCACTCCGGGTCAAAAGTCAGCAGGTGATACGACCATCACGTTAGTTTGGAAACCTGGTGAACCAGGTCAACAACAACTTTCTGATGATGTAGTGAACGGTACTGTTACCGAATATCGAACCAAGTACCCGAATGGCACTGTGGATGCGTATTCTGGTTACCTTAACTCATGGGGTAAAGCGGTAACGATTAAAGAGAAGATCACTCGAACACTAAAAATCAAAAACGTTGGCAAACCAAAACTCGCGGAAATGATTTTGGCTGAACAAGCGCAGCCTGCTGAAGGGGGCGTTTAATCTATGGCTACATTCCTAAAGCAAAAGACGGTTCCTGTGGGTGACGATAAAGTCACCCTCACTCAGTTGTCTGGTTTGGATCGTTACGACTTCATGGATTTCTGCTCAGAGCAGACCTTTCCTGAGTCGATTGAAGCGTTATCAGAAAAAGCCAGCAAGGAAGAGAAAGAAGCACAACTGCAAAAAATGGAGAAGGTCACTCGTCAATGGAACCGTTTGAATTTCATCATGCAGGCTCGATTGGTGGCTCATGGCACGAACTTCGACCTTGATGATATTGATGAGCGCCATCAGTACATCATGACGGCCATGTCTAAAGAGCAAATCAAAGAGCTTCATGACGAAGTGGCCAAGCTTTCTGGTATGCCATTACCGGATGAAAAAACATCCAGTGAGGAAGGTGCTGAGCCAGAAACGCCAGAAAAAGACGGTGGGCAGGAAGACGATTTGGAGCCTGTCGACCCAAAAGCTTAATTCGGGCTGAAAGGCGGTTCGCCCAAGACCTTGCTCGCGAGTTTGGTCATATCTGTTGGCGAACCATGCTGGCTTCCATTAGCTGTCAAACGGTCATCGAATGGCGAGAGTATTTCTCGGAGCAGGGCTTTTCACATCACATGGATAACTGGCGCTTTGCTGTTAGTTGTGCGTCTAACTGGAATATCACGGCCATGGCAGCAGGAGTGAAGTTAGACGAGCCTGTTTCATACCGTGATTTCCTACCCGTGACCGACGAGCCCGAAGAACCCCACGAATACACTGATGAAGAGCTGATGGCATTGAGCGAATCAGCAGGAGGATTCCGTATTGAGTGCCCAGATAGCTGATTTTAATATCCGCTTCAATACTGAAACCGCTAAGTTTCAGAAGGACGTGGATTACGCCAAAAAGATGCTGCGTGGCTACACCAAAGAAGCCAAAGTTGCGAATGATGAAACAGCTAACTTTGAAAGAAAAATCAATGTAGCTGGAAGTAGTATTAGAAAAATGGGTACAGCAACCCTACAACTGACTGGAATGATAACGGCAGGCGTAGGTGCAGCAGTAGCGGCCAGTACATACATGGTTCGCCAAAGTGCGCAGCAAGCAAGGGAAATAGAGCGTCAAGCAACAGTTGCCCAAGTGTCTGTGCAACGTATCCAAGAGCTTTCTTATGCTTCAGAGCAATATAGCATTGCAGGCGATAAGATGGCTGACATCCTAAAGGATGTTAACGATAAATTAGGAGACTATGCAGCGACTGGAGGCGGTGAGTTTAAAGATTTCTTTGAACAAATTGCGCCAAAAGTTGGATTAACGGTAAGTGAACTGCAAAGAATGGCTGGACCTGAGGCTTTAATTGCGATTAAAGAAGCCATGGACCAAGCCAATGTTCCTATGAAGCAGCAAATCTTTTACTTAGAGTCGATTGCTAACGATGCATCGGCACTAATGCCTTTGTTGGAAAACAAAGGCGAAAGATTGTATGAACTAACGCGTCACTACAAAGATTTGAACGTTGCAATGTCAAAATATGACATTCAGCAGTTCAAACAGATGGATCAGCAAATTTCCGACATGGAAATGCAAATGAGCAGGGCATTTGGCAACCTTTCTCGTCAAGTTACTTATAGCCTGCTTCCTGCCATGGACGATGTAAATACATTCGTTTCAAATATGACCAAGGGAGTCCGAGACTACACCAGTCAAATTGAAGCGTTTGGCATGGCCACAGCGACCCTCAATGTGTTCTCTGGAACCTCAATGCGAGAGAAGCACCGTGAGATTTTCGGTGAGATGATCGAGCTACAAGAAGAGCTTAAAGAATACGAAGGTGTAGATGTAAATAAGCTACCAAGCATTAACCCGTTTGGTCAGAGTCGGAATGAGTGGTTTAACCTTCAACGCGATTTAGGAATGAAGCGTGATGAGTTGAAAGAGTTAAACGACAAGATAGTAGAGCAACAAAAGCGTTGGTCCAGTAATTTTGATTACACACCTCCAAGCTCAAAGCCTGCAAATGACGATGTTGATGACAGTTATAACAGTGATTCAGAGTCTAAAAAGTTAGAACGCCTTCAAGTCGCTGGTGCAGCAAGGTTATCCACTTTAGATAATCAGTACGCCAGCGAACGCGAAAAACTAAAGCTTTCGCATGAGCAGCGTCTTGAAGATATTGAAAACCTCAAACTCTCAGAGCAAGAAATTGAGCAGCGTGGTTTTGATTCACTGGCTGCAATTAAAGCGGAGTACAAAGAGCGCGAGAAAGAGTTCTACGACACCGAGCTTGAAGATTTTGAGCGTAAGCAAGATGAAGCGATTCAGCGAGAAATTGACGCTTATATCGCAAAAGAAGATGCCAAAACCAAAGCGGCAGAGCGTGCGTCCAAACAGAGAGCCGATACGGAAAAACGCATTGAGCAATCCGTCCTCTCGATGAAGTTTGGCTTAGCTTCGCAAGGCCTATCATTGATTGAACAAACCGCCAAACAAGGCTCGTTCATTCAAAAGGCGGCATTCGCTGCGCAAAAAGCCATGGCTGCTGCTCAGGTCTATATGCAAGGTGAAGTTGCCGCTACGGCTGCACTGGCTCCACCGCCTATCGGTTTGGGTCCAATTGCAGGCGTCGGTCAAGCAATGGTCATTCGTACTTTGGCTGCTGCCAGCGCAGGCTTAATCATGGGGCAAGCTGTCGCAGGCATGGCGCACAACGGCATTGAAGAAGTGCCAATGTTCGCAGGTCGCAGTGAGTCAAACTGGACGTTAAAAGCAGGTGAGCGAGTCTACACCAATGAGTCAGCGCGACGCATTGACCAAATGTACCGCGCCACCATGGCAATGTACCGCCAACCATTTGCTGCCAACGACCCAACCATGGCCTACCAAAACCGCATGGCCGCGAACGGGAGCGGAGCGAACGCCCAACCTTGGACCATCATTATTCATGAAGCTGAGCCTGGTACTCACGCTGAGATAGATGACGAGAACAAAGTCCTCAACATCATGATGAAGGATGCACAAAGTGGTGGGAAATACTTTAGCTACATCTCTAAAACGCTTGGCGTTCAGCCAGGAGGATTCAAATAATGGCAACCATCAAACCTGAAGTGTTGGCACAATTGAACCCGAATGTGATCCTTTACCCGTGCAAGTATTTTGGTAACGGCATATTGCCGTTGCCAAAATCCAAAGGGTATCAGTATCAACATGGTAAAACAGTCATAAGCTCAAAGATGGATTTGGGCTTGGCCACCAAGCGTCGTCGCTCTCGCATAGCCCCTGCTGAATTTGTCTTACCATTCCGGTTCACCGGAGAGCAAAAAGAGGTGTTCGAGAGCTGGGTATTCAATGAACTGGAAGCAGGCGTGGAGTGGTTCTATTTGCCGCTTCGAACGGGCGACTACGACCTTGAAGTACATAAGTGCCAGTTTACCGCCACACCAGGCGAGGACACCCCATTCGTTTATAAAGGTGGTCGCAAAGACTTTGGTTCCATATGGGAACTTAAAGCCAAAGTGCAAACCTTCCGCGCTTTAAAACTGGAGCGCTACACCGCTCGCGTACTTTCCCGAGATACTTTATCTGGCATCGAAAAGGCCGCGTTAGCTGCCGAAGAGGCCGTATTCAAAATGCCATAGTGAGGCAAACGTGATCATAGCAACGATTGAATATCAGCACCCCTCCTTACCAGGAGGGGTGCTGCGTTATGTGAAGGACGGAATTGACCTACATGCCGGAATTGAGTCAGGCGAGTGGGTGTGGTTCACAGCAGGCCAGTTTGCTTTTCAGTTGCCCGACAAGGCAACCAAAGGACAAGAAGCCCTGACCGTGGCCGCGCCCAATACCGACCTCACGCTCTCTAAGGCGATTGAAACCGCCAAGCGACACGAACCCGTGATTCCAGTCGTGAGCATTTACCGCGAATACGACACCGACGACTTGAGCAAGCCGCGCAACAAGCGAATACGACTCACCATGTCCTCGGCCAAAATTACCACCATGACCGTGACCCTCACGAACTCATGGAAAGATTTGACCAACCGACGCTTCATGCGCCCGATTTACAACAACGTTACGCACCCAGGGTTGATGTACATATGAGTAAACCATCCATGATTGCTTACTTTAAATCGCTGCCAGATGGTCACTTTCCGGTGGACGGCTGCGTCCTGCTTGTTCGTGAGGCATGGCAGCGTTTCTTGCACCTTGAAAATTTGCCCAAGCATATGGACCAGTTTGTCACACCAGACTACGCCCATGAGCTGATTGATGGCTATCAAGGGCAGTTAATCGAACCCATTCCAAAGCCAGAGCACCTGTGTATGGTCGCCGCCTCTGGGAAAGGCAAATGGCATTGCGGTGTATTCAGCGCCGAGCAAATGCCAGGTTATGTCATCCATACCCTTGGCTGCACCGTCAAGATTGAACCGTTAAACCAGTTCCGCCGCCGATTTGATACCGTGGAGTTTTATCGTCATGCCACACATTGTCGAGTTTCAACATCCGATACGAAAGGATAAACGCAAGGTTCATACTGTCGATGCTGGCACTCGCTTGTCGGATTGGCTAGAAAAACACTTCCCAAACCAAACCTTCAATGCCACTTTAAATTTTAACCGGCTCGATGATTTCAATGTGATCATCAGCGAACGTGATGTGGTGAGTATTCGCCCTAAAATCGGCTTTGGTGTGGATTGGCTTGTCTATGCTGCGTTAGCCCTGTCAGCGGCCTCTGCTGTCTACATGTACATGAACATGCCAGACATGAGCGGCAACCAGAACACCAAGCAGGCCAGCTCGGTGTACAACTACAATGGCCAAGGCAACAAGCCAAAACTTGGCAACCCCGTTCCAGTTCGTTATGGGCGCATGCCGCATTACCCTGACATCATTGCCCCAGATTGGTGGGAGTACGAAAACAACGAGCAGTATTACTACCAGACCTTTTCTCAGGGCATCGGCAAGTTTCTTTACCATCGCCACGTTATTGGTGAGACGGAAATCAAACCAGATAACCCCGACATTGAAATCCGAGAATATAAGCCTGGTGAAGTGGTGGATCATTTCCATCACATCGTCTGGACCTCCAAAGAGGTAGGTTCATCCGATGGCCAAGGCGGCTTAAAGCTCGATGGCGTGACCTCGGATTGGGTCGCAGAGACCAGCAGCAACGAAGCGCGTTTTCGTGGCAAGGTGGTTGAGCTGTGGTCTAACTACAGCATTCACACAGGCAATGGTGATTACACGTCGACATTGCGCCGCGATAAGTGGCCGTGGGATGCAGGCCAGCATGTGGTTATCACCTCTACTACTCAGGAAAGCCTCTATTTTGAGGGCAACATCCACTTTCATGATATGGGCGATGATGGTGACGTTATCGACCCTGAAGAGCTGCCAGACGAAATTGAAAACCCATTAGGTTGGGGAACGTTAGCGGTGAATGATCGGATGATAATCACGGGCGCAGGGATCAACTCGGGTACCTACATTGTCACCGCTTTGCTTGCAGGAAATCGCATTCGGGTCAAACCGGATGGCGGTACTGAAGTTACGCGATTCCATCCTATGACCAACGTCTATGTTCGGATTTATGAGGCGGTGGGCAATGATGGTACCTACGTGTGTAAAGACAGTAACGGCACTCTAGCCTTGGTGGATTCCATCACATTGGAAGAAGTACCTAGTTGGAATGGCTTTATTACCTTAGATACGCCTAGCGCAGAAATTTCGGTGTTAGAACGGGATCGAGAAGCTGAATGGGTCGGTGACTTTCTTTGTGTTCCTAGCAATGCGACCGCGCTTGATGTGGGACTGGATTTTATCTTTCCTCGTGGCCTTGGCACCATGAACAAGAATGGTGACATCAACGCTCGAACGTGTGAATGGCAAGTGCGTGTGCGGCCAGAGGGCACGAATCAGGCTTATCAAACCCATAAGTTAACCCTGACAAAGGGAGATAACACGCCGCAGCGCATCACCGTTTGGCTGAGTGAGGAAATGGGACTCGCACCAGGGCGTTGGGAAGTGGGCTGTCGTCGTCTGAGCACCGTCACCAAAGCGACTAAAGTGTTTGATGAAGTGCAGTGGATGGGGCTGAAGTCCGTCATTCAGAAAACCTATACGAATGAAAAAGAGTCCATCATCACGCTGAAAATCAAAGCCACCAACTCGCTCAGTCAGCAGGCCAATAGCCAATACTGGAATGATTCGACGCGCATCCTGCCTGTTCGCCAAGACGACGGCAGGTATGTAGAAGAGCCAACTCGCTCCATTGCGGATGCGGTCATTGATGCTTGCCGCAATGATGTGTACGGGGCAGGGCTAGAAGACGATGCCATTGACCTAGATACCTTGCTGGCTTACCGAGATAAATGGGAATCGCGAGGTGATAAGTGCGATGGCTTATTTGACCAACCGACCACGTTTTGGGAAGCGCTACGTAGGCTACTCGAAACGGGACGCGCTTACCCTCGCATCGAGCTTGGCACGGTCAGCATGTGGCGCGATGAGCCAAGAGAAACGCTGTGCAAACCATACTCACCCGTGAACATGACCCCAGACAGCTTTTCTGTCGACATCGACATGGTCAAGGAAGATGACTACGACGGCGTCGAAGTCGAGTGGTTCAATCCTCAGTCTCGAAAATCTGAAACCCTATTGTGTACCTTACCAGGGCAGAACGGCTACAACCCGAACCCACTTAAGCTGAACTTTGTCACCAACGAAGAGCAGGCCAAAAGGGAAGGGCTATTCCATGCCGCTGTGCAAGCCTACCGCCGCACCAACATTGACTTCACCACCGACATGGATGGATGGGAGTCGAACTACGGTGATGTGATTCCGGTGGCGCACGATGCGGTGAGTTGGGGCGCGTCGGGGCAGGTGATCGAAACGCTAAACGCCGCCGATGGCAATCAATACCTGCAGCTTTCGGGACTGTTGGAATGGGAACCAGGTAAGCAGCATTATTTGCTGTTTAACCGAGGCAACAAAGGAACGCATGGCCCGTACCGAGTCGAGCCGACTGAGGCGCCAGATATTGTCATTCTGGTCGATGAGCCAACCGAAAAGATCATCGCTGTGGGTGAAAAGGGCAAAAAGCCAAGCGAATACATGTTTGGCCAAGCCGACACCATGTACAAGAAATGCATCCTGCAACAAGTCAAACAGAAAGGGGAGCTCGAGGTCGGCTGCGCCGCTATCGAAGACGACCCTCGCGTGGATGCCTACGCATAAACTCAAGCACTCAATGCCCAGCCCTCGCGCTGGGCTTTTTTATGAGGTTTATTCATGACCCAGAATATTGAACAACGCACTCTGGCTGCCACTTCCACGCTTGAATCATCAGCCAAAACCGTTGATGAAATTGCACATCAAGACAAAGAAGTGACAACTCCAGCAGGGAAAAGGGACAGCTTCCCCAAAATAAGTCGAGAGTCGAAGTTTAAATTTGATACTCAGCTCGTTACGCAAGACGACGAGTTTCAAAAACGCTTTGCGATTTCAGAGAATGCGATTGCTTGGCAATCAAATTTAATTGTCACTAACCGACTACAGCGTTATTACACTGGTGCCAAAGGTACAAATTCTTACTCCGAGCATCTTCCTGACCCTTCTAAGTTACCTTTTGAAACTGGGGCAACCTTTGAAGATGATGTTACCAATGGGTTTTGGATTGAGCATGGCGTGGCTTCTGTTCCATGGACAAAAAGCCATACTAGCAAGCGACAGTTAGCAGGAAGCGGTGGAAAAAGACAGCTCGATCTGACCACCGGTATTTGGGGACAAATTGCAGATGGCGCTGACCGTGTGTTTTTGGATGAAACCACCTACTGGCATGCCTGGAATGAACCGATGGGTGTGGTTACGAACTTTGTTGATAACCACGATTATGGCACCGCGACAATGACATGCCGTCAGCAAGATGGTTCGTTGAAAACGTTTGAGTTCGTCTCTCCCAATGTAAACATTTTACGCGGAAGAAATGGCTACCCGACGGTCAAGATGGAAGCAAGACCGGAGGGATGGGGCGCCATGGGAGACGGTGTTCGAGACGATACTATTGAGATCCAGACCGCCATCGATGAAATCAATAATGTTGTATTGAGTGCTGGTAAGCGGTACATGGTCAATGCGGTGCACAAAGGCTCTCTAGAAAATCGAGACTTGAGAGGAATTGAAACCAGGGAGAGCACTCGACTTTACTTTGAGCCTAATGCTGAGCTAAAGGCATTGCCCAATGATTCTGATCGCTATTGTGTGCTTTGGATTGATTCGGCTAACGCAAAGATCTATTACCCAAGAATCATTGGTGATAGAGATGAGCACATTACAACACTAAACCCGAACAATACAGTAGATGGATTCTCAGGTGAGTGGGGTTATGGAATTCGAATTAACTACAACGCAGAGAACGTCTACATCAAAGACCCTTGGGTGGTTAAGTGTTGGGGTGACAGTTACTTAATCATCACTAACAAATCCAATATCACGATAGAAAACCCTTATGGTGCTTACTCACGTAGACAAGGCATGAGTGTGATTCGAGGGAAGGGCATCAAGATTAAAGGTATTGCTCACTTTGAGCATATATCTGGCACGTATCCAATGGCTGGCATCGATTTGGAACCTGACTTAGCAACAGAAAGTATTGATATCGAAATTGATGATCTAACAGTCAATGATTGCGGTGGTTACAACATTGAAATGAACTTCCAGAAGCAAAGTCCTACATCCATTCCTCATAACATTGTGTTTAGAGGCAAATGTATCTTAGATAACTGGATGCGTCTAAAAACCAATAGGAACGTTGGTGTTAAGAACATCATAGATTTTAATGTGATTGAGACCAGGGTGTTTGTTTTTGATGCGATGAATTACGGTGACACTATTCGCATTAAAAAGTTAGTGTGCTCAGAACCACCTTATTTTCGAGTTGAAACCGAGGGCGAAGAAATCGTTGGATACCCGCGAGTTGATATTGATCAGGTCGTCGCTACCCAAGACTTTTTACACGCAATCACAGTGGCTAACTCCAGTCAACTTTCGAAAGTCACGTTCCCTAAGAAGTCAGTTTCGATTTCTGAATACATCTTGCCTGAAGGTTCGGACATAAAAAGCCTTACAAAGTTAGACCGAGCAAAATTTCAATGTGAAATTGGAGAGATTGAGTCAGAGTTTGTTATGGCTGGAACGAGTGTTAATTTGACGCTTAAAGATTATCTGAATAAGCGTATTGTTTTTAACAAGACCAATCCCGTTACCAATCTTCTGCTTGAAGAGGGATGTAAGCAAGCAGGAACAGACATTGAGTTGAAAGGACTAATGAACGACGTTCTTTTTATCCCTGATGCAGGCGTCACTTTAAACGGTGCGTCAAACAGCATTCAGCTTAAGTCGCCATTTGAAGCAGTGCTTTCCGGCAGTGGGGATAAGTTTATCTTAAAAGTCATTTACAAGGCGGAGTAATATGAAAATTGAGTTGAATGGCAAAGAAGTAGAATCAACGGAGTTGAGCGATATCGATCTTTTGGAACATGGCTTCACTTCTGAAGAGATTATCGAGATTCGGTTTAATGAATATGAATCACAGAGAAAGCCAATTTCAGCGTGATAAGTCTTTATTTAAAAGGTGTTTGAATGATAAGTTGAAAAGGAGTGCGCTATTATTAGTTTAATACTAATCTAGTTTAAATCTAAAATAGACTCCAAGGTGGAGTATCCAGTATTTAATGATGCTACCTCTATTTCAATAATATTTTTATAAAGGCCTAACAATAGTAGGCCTACTTTTTATATTCTTAAAAGAATGAAAGGTACTCTTACTTTACTCATATCGCTTGATTATTTTGGCAGGATTACCTCCTGCTAAAACCATAGGAGGGATGTCTTTGGTTACAACACTATTTGCAGCAATGACCGAACCATTGCCAATAGTAACACCTGGAAGAATTATTGAATTAATCCCAATCCAAACGTTATCTTCTATTAAGACTGGTTTGCTAACGCCTCGAGTATTGATTCTATTTTCGACATCAGAAAATGATAGGTCATGACCACTCCCATCAAATATCTGGCAATTGGCGGCTATTAAACAGTTTTTCCCAATAGTTATAGACTCATATGCATGTATACAGGTCCCGTGTATTCTGGTGTTTGCACCAATTCTTATTATAGCCCCTTTTCTATCAGCATATAGCTTGATTGGAGAGTGCATATTAACATGGTAACCTCTATTTTGTGAGTTTAAAGTGACGCTATCCTCTATGAGTAGAAAACAGTCATCTTTAATATCTATAAGAGGAGTCCCTTTTAATTCAAGTTTTTTTCCTATTTCAATGTTTTTATTACTTTTTAGGAAAGATACAATTAACTTTGATTTTAAGTTTAAAAAAATTGTTCTTAGTTTTAAAAGTGCTCTAAAAATTTTTTTCATATGTTTACTGGTCATCCTTGCGTGTAATAACTTGAAATTTGGTCAGGATTTTATCGCATACTAAAGAAGTTGTATAGCTAGTGAGGGCAAACATCTATGATATGTACTGCAAACTTTGGAATTTATAATATCCCATAAATTTTATATAGTTCTATTGTTACGTTACTTTAGTTTGAAAATATTACTGTGTGGCTAATGTTATTAGCCTAATGAGGCGTCAGTGAAGTGAGTTGAAGTGACATTGATGTTAATACGGAGGCACGATACTGTCGTGAAAGCGTCGAAGTTGATGTTGATTTTTGGAGGGGCTTCACAGGCGGAAGTAGAGGGGCGAAAAGTGTAGTCGAAGAATGTGTCTAAATTGCGTCTCACAATTAGATTTGTGCAATTTATATGGTTAATATTCAGTTGTTTACACAATGTCACTCATAATCAAAGAAGAAAAAAGTGGGCTGATTATCTTGGTGCATTCTGCTTACCGTTTACAAAACCGATGACAGTATTAGACCATTCAACGCCTTGACTAGCAACGAAAGATGCAAGTTGAATTTTTGAAAATGAAAAAAGCCGATGGCGAACCATCGGCTTGATATTTTACGTTTTATCGCTTTGGAAGGAATTTGAGTTCTATGCTCGTGTTTCTTCCAATGTTGCTTCACTTTCTGGTGACTTCAGCACTCGGCTAGCAATTGTACCCGCAGTCATTGAGCCTGAAACGTTTAGTGCGGTACGTGCCATGTCAATCAGTGGTTCAATAGAGATAAGCAGTGCCGCGATGGTCACAGGTAAGCCCATTGCAGGAAGAACAATCAAGGCTGCAAACGTCGCACCGCCGCCGACACCTGCAATACCAAATGAGCTGATGGTGATAATCGCAATCAATGACAGGATAAAGTGTAGATCAAGTGGGTTGATGCCCATTGTCGGAGCTACCATCACTGCAAGCATTGCAGGATAGATACCCGCACAGCCGTTTTGGCCGATAGTGGCACCAAACGATGCTGATAGGTTTGCAATCGCTGGTGGTACGTTAAGCTTCGTGATTTGCGCTTCTACGTTTAGTGGAATTGTTGCTGCTGAGCTACGAGATGTAAACGCGAAGGTCAGTACAGGCCAGATTTTCTTAAAGTATTCCGCAGGGCTAACGCCGACAAAAGAGACTAATACGCCATGAACAACAAACATCAGTGCGATAGCAACATAAGACGCCACAATAAAGCCAAGTAGGTTTAGGATGTCGCCTGCGCTTGATGTCGCTACCACTTTTGCCATCAGTGCTGCGATGCCGTATGGCGTTAGGGCCATGATCATCTTCACTAGTCGCATAACGATAGATTGAGCTGCTTCTACGAAAGTACGAATCGGTGATTCCAACTCTGCTTTTTCCATCATCACTTTACGAGCGGCGATACCAGTTAACACGCCGAAAATCACAACAGCGATAATTGATGTCGAGCGAGCACCTGTTAGATCAGCAAATGGGTTGGTTGGAATGAAGCTAACTAGCATTTGAGGAATAGTTAAGTCACTTACTGTACCGGCACGGCTTTCTAAAACGGCGATACGAGCGGTTTCACGCGCACCTTCAGTTAACCCTTCTGCTGACAGGCCAAATGTCGTTGTCACCAAAATACCGATAAGTGCAGCAATTGCAGTCGTTACTAGAAGAACAGAGATGGTCAGGCCAGAAATTTTACCTAAAGATCCACCTTTCTCCAACTTAACAACTGCAGAGATCATCGATACCAATACTAGTGGCATGATGACCATTTTCAGTAGACCAACGTAGCCACTGCCTACAATGCCTACCCATTCAAGTGTTTGAGCAATTGCGCTGTTACCTTCACCGTGAATGAGTTGCAAAGCAAGACCAAAAAGAGAACCGGTAACAAGACCGATCAAAACGAGACGTGAAAGAGTGTGTTTCTTTTGTTGTTGATTAAATAGAAAGAACAATATTCCAACAAAGACGGCTAGAGAGGCTATCACTGCAAAATTCATAATTTGACCTTATCAACCAACCGAAGTGGCGGTTGTTTTTTATACGGGGTTTTATACGGATTTATTTATGGAGCGTAAGATAACGCTCGTGATATAACTTTAAAAATGACAAACGGGTATTAGCTAGATCTAAAATGAATATAAAAACGAGATCTTAGTCGCGTGAGAGCGTGAATTAGCACGTTAATTGTACAAAATGGTTATTCGTAGTGATGCAGTAAGTCACGCATTTCTTTCCTTTGTAAGTAAACCACCGAGTCTTCTTGATAACTGAAAAGTTGATAAATCATCGCTTTGGCGACATCTTCTGCTCGAATCGGTAAAAAGTTGGACAGTTTGCCAAGCATAAGTGGGCGAATTACCTTAAACAGAGTTTGTACTAACTTCTCGTCCATTCTTGGGTTTTGACGTTGACCAACAAGCGGGCCTGGGCGAACAAATACGATTTCCTCAAAATCCATAGCTTCGATTCGTTGTTCCATTTGTCCTTTACAAGCTAAGTAATGGGATGGCGATTTACTATTTGCACCGAGGCTAGAAACAACCGCAAGGCGTTTGACTCCGATTGTTTTCATTTGTTGGGCGACTTTGCACACCAGATCAACATCTACTCTACGCAAATTATCCTTACTGCCTGCTTGCTTAAGGGTCGTGCCTAAACAGATAAAGCCGATGGTTGGTGTTGGTTGGTTCTCATCCCATTGGTGGATAGAAAGGTCTGCATCAATGAGAGGAATAAGCTTGTTGTCCACATCTAGGACGCCATCGAGTGGGCGGCGAGAAAGATAATATAATGTTCCAACACCTGATTGATTTATGAGGTTTGCAATGACTTTTGAGCCTACTAAGCCAGTTGCACCGGCGATGATTGCGCAGGTGTTGTTATCCATATCTTTTCTCCTATATGGGAACATAGTCTAAGCTATTGTAGCGGATTTCAACGAGTTACTTATAATCTCGTGCAAGAAAGGTGAGACGCTCTGTGAACTCGGCAGACTATCCTGAGATAAACTTGATTAGCGCTGCCCCAATTGGATGCAAGTGTATACAATAGTGGGCGCGCAAAAACTGTCGCTGAACAAGACCTCTTGAACAACAGAACACCTCTCACCCAGACAACATCAAAGGAACGTAAAAAATGGATGACTCTTTTGCTGCGGAGATACAAGCACGCATAGATAACAAAACCAAACCCGTCGGTTCTTTAGGCTTATTGGAAAAGGTGGCACTGCAGTTAGCTCTTATTCAAAGTCAGAATAAACCTCAGCCAGTTGATTCCATCGCTATCTGCAAACCAAGCATGCTGGTATTTGCTGGAGATCACGGCGTTGCAGAGGAGGGTGTGAGCATTGCGCCAAGCGAAGTCACTCAGCAAATGGTGGCTAACTTTCTCGCTGGCGGCGCAGCCATCAACTGTTTTTGCGACATTAATGGCATTCAACTCAAAGTAATAGATTGCGGCATGTTGGCTCCTATTGATGTGCTGGTTCCAGAATTTAAATCCCATCCCAACTTGGTTGAACAACGGTTGGGTAACGGTACGGCTAATTTTTCTAAACAATCCGCGATGTCCCCAGAACAAGTGGCGTTAGGTTTAGAATATGGTGCGAAGATTGCTGAGCATACCATTTTGCATGGTTCAAACCTCTTAATGTTCGGCGAGATGGGCATCGGTAATACCAGTTCGGCCTCAGCACTGTTATCGGCGCTGAGCTCATTAGATATTGATTATTGTGTTGGCGTTGGCACCGGAATCAATCAACAGCAGTTGAGCCGCAAATATAAACTGGTAGCACAGGGGGTAAACCGATGTCGAGGTCTTGATACCAAAGCGATTCTCGCACAGGTTGGGGGCTTTGAAATCGTACAAATGGTGGGCGCTTTTTTAGAAGCCAAGCGGCTTAAAACTCCAGTTTTAGTGGATGGGTTTATCGTATCGGTAGCGGCTTATATTGCGACGTTGTTAGACGAAGAAACGCGTGAATACATGTTGTTTGCCCATCGCTCTGAAGAAAATGGACATAAATTTGTATTGGAACATCTAAAAGCAGAACCTCTGCTCGACCTTGGTTTACGGCTAGGGGAGGGAACAGGAGCCGCTCTTGCCTTGCCTCTGTTAAAAGCTGCTGCTCAGTTTTACAACAAAATGGCGAGCTTTGAGAGTGCAGGAGTTACAGTTTAGTGTCAGTCCCTGATAATTCTGAGAACGTCATGCCGTCATCGTTAAGATACCAGTGGGAGTTGTTTCTATTAGCTACCAGTTTTTTTAGCCGCTTACCCGTGCCCCAAGCGTTGCCTTACAGTGAAGAACGCATGAATCAGGCAGGCCGTTACTTCGCGTTAGTTGGTCTCGTGCTTGGAGCGCTTTGCGCTTTGGTATTTTCGCTCACCTCAATTCTTTTCCCAGAGTCGGTTGCCATAGTATTAACGATGGTGTTTAGCTTATTGTTAACTGGGGCTTTTCACGAAGACGGCTTGACCGATATGGCGGATGGCATTGGCGGTGGCATGACCGTAGAGCGACGCCTCTCTATTATGAAAGACAGTCGTATTGGCACTTATGGTGCCGCCACTCTCATTATGGCGTTATTGGCTAAGTATGTTTTTTGGAGTGAACTCGCTAACTTGCCGCTCTTTTGGTTGGTCATTGTCGTCGCTTACACCGCAAGCCGAGCACTAGCAGCGACGCTTATTTATGACATGCCTTATGTCAGTGACAGTGATACGTCGAAAAGTAAACCGCTGGCAAGTCGCCAGTCTTCTCTAGAAGTCTCCATTTTGTTGTTTACTGGTGGCGTAACATTGCTTGTGCTTGGTATCGCGGATGCGATCTTGATATCGCTTGTTCTCGTGGTATTTCGTTTGATATTCAAACGTTGGTTAATCAAGCGAATTGGCGGCTTCACGGGGGATTGCCTTGGCGCAGCGCAGCAGCTATCGGAACTGCTTGTTTATCTCACTATGATTGGGTTTTATCACATCTCATGAAGCAATTGATACTCGGTGGCGCGCGCTCTGGGAAGTCGCATTTGGCAGAAAAAACAGCTAAGCAATTATCGGTCGCTTCTCAGCGAGCATTACACTATGTTGCAACCGCGCTGCCATTTGACCAAGAAATGCGAGAGCGAATAGCGCATCATCAAAAGCAACGCGGGGGCGAGTGGCAAGAGCATGAATGCCCCCTTCATTTATCTGAGTTACTGACAAATTTCGCTATCACCGATGTTGTATTGATCGACTGTTTAACCTTGTGGCTCAACAATTGGATATTTGAGTTAGGTGATGAATGTTCCAATGAGAAGCTAGAAGCAGAAATTGAAAAGCTTATACAGGTGGTACGTGGCTCAGATGCGACGTTAATATTCGTCTCTAACGAGGTTGGAATGGGCATTGTACCTTTGGGGGCGGTTAGTCGTTATTTTGTGGATAATGCAGGACGGATGAATCAAAAACTAGCCAGTGTTTGCCATCGTGTTACCTTTGTTGCTGCTGGTTTGCCGTTGGTTCTTAAAGAGTAGGATGGAACAAAATGAAAACACTCAATATCTATCTTGTGCGTCATGGAAAAGTAGACGCTCTACCAGGACTCCATGGCCAAACAGATGTAAAAGTTACGCCTGCTGATCAAGAGAGTATTGCTCGGGCTTGGGCTGAGAGTGGACGAGGTGTGGGTGGAATAATTTCTTCTCCACTTTCACGCTGTCAAGAACTGGCAAACATCATTGCTGAACAGCAATTATTACCAGTAATGACGGATGAATCTTTACAAGAGATGGCATTTGGTGATTTTGATGGTATGCCTTTTGATATGCTCACTGAGCAGTGGAAAAAGCTAGATGCTTTTTGGCAATCGCCAGCACAACATACGTTGCCGAATGCTGAGAGCTTAAGCACATTTTCTGAGCGCATATGTCGCGTTTGGTCTCAAATCATCAACGATATCAATGACAATCTACTTATCGTCACGCATGGTGGCGTCATTCGTATGATTCTTGCTCATGTATTGGAGTTAGATTGGCGTAACCCAAAGTGGTATTCGACGTTGTCGATAGGAAACGCTTCTGTCACGCATGTAACAATTACCATAGATGAGCAAATTTACGCCTCGGTGCGTTCGATTGGCGTACCTCTTTTAACTCGTTAATTTATAAATATTAAAATGCCCAGAACGATATTGCTTACGGGCATAGTCACGGAAGATGTCAGTGGAAGCCCATCTGCTAGGTGCAGGAAGCGAAAATTGACTCAGTTACATAAAAAGGAAATATAGAAATGACAACGCCGAGTTGGGATTTGTCCATCGTTTATAACGACCTTTCTGACCCACGAATTCAAGACGATATTGCTCTTGTGGAACAATGTATTGATCTTTTGAATAAACAATCAGCAGATTGTGGCAACGTAGAGATCATGCAAAATGCGATTTTAACCAATGAAGCCGCGAGTCGTTTAGCGGGCACAGTTGCAAATTTTGCGAGTTGTTATGCTTCTGTTGATGCAACAAACGCCGAAGCGAAATCGTTACTTGGTAAAATGACCCGCATCTTTTCGGAGCTTTCCCAAGCGTTCAGTCCCTTTGATTTGACACTAACGCATGCCGACGAAGAGTTTATCTTGCGCGTGTTAGACCATGAGAATCCTGATATCAGTGGGCAAGCTTTTTCTATCTTGAATTCTAGAAAGTTGGCGGATACTCGTCTTAGCAACGCAGAAGAACAGTTACTGGCTGCGATGAGTGTGGATGGCAAATCGGCTTGGGGTAACCTATACGATAACCTGACTGGCTCATTGAAAGTGAAGCTTGAGTACACAGATGGTAATAGTGAAGAGCTTGGGTTTTCTCAAGCGGCAAGCATTCTTTATGGTTCTGAATTCGAGCGTCAAGAAGCCGCGTGGCGAGGCGTACAAGATGCAATGCAAACGCACCAAGAATCATTCGCTGCGATTTTGAATGCGTTAGCAGGATGGCGCTTAACTGAAAATAAAAAGCGTTCTACGAAGCGTGAAGTTCACTTCCTAGAGCCGAGTTTGCATGGTAGCCGAATCCAAGCTGAAACTTTAAATGCGATGATGACCGTAGCCAAAGACAGTCGAGCTATTGGTCAGAAAGCGGGTTTATTGATGGCGCAAGTACATGGTCTGGATGAGATGAAACCTTGGAATCATCTGGCGGCTATGCCTGCTTTGAGCGGTGAAGCGAAGGTTTACGACTTTGATGAAGCGATTGAGGTTATTTGTGAAGCATTTGAAACAGTAAACCCTGAGATGTCGGAATTTGTCCGTTTGATGGTACAAAATGGTTGGATTGATGCCGCGCCAAATGCTAACAAGCGTCTTGGCGCATACTGCACCAAACTGCCAGCAACGCGAACACCACTTGTATTTATGACTTGGAGTGGCAGCCGGTCAGACCTTATGACTCTGGCACATGAACTTGGCCATGCGTTCCATAACTGGGTTATTCGTGATTTGCCACTTTGCCAAACTTACTACCCAATGACGTTAGCAGAAACCGCCTCTATCTTTGCAGAAAACATCGTTCGTGATCATTTGATTTCGAAAGCTGAGAGCGTTGATGAAAAGCTCGAGATGTTGTGGGAAGAGTTGTCATCTGCGCTAGCTTTAATGATCAACATTCCGGTTCGCTACGAGTTTGAAAAATCGTTTTATGAACGCCGCCAGGATGGAGAGTTAACCGCAGATGAATTCTGTGAGTTGATGTCAGAAACTTGGAAAGAATGGTATGGCGACGTAATGAGCGAACCGGATCCGTACTTCTGGGCAAGCAAGCTGCACTTTTCTATTGATAGCGTGAGCTTTTATAACTACCCATACCTATTTGGTTTCTTGTTTAGCAAGGGTATCTATGCACAGCGAGAAACCAAAGGCGAAGCGTTTTACACCGATTACATCAATTTGCTGCGCGATACAGGCTGCATGATGGCGGAAGATGTCGTCGAAAAGCATCTGTCGATGGATTTAACCCAGCCAACGTTTTGGCAGCAGAGTGTTGAGCTAGTGCGTGAAAAAGTCGATGAGTTTGAGCGTTTGCTCGCACAGCGCGGCTAAGTTTTTCGCAGTGTTGATGCATAATCTGCTTTATAGCTACAAAAATTTGATCAAATCATAATGATCTTAATCAGGGCTGTGGTAAAGTTCACAGCCCTAACACTTTGTAATTGTTTGAAAATTAAACGCCTCAATGCTTGATTTGAGTGCCTGGCGCGAAAAGGCATCGGATTTTCGAGGGAAATAGTGATTTCTACTCATAAGTGAGATCGCAGCAACAAAAATCCTTTGTACAATTTATTAACATATCCGCCGTGCTATTAAGGAGTAACGCATGACGAAGTCTCTCTTTCGCCAATCGTTTTTAACTGACACGTTAGATGTTCATATTGATGTTGCACCAGCGGAGCAGGTGCTTTCTAGCGGTGTAAAACTTAAACTCTATCAGCGTGGTGTATTAGAAGTAATCCCTGCGAATTATACTCAGGATACGAAGAACATCATCATCTCTTGTGGGGTTCACGGAGATGAAACCGCACCGATGGAGCTGGTGGATTCCATTATTCAAGACATAGAATCTGGGTTCCAGACGGTCGATACCCGTTGTCTGTTCATTATCGCTCACCCAGAATCCACTCTGGCGCACACGCGATTCCTCGAAGAAAACCTCAACCGTCTGTTTGACGAAAAAGAACACAAACAGACAAAAGAGCTTGTTATCGCCGATACACTTAAGTTGCTTGTTCGAGATTTTTATCAGGATACCGACCCGACAACACGCTGGCACCTTGATTTACACTGCGCGATTAGAGGCTCCAAGCACTATACGTTTGCAGTAAGTCCTAAGACTCGCCATCCTGTGCGCAGCAAAGCATTGATCGATTTCTTGGACAGTGCACACATTGAAGCTGTGCTCCTGTCAAACTCCCCATCGAGTACGTTTAGCTGGTACAGTGCCGAGAACTTTGGTGCGCAGGCTCTGACGATGGAGCTTGGGCGTGTGGCTCGTATCGGTGAAAATGACCTCGATAAACTGACCGCGTTTGATTTGTCTTTACGTAATTTGATTGCGGAAACGAAGCCAGAACACCTACCAAAACCATGCATTAAGTATCGCGTAAGTCGCACAATCGTTCGTTTGAACGAAGACTTTGACTTTATGTTCGACGACAATGTTGAAAACTTCACCTCATTTGTTCACGGCGAAGTGTTTGGTCATGATGGCGACAAACCATTAATGGCGAAGAATGAAAACGAAGCGATTGTCTTCCCGAACCGCCACGTCGCAATAGGTCAACGTGCAGCTCTGATGGTTTGTGAAGTGAAAACCCGTTTTGAAGAGGGTGAGTTGGTTTACGATTAATCCAACATTGCTTTGAGAAGTTAATTGCAATTTACCGAGGCTTAACTGTAAGGTTAAGCCTCGTTTGTTTTTATCGGCCGCTATGGATTTTCAACAACTTATCCTGAACAAGGAACGACGCTGGCAACGTAACCTGATGGTTATGTCGATCGTGCTCGCTGTACTCTCTGCCATTCACTTGATGGTCGGAGAAATTTTCCTTTCTCCTTTTCAATCCTTATCTGCATTTGAACAGAAGTTATTGGTGGACTTGCGTTTACCGAGGCTAGTGTCTGCGGCAATTATTGGTGCTGCGTTAGCGGTATCTGGCGCGACGTTACAAGTGTTGCTTGGGAACGTGTTGGCTGAACCTGGCGTGCTTGGTATATCTGGTGGTGCAAGCTTAGCAATGGTCTTAATCATGTTCGCGTCACCTGTTCTTCCTACCCCGATTGTTTTTATGTTGGCAGCGATTGCTGGCTCGATGGTATTCACGTTTGTTTTGGTGGCGATAGCAAGGGCAATGCACCTGACGACGGCTCGATTGCTTTTGGTTGGGGTCGCATTGGGTATTTTATCGAGCGCGATTGTGACGTGGGCATTTTACTTTAGTGATGATCTCAGTTTACGCCAACTGATGTATTGGTTAATGGGCAGTATTGGCGGTGCAAGTTGGTATCAACATACCGTTACTTTGGTGATGTTACCGGTGCTTATCTGGTTATGTTGTAAAGGCAAGTCGCTTGATAAATTGATGCTGGGTGAGATTCATGCGACCCAATTGGGTGTCGATGTGCATCAAATGCGTTGGAAATTGATCCTCGCCATTTCTGTTTTGGTGGGTAGTTCAGTCGCTTTGGGTGGCATCATCAGTTTTGTTGGTTTGGTGGTGCCGCACTTGTTGCGTTTGGCTTTTGGTACGGAAAACCGTTATTTATTGCCACTTTCTGCAATATCTGGTGCTGCGTTGCTTGTATTTGCTGACATCGGCGCAAGACTGTTATTGGACTCCGCAGAGTTACCTTTAGGTGTCATGACAACATCGATTGGCGCACCTATTTTCATCTGGATGCTGGTGAAGAGTCATGATGCACGTTAAACATATGTCGGTTGGTAGTCGATTATTGCCTCTTTCTTTTGAATGCAAAGCTGGCGAAATCGTACATATCGTTGGCCCTAATGGTTCCGGTAAGAGTACTTTATTGGCTGCGATTTCTGGTACGTTAAGTCACCGAGACGGTATGAGTGGTGAAGTGTACGTTGGCAACAAAAACTTGCTTACTTTACCGTTGTCAGAGCAAGCTCATGTTCGAGGTTATTTGTGTCAGCAATCGCGCCCAGCGTTTAATGTTGATGTGTTCCAGTATCTCGCTTTATCTCTGCCAAGTGGTGCTGAGATTGCGGATATCAAAGTGCGTGATGCCGTCAATATGGTGGTGGAGCTGGTACAACTGCAAGATAAGCTTCATCGCAGTATTCAAACATTATCCGGTGGTGAGTGGCAGCGTGTCCGATTAGCAGGTGTATGTTTGCAGGTGTGGCGTACCATTAATCCTTTTTCGCAGTTTTTAATTTTGGATGAGCCAGCAGCACCGTTAGATATTGCGCAAGAGGGTCTGCTCTATCAATTGATTAACGCTATGGCGGCGCAGGGAATTGGAGTATTGGTTGCTAATCACGATCTCAATCGCACATTAAAGCACGCAGATAAAGTATTGCTGCTTAACAACGGTGTGCTGCACTCATCAGGAAGTGCCGATACTGTGCTAACGGAAGAAGCGCTCGGGGAAGTGTTCAATACTCAAGTCAAAAAGGTCATCGTAGATGAGCAACCTTATTTAATCTTTGATTAGTATTTAGGGACAATAAAAAAACGACCTACTTGAGGTCGTTTTTTTAATCGAGAAAGCCAAACTCAACGCTTACTGAGTTAGCGGTTTTAGATCTGCTGGGCGGTAGTAAACAGATTTGAGTACTTTGCCTTTACGAATGGTTTTACCTTCCGATACGAAATCTTCGGCGCATTTCGCGATGATGTATTCACCTTTCTGCACCGCCATCAACTTGATGCCTTGTTCTGCGTAGAATGCTTCTGTTTCTGAGTACTCTTGCTCGTTACGGCATACTTTGCTCATGTTGCTTGAATGTACTTCATCCCAGCAAGGAATAAACTCGATACCACGGTTTACCGCAACGTTTAATAGAAGATCAATTAAGTAGCTGATCGCCAGATTGTCTTCTACTTTGCTGTGGCCAAGATGAACGAGACGGCCCATTAATACATACACGCTGTCTACGATGGCATCTGCTTGCTCAGTTTTACAATCTGCTTCTGCTAGCTCTGTTAGCTCTTCGATCGCCAAAGAGGTGTGTAGTGTGTCTGCTTGCGTATCAAGGCTTGCAGCGTCTGCGACTGGTAAGTCGAACGTACTACGGAACTCGGTGATATCACGGTATAAGTGATCAAAAATCTCTTGGGTTAGCTTTGACAGTTGCATTCTAATTTCCATTGAATCGATTGAAGCGGCAATGATACCAAACCGCACTTTGAACCCCAAGGGCATTGCATCTAACTGGTGATAAATCTGCCTTTGGGAATGGTGGTGCTTAACGAAATAGGTAAGGGAACAGCTTTTTACGTTCTTCCTCTGAAAGGGCGGAAACACGAGCGATGTTCGTATCGGGAATGGATTCAGGATCAGGATAGTGTTTTAGTACCTTTTCCATACTCTCTTCGCGAATCAAATGGAAGATCGGGTAAGGAGAACGATTGGTTAGGTTTTCGTCGTCTTCAGGCCTTGCGCCGCCAAAACAGTAATCAGGATGGAAAGTCGCTACTTGGAAAACACCTTCCCAGTTTTGCTGCTTAATTAATCCTTCAACCCAATCTATGCAAAAGTTGTAGTCCCAGAAATCTTGTAGCATGTTGGGAACCACAACCAACGTGGTCTCAAGTTGTTCGGGTTCTGTGTTACTCAGCTCAATCAGCTGCAATAAAATATCTTCTAGAAGCGCTTCTTCTTGAGTCGCTTCACTAACAAAGATTTTGATTTGTTTATTACGTTGCGGCTTGGCAGCAAATGGACAAAGGTTGAGACCGATTACTACATCGTTGAGCCATTGATCGACCTGTTGAGTGATCGCTTCGATATCTGTGTTTTGTGTTGAACGCGTTGACATACGACTTTCTGGTTTTTATTAAAGTAGCGCAAGCATAGCAGAGTTGGTTATCCAAGTAACCAGAGAGGTATTACGCAAATGAGCGTACCTTAGCTACTCTTTAAACTCGCAGCGTCAGGTGTTTGGTCAGTATGCTTTCTTTCGGCAATGTGTTTCAAATACGCAATTGCAGCAAACATCGCTAGGTAGACTGCGCTTCCTCCCATAAGAACACTCGACCAACCACCATGTTGCCAACAATAAAGAAGTAAGAATCCTCCTAAGCTACCGCCTACGTAGTAGTGTACTAAGTAGAGCGCTGTCGCGGTGGCTTTGGCGCGAGTGGCGTTCTGACCGACCCAACCGTAGGCGAGGGTATGAGTAAAGAAGGCACCAAAACTTATCAGCAACAACCCAAATAGCATTGCAGTCAAGCTTTCAACCGCCGCAATCCACATCCCCGCCATGCTCACTATCGCGCCTAAGAACATACCGAGGATTGATGAATAACGTTTACTCCAGTGGCCTGCGCAACGAGAGGAGAAAGTCCCTCCCAAGTAACAAATAAAGATCAGTGAGGCCAACCCGACGGGCACATTGTGAGGTTCACTCACCAGACGGAAACCCATGACGGAGTAAAGGTTGACGAACAAAGCAAAGTTGAGTCCTCCTATCAGCATTGCGAACCACACGCGTTGGTTTTTAAAATGACCAATAAGCGCACGATTTTGATGGCGCAAGCTGCTTGATGACGGGGTGAAGTTGCGCTGTGTTGGCAATAAATAGTGAACGCCAATGACACCAAGAAGAGTGAACACCATCATAACTTCAATGGCGACATCAACACTGAAATTGTCCGCCAATAAGCCGCCGCTAATACGCCCTGCAATACCGCCTAATGAGTTAGCCGCAATGTACGTTCCAATTGCCATCGAGAAAGCGTGCTTGTCGAGCTCTTCTGCCATGTAAGCCACGGCGACTGCAGCAAAAGCTGCGAGCGCGACACCGATCAGTGCTCGACATACCACCAAAAACAGAAATGAGTCACCAAATAGCATCAAAGCGGAAAGGGTAGGAATCGAAAACAGACCAGCCATCATGACTGGCTTTCTTCCCACTGATTCTGACAACACAGCCATTGGAACGAGGCTAAAAGAGAGAGCGAGTGTTGAGGCCGCAAATAACCAGTTCACTTGCGTTTCTGAGATCGTGAAAATTTGAGCAAAAGTGGGCAGCATTGGCTGTAGTAGGTATAAATTTGAAAAAACCAAGAAGGAACCAAGCGCTAGCGAGAGCGTAATGCGTTTGTATTCCGGTGTGCCAAAACTGACCATGAATCCTGCCTAATGTGAGCAAATGGAGAGACTGTGATCAATCTATCAGTTCGTTATAAATTAAAAAAATATATTAAAAATATGGACACCATATATTTTTGATCTAATGGAATCGAAACAACTTAAACATTTTCTGGCGGTCGCTGAACACGGAAACATTACCCATGCGGCGAAAGCCCTGCATATTGCCCAGCCCGCATTAAGCATTTCTATCAAAAAGTTTGAGCAGTCTTTGGGCGTTACCCTATTTCGCCGTGATGATAAAAAAATCAGCTTAACGAAAGAGGGCGAAACGTTATTTGTACATGCTAAGCGGGTGATTCAACAGTTGCACGACGCGCAGCTCGCGATTGATGAGTTGAAAGGTTTAGCGAAAGGCGAAGTAAGACTAGGGACGCCATCAATGATGGGCAGTTATTTCTTTCCACGAATTGTGATGGCGTTTAAAAGCCAATTCCCTGAGTTAAAATTGACCTTGGTCGAAGCTGGAACTCAATCGATTCGTCGTATGCTGCTCAATGGTCAACTCGATATTGGTGTGATCAGTTGTGATAATGTGCCTGATGATCTAGAAACTGACCATTTGTTTACTAGCCAAATGGTCGCAGTTGTTTCACCTGAGCATGAGTTAGCCCAGCGACACGCTCTTACTTTTGATGAGTTCTTTGAACACGATTTGGTTATGTTTCAGCATGGCTATTTTCACCGCGAATTTTTGGATCAGGTGAGTGAGGAGCATGGGTTTACCATGAAGTCATCATTCGAGACCAACTTACTGCCTTTGATTTTGAGTATTGTAAAACAAGAGTTTGCGATTACCGCGTTACTGGAATTGGTGACTCAACATGAGTCGGGCGTTGTTGGCTTACCGTTTGAACCACCAGTGACGCTGGATCTGGCACTTGCTTGGCGCAAGCAGGGGTATTTATCAATAGCAGATCGAACGTTTATCGACTTTATCAAGCGCTACGTTTAAACGCAGCGCAGATTCATCGTCCGAGCACTAGTCGCCTTTGTACATCTTCTCGAAGTTCTTTGGGTTCCAGCCAATCATTACCCGATCACCAATTTTTAAAACTGGCACTGAACGAGCACCAAGCGCATCAAGTTCTTTGCGACCGCGTTGCATCTTAGCATTGCACAAACGATAGTTAATATTTTTCGAATCCAGATAACGTTGAGCATCTTTGCAGTGAGGGCATTTGTCTTTGACGTAAAGGACGACACGTTTCATTGAGTTTCTCTCCATTATCATTGGGAGGCGAAGTTTAACGGCCTTTCACAATAAATGAAAGGCGAAAGCTAAGGTGAAACTGTCCTTTATCTCAGGTATATTGAGCGCCTTTATTTTGTCATAACAGACGTTAATTCTATGCATCCGTCACTTCGATACATTCAAGGCTACCCACAAAACATCGTAGAGCAGGTGAGCTCGTTGATAGCGAGTGGCAAGTTTGTTCCTTGGTTCGAGAAGCGTTATCCCGACAGGCACCAAATCAAAAGCGAAAGGGCGCTCTATGAGTACGCCATGGCAATCAAAAACCGCTACATGAAGAAAGCCGCGCCAATCAGTAAAGTCGTCTACGATAAGAAAATTCACGCGGTAAACAACGCGCTTGGTTTGCACAGTGTAATCAGTAGAAACCATGGCGGTAAGCTGAAGTCGAAAAACGAGATTCGCATTGCCAATGTATTTAAGGATGCGCCCGAGCCACTATTAAGAATGCTGGTGGTACATGAGTTGGCGCATACTCGTGAGAAAAACCACGACAAGGCGTTCTATCAGCTATGTTGCTATATGGAGCCTGAGTATCACCAACTCGAATTTGATGCTCGTTTGTTTATGATTTACCTCGATTTAAAAGCGAATTTGAATGAAGAACAATAATCACAACGCGAAGCAAGCAAAGCCAAAGACTTCAAAGGCGGCTCAGAATAAAGACGCGAATAAAGCCAAGCCGAAGCGTGTTAAAGACAAAGTTGCGCGCAAATCCTCGCAGCCTGCAGGAAAGAGCGAAGTCGAGTTCATAAAAATAGCGAAGAATGGTTTGCATGAGCGTAATGTTCATCGAGGTCGTTACGATTTTAAAAAACTCGTGGAAAGTGAACCACAGTTAAAGCCATTCGTTATCAAAAATCCGAAAGGGGAAGACTCCATAAACTTCTCTGATCCTAACGCTGTTAAAATTCTCAATAAAGCATTGCTTGCTGCGTATTATGGTATCGAGTTCTGGGGCATTCCCGACACCTACCTTTGCCCACCGATTCCGGGCCGCGCTGATTACATTCACCGAGTGGCAGAACTTCTTGATGGTGAAGTAAAAGGTCAGTACGCGCACCAAAAAGTGAAAGCGTTGGACATTGGCGTGGGAGCAAACTGTATTTATCCGATTGTTGGTGTAACAAAATACGGTTGGCACTATACGGGCAGCGATGTCGATCCAAAATCCATCCAATCGGCTCAAACGATCGTAGAGCACAATCGTGTTTTGAAGGGAAAAATTGCACTGGTACAGCAATACAATGATGCCAATATTTATCGAGGTATCATTCAACCGAATGATCGTTATGATGTGACGACATGTAATCCGCCATTCCACCGTTCGGCGGAAGATGCCGCTATGGGCAGCCAGCGTAAAATCGATAATCTAAAAGCAAACCAGCGCAAGAAAGGGCTAAAACCTCAAACCGCACCAGTAAAGACAAGTAAGCCTGCGTTGAATTTTGGCGGTCAAAACGCTGAATTGTGGTGTGAAGGCGGAGAAGCGGCGTTTATCCGAAAAATGGCGAATGAAAGCCAAGCTTTTGCCGCACAGGTCTTGTGGTTTACAACACTTATATCCAAAAAAGACAACGTTCGCCCGATGCGCAAGCAGCTTGAAAAATTGGGTGTGAAAGCCATTCGTGTGGTTGAAATGAGTCAAGGGCAGAAAGTGAGCCGCTTTGTAGCTTGGTCATACATGGATAAGCAACAGCGCAAAGCATGGATTGAACTAAAGTAACGTTGACCGTTTCACACTGAACAATAAAGTAGGAAGCCCGCTGATATCAGCGGGCTTCTATTTTGGGAGATCTAAAACTTAATGATGGGCTCACAATCTAGTGAACTGAGAGAGACAAAAGTATCTGTTTTGGCATAGTACAAGCCACAGGTTTCACCTCTTATCTGCAACGTATATTGGTCTGGAAGATCCGTATAGCTGCCATCCAACAGTTGATTGTTGTTCCCTTTTACTCGTCCTTTTTCAATCAACAAATGCGGTGAGGATTCAAATACGTTATTTGCGATTCTAGGTGCTGGTGTCCCTTGGATTTCTGCGATCGCGTTTTGAATCTCTATGACTGTTTCCGGAGAGTTCTTTTTACTCAATGCTTCAACGGGTTCTTGTGACATAGCTTGGCATCCTATCAAAGAAATCGAAGTGCCTAAGAAAAGCGCAACCCGAATCAGCATTCGTAAAAAGTTAGTTGATCTCAACATGAATTGCCTCTGTTCGTAGCGGAGAGCGAAGATCGCTTAACTCCGGAGATGAAATGTTACGCGGCATGGCGTTGAAACTTGAAGGGGATACTGGCGGACAGGTTCCTGTTTCCATGTAGTTTAGCGCCGCAGAAAGCATACCTTCAGACGGATCGCCTAACGGTTTTGTTAGGTCGTCATTGACCCAGCAACCTTCCACTCTATTGTTTAAGCCTAGCTCGGTATTGATTTGGCTCTTTGGAGTAGGAATAAAACCATCAGCGAAGTCGCCAAATTTTTTCTCGTTCGCCGACTTGAACTGAATAGTGTAGTACATAGTGCCGCAGTTTTGTTCTGGTGAGAACCCATACGGTTTACCTGTGGTTGTTGAGCCTATTTGGATAACCTCCACATCAATGCCGCGCAAAGCGTTGATTAACAGTTCACTTGAGGAAGCCGTGCCTCCTGAAGTCAGTACATATACGCGCTTTTTGTTCAGTGTCGGAAGCACTTGGTCCGAATATTTCTGTGCTGCCCAGTCTATTGCTAGATTCGTAAAGCGATAGATGTTATCCCCATCCTTAATGGTACGCATCACTTTGTCATTGTGAATCAATTCACTGAAGACTCGGTTCTGACCAGCACCGCTTAGCATGTAGCCTACTTGCGAGGACTGAAGGACTAAGCCACCGCCGTTGTAACGTAAATCAACGACGATCTCGTCAACATTCTCTGCTGAGAGCGTACTGAACGCCTCAATAAGCGGGGCTTGAGCGCTTGGTTCAAAGGAGTTGTATTGCAGATAGCCGATCCGCATACCATTGTGTGTAATCACTTTGGCATTTTTAACTGGAGAGGTCATGACATCAGAGGCGGTAAGCGTCACGGTTTTCTCTAGACCGTCAACACTCTCAAATGTGAAGGTGTAATCTTGATTGATGTCAGGGTTAAAGAGCGTTTTGTTAATAAAATCAATGTCGGACTGACTACCGGTGTTAACCACATCAATATTATTGATTTTCAGAAGCTTATCACCACGAGCAATGCCGCTTCTATCAGCTGGCGAGGCTTCTTCAGTGTAGGAAATACGAACGTCTCGAGGTTGTACGCCACGTAGGAATGCCCAGTTAAAACCAAATCCAGCAACTAAACCGGATTGCGATGATTTCATCTCATCTTCATAAGGGACGGTAAAATGGAAGCGATCTTTTGGTTTACCCGTCGCGGTAGTAGCAGAGGTGACCAGCGTATTGAAGTAATCAGTAACAGTTTTGTAGTTTGCTGGATTATTATCAGGAACCTCGTCATACCATAGATACGTTTCGTTAGTAAAAGCTCTTAAAAAGAGTTTTTCGTGTAATGCAGAGCCCAATTTATCTGGATAGGCGGCATAGTTGTCATATGGGTCCAGTCCGACGCGGGGCGTTTCACATTGGTTGATAAACGTTTTCGACGGTTGGCTAAAATCACCGGCTTTCCATGTTGGACCGTTTGCACTGCTAGTGGACGGAGTAGGTGATGAACCATCACCGCCGCCACCGCCACAGCCTTGTAATAATGCGAGAGTGACTGCCGTTGCTAAAGAATACTTAAATTTCACTTTTCTATGTCCTTATAAATAATAGAATTATAATTATGTGTTTTGCTTTTGTTTTTATTAGCCAGGTGAATGTATTAATTTAATTTGTTCGTCTGCAAATTTATAGTTAAATAGTGTGAGGTAAATAACGTAAAAAAGTTGTCTTTTATACTTAAGCTAAATTAGTCATTACTTAAGTTTTCTGTCTATTTCAAAAGAGCTAACAAGACAATTAATAAGTGTGAAATTAAGACAAGTTCTTAGTTGACTAAGCGATGCTTGCTAAATAAAAATCAGAATTAGATTCAGGAAACGCTTTGAATCAATAGTTTGGTAGGGATATATGATGTTATCTGGGGTTTGTTTGATTTATTTGTCTGATGCTTTAACTTAATTTAGTGAGTTGAGCGACGTGCTTTAATAGGCTTCCGTCAATGTTAGGTAAATCATCAGCGAAAAATATCTGAGCACCGGGAGTGCAGCGCATTAATATATTTATTAGTTCACCTTCATTGTTGGAAGTGTTAACTGCGTTAAGTTTCGCTAATTTATTACAAAGCTCGTCCTCTATTTGCACTTTCTGCTCTTCGGTGAGCCTAATGCGACCTATACATACGCCTGGGTTGATATCATGAGAAAGCGAATCTTGTTGAAATCGCTCTTTGAATAAGGTGTCTAATGCCGTACCTTCTTCCATAATAAATCGACGACCAGAACGGTAAAACAAGCCGTCTCCGAAGTTTTCGACATATCCTAGAATTTCCGCGATACGCAAATAGAATCGTAAGCTTGTATCAGAAAGTCCGTAAGTTTGGGCTATCTCTTGCGGTTTAATATCACGAGAAGTCAGCATATAAATAAAATCAAGTAAGTAAGGATGCTCAACGAAAAGGGCGCTCTCTTCATCTGTTAGCATTTGCTCGTTTTGGTGCTGAAGCTCGTTGGCTAAGGTTGCGAGTTCGATGAGATCGGTATTCAGGTAGTTCAGATAAATAAGTACTTTATCCAAACCTAAAGCTGGATTATGTAGGTGGCGTTTAATACTAGATAAAGGGATGCCACTTTTCTCTGACAAGGAATTGTAGCAAAGCCCTTCTTCTTTAATCTTTTGTCGTAGCGCTGCGAGTAAAAACTTTGGTCCAACATTCATCCTTGAATATCACCTTATTCGTTATTCCGTTTACTGGCTGATATTTTGCCTTTCAAGCAGCAGGTTTCGAATCGCTGTGCCCGCTTCTAGAATGTGTTTTTTCAGCAGGTACTTGGCGCCTTCGATATCGCGATTTTGGCACATTTCAAACAAGTTTAAGTGCTCTTCTTCTGCCTTTTTAATGCCTGTAGTAAACAATAGCTGCATGCGTATGTATCGGTCACACTTTGTGTTCAGGTTGTAAATGACGTCCATAGTTTCAGGCATGTTGGCTGGCGCATATAGGGCTTTGTGGAACTCGTAGTTGTAGTTGCTCCATTCTTCTACTTCGGCGCCACTGTTCACTACTGACTCGAAACGTTCGCGAACTTCGCGCGCGCGTTCAAGGTCAGCGTCTGTCATATTTTGAATCGCACGCTCTAAAATGTGGCATTCCACGACAGCGCGCAGTTCAAATAGCTCATTGATTTTCTCTGGAGATAGCTCAGTGACCGTCGCACCTTTGTGAGGTTCAAAGCTAACGAGTCCTTGTGCTTCCAATTGAACTAACGCTTCACGCACAGGAATTCGGCTAACATTAAACTCTTTTGCTAACGCATCTTGACGTAAAGGTTGACCAGTTTTTAACTCGCCCTTCAAGATCTGAGTTCGAATTGCTTCCTCAACGAGCTGAGTACGCGTTTTAAAAACAGGTTTCTGTGACATTGAAGTCTCCCGTGAAATTAATATTGTATCCAATCCATTTTACTTTAGTAGTTTATTGTTTTTCTGGCACAAACCAACTAGGAAAGAAGGTTTTGAGAAGTAGAGTGAAATAAAAGGCATCAGTTGATGCCTTTTTGAGCCATTTGGTGATCTTATTGGGAGACTCTGCCATCTATGGCGCGTTGAATACCCAGTGGGTTCGACGCTTTTAATGAATCCGGCAATAAAGATTCTGGTAAAGCTTGATAAGCGACGGGACGCAACCAACGATGAATAGCCTCTGCCCCGACAGATGTTGAGGCAGAATTGGTTGAAGCCGGATATGGTCCACCATGAACCATAGCGTAACCAACCTCGACGCCAGTTGGCCAACCGTTGAATACAAGGCGTCCGGCGATTTCTTCCAAACTTGGAAGCAGTTGCTTCGCTTGTTCTTCGTCTTCAGCGGTAGCGTGAAGGGTTGCGGTGAGCGATCCAGTCAGTGAATCACTCAGTTTCAACATGTCATCGAAATCTTCACAGATTACGATTAACGATTGAGGACCAAATATTTCTTCCTCCCATTGCGGGTTTTCACGCCAGTTTTTACTGTCCGTCACGAACAGTGCTGGTGAGACATTGGTCGCTTCTGCTTGTTCAGAACGAGTGACGTTAATGCCTGTTTCGGAAGCTCGCTTATCCACTTCGGATTCATACGTTTCTCGGATTCCTTGCGTTAGCAAAGTGGCCGTTGATTGTTGTCGAATTAACCCTTGAGCGATTTCGATAAAGGCTTGCGTTTCTGGGCTATTCAAGACAAATACAACGCCTGGTTTTGTACAAAATTGTCCACAGCCCAAAGTCATAGAAGCCACAAACTCTTCAGCCAATGAGGCGTTTGCTCGTATGGCTGAAGGGAGAATAAATGTTGGGTTAATCGCCCCTAGTTCACCATAGAAGGGGATTGGCTCTGGTCTTTGCTGAGCTAGATTGAACAGCGCACGGCCACCACCGACGGAGCCTGTAAACCCAACCCCTTTAATTTTTGGATGGGTAACGAGTGCTTGGCCAAGTGCGCGTTTGTTGCCTTGCAATAGCGTGAAGATGGCTTGCGGTAAGCACTCTTTCTCCAGTGCAGCCTCAATACACTCTGCAACAAGTTGACTGGTGCCAGGGTGGGCGGTATGGCCTTTTACAATCACAGGACAGCCAGCTGCCAGTGCCGAAGCCGTATCACCACCTGCAGTAGAAAATGCGAGCGGAAAATTAGACGCACCAAACACGGCGACAGGGCCAATTGCGATTTGCTGACGACGAATATCTGGTTTCGGCAGTGGTTGACGGTCTGGGTTTGGCGTATCGAAAATTGCTTGATGGTGATTACCTGATCTCACAACCTCGGCAAATAGTCGTAATTGGTTGGCGGTACGTCCTATTTCACCGTTTAAACGTGCTTCGGGAAGGGCAGTTTCTAAATGAGCACGAGCAACGATTTCTTCACTCTTCACTTCCAATTCAGAGGCGATAGAGCAAAGTAAGCTCGCTCGCTTTGCATTGCTTAGTTGGCGAAACTCACGCGCAACGCTTTGGGCGGCTGAGGCGGCTTGATTAACTTCTTGCTCTCCATGTACCGGAAACGCTATAGGTATAGGCTCACCAGTAAAGGCGTTGACTGCGTAAAAAGTGGTTGGTTCTTGTGGGTTCATCATTCTTCCTTACTATTCTTATTACTTCACTTCAAATCCGTACGCATATGGGTCTTCATCGTCTACCCATATCGTGTTGTGACCGTATACTTGTGCCCATCCTTCAATGCTTGGCAAAATAGCGGCTTTGCCATTTACTTCGGTGATGCCTTCTATACGTCCTTGAAATAGGCTGCCGATGATACTTTCGTGAACAAAGTCTTCTCCTTGATTGAGTTTGCCTCTTGCATGCCATTGCGCCATGCGCGCACTTGTTCCCGTACCACATGGCGAGCGATCCAACGCTTTGTCGCCGTAAAACACAGCATTTCGAGCGCTGGCGTTTTCTTGAGTGGGCTCTCCGGTCCATAGCACGTGAGAAACACCGCACACTGTTGGATCTTCTGGATGTACGCACTCAACCGCTCGAGATACCGCTTCGCGAACTTTTGGAGAAAGCATCAAAATTTCATCTGGAGAGTAGTGTTCAAGTCCGGCGTAGTTTTCTTGAGGGTCGACGATTACGTAATAGTTTCCGCCATAAGCAACATCGACAGTGAGCTCACCTAAGCCCTCTATGTCCACGGTTACGTCTTGGTGGGCAAGGTAAGCTGGTACGTTAAATATCTTCACCGACGTGACATTGTCACCTTTTGTTTGGTAGTGCACTTCGATTTGTCCTGCTGGGACATCAAGTATCAAACGACCTTCTTTTTTGGGAGTGATAAGGCGATTCTCGATAGCGGTAGTGACGGTTCCGATGGTGCCGTGGCCACACATTGGTAAGCAGCCACTGGTTTCAATAAACAGAATTGAAGCGTCTGCGTTATCGCTGCAAGGAGGCAAGACAACTGACCCCGACATCATTGAGTGTCCGCGAGGCTCAAACATGAGTGCCTGACGAATCCAATCATAATGCTCAAGAAAGTATTGGCGCTTTTCGCTCATGGTATTGCCTTCGAGTGGAGGCACACCGCCTGCTACCAGCCTAACTGGGTTGCCGCAGGTGTGGGCATCAATACAGAAAAAAGTTCCTTGTCTCATTTTTCGCTCCTTGCTGAAAAAATGGTTGAATTAAACAATAGTGATGTTAACGTAATGTAAAATATATTGTATACAATCTACGTTTTCAAGTGTGACTCGGAGCATATTTATGTTGGTCAAGGATGAAACCAAAAAGGAAAAGATCGCCGTGATAGGTGCGGGGATTATTGGCTTATCAATTGGATTGAAGTTGCAGCAGCAAGGTTATCAAGTCACGATTTTTGATCCCAATGGCGTGGGGAATGGATGCTCTAAGGGAAATGCAGGTCATATCGCGACTGAGCAAATCTTCCCTCTTGCAACGCCAGCGCTGCTTCCACAATTACCTAAAATGCTGCTAGATCCCAAAAGTCCGGTTTCGATCCGTTGGCAAGATATTCCAAGCACTATCGGGTGGATGATTCGTTTTCTATTACAAACAAAGCCATCAGCCGCGGAGCAGGCAAAAAACGCGATTAAAACTCTTAACGAGCGGTCAGTGGCAAGTTGGCGTGGCGTGCTTGATTCAATCGGAAAAGCGCATCTAATAAAAATGAATGGTTCATTGCTCACTTTTGAAAACGAGAAACTGTTTAAAGACTACCAAAGTACGCTTAACTCACTGGCTAAAAACGGTGTGGCGTATCAAGTTTGGACGCAAGAGGCGATTCGAAAGCGGATACCTGATCTCAGCCATAAGGTTCGTGTCGGAGTCTTTTTTCCCGATACAGGACATACGCTAGACCCTTATCAGATCTGTGTTGAGCTAAGTGAAGCTTTTGAAGCTCTTGGCGGTAAGGTTTTACAAAAAGGTGTATCTGCGTTGGCGAAAAATGGCGAGGTGCTGGTTGAGTCTCAAACGTATTCATTTGACCGAATCATTGTTGCCGCTGGTGTACATTCTAAGCCTTTGATACGGCAGCTAACCGGAGTCAAAGTGCCTATTCAAGCCGAGCGTGGTTATCACCTAATGGTGGATGACAAGCGTGATGTATTGCCATTTCCTATTAGCTCTGCCGATAGAAAATTCATCATGACTCCGATGTCTGGTGGGTTACGCTTGGCAGGCACTGTTGAGTATGCCGATGTAGAGTCACCACCCAATATGAAACGTTCAGAAATGCTTTTTCAGTTAGGTGATGAGATGTTTGAATCGGGGTTACATCCACTCAAGCAAGGAGAAAAGTGGATGGGGAATCGGCCTTCAACAGTCGACTCGTTACCGGTTATTGATAGCATTTGGGATGGAAATGTATTACTGGCATTTGGCCACCAACACCTTGGATTAACTCAAGCGGCGATTACGGCAGATCTCCTTTTAGAGCTTATCGAAGGAAAGCCGACATCGATTGATCTTTCACCTTTTTCACTACAACGATTTGCCTGAAAAATTTAATATTAAATATTGTATAAAATATATTGAATGCTAATGTTAACTTAATTTTAACAAAACTGGTGTCCAACAGCCGTACTCGGATGCCTCCAGAAAAGCAACCAAAAGGAGTAAAACATGTCACGAATGACCAAAGCACCATTGGCGCTGTTGATTTCAGGAATGCTGTTGGGGACCTCTGCTTATGCTAAAGACAAATTGACGGTCGTATCTTGGGGTGGTGCATTCACCAAGAGCCAAGTGGAGGCATATCATAAGCCTTTCATTAAAAAAACAGGTGTTGAGATCGTATCCGAGGATTTCAGCGGCGGATTAGCCGAAATTAAAGCGCAGGTGGAAGCGAACAACGTGCGCTGGGATTTGGTTTCTCTCGACAAGCCGGACATTGTTCGTGGTTGTACCGAAGGGTTATTAGAACCAGTGAACCCAAGTATTTTGCCTCCGGGCGCAGATGGAACACCAGCACAAGAGGATTTCATTGATGGTGCGATTCACGAGTGCGCAATCAATACCATCGTTGTGTCCACAGTATTAGCGGTGAACGAAGACGCGTTTAAAGGTAAGGTTTTGCCTAGCAAGTTGACCGATCTTTTTGACCTAAAAACTTTTCCAGGTCGACGTGCATTGCAAAAACAACCTCAGGGCAATCTTGAGTGGGCACTATTGGCTGATGGTGTAAAGCCAGAAGAGGTCTACAGCCTGCTCGAAACCGAAGCGGGGCGTGAGCGTGCTTTTGCTAAGTTGGATACGATCAAATCAGAAGTGCTGTGGTGGACAACAGGTGCCCAGCCACCTCAAATGCTTGCTGACAAAGAAGTGGTGATCGCCTCGGCGTTTAACGGCCGAATTCACAATGCCCGTAAAGATGAAGGTCAACCATTTCGGATTATATGGGACCGTCAAATGGGTTACATGAATGGATGGGCGATACCTAAGGGTAGTGAGAACACAAAGCTTGCATTGGACTTCATCGCTTTTTCTTCAGGAACAAAACCATTAGCTGATCAAGCTAAGTACGTTGCTTATGGGCCTACGCGTAAGTCGTCTTCGGCGGAGGTGAACCCAGACATTTTAGCGAACCTTCCTACCGCACCTCAAAACTTCCAAACCGCCTTCCTGATTAACGATGAATGGTGGTCAGACTACGCGGATGAACTAAATGAAGAGTTCAATACTTGGCTGCTTAACTAGGCGTTAATTTGTGTATGGGGCCGAGTTTTCATCCATAAGCGAGGTTCCGTACTTTTCCTCAACTGTATTTATGTTTTCGGAGAAATGATGAAAGTCATCGAAGCACAGCAAGTCGCGCAATGTTTAACAATGAATTCTCTTATTGAAACGATGCGTGAAATGTACTCGCGGCCAGCAACAATACCTCAACGCCGAGTTATGCCCTTAGAAGAGGGAGAATACGAGGCGTTTGCGCTACTTCCTGCTTGGAACCAGGAGTTAATTGCGGTGAAAGCCTTTACATATTTCCCGCATAACCCCGAGCAAGGCAAAGATACGCTTGCATCTAAGCTGCTTGTTTTTAGACGAAACGATGGTGAGCCGCTCGCACTCGTGGACGGTAAAGTTTTAACGTTTTGGCGCACCGCCGCAGCTTCTGCGTTGGCAGCGGACTATTTAGCGCGTCCTGATGCCGATCGTCTGTTGATCTGCGGAACGGGCAATCTTGCGCCTTATTTTGCGTGGGCATACGCTGCGGTTCGCCCACTTAAGCAGGTTTATATTTGGGGGCGTAACTCAGACAACGCCGAGGCGACGGTAGATGCCATTGTGTCATCTTCAGAGTATCAGTCGCTTCCTGATGAGCGTCGGTTTCGCGTTTCAGTCGTTGAAAGTGTGGACCACGTTATCAAACACGTTGATATCATCAGCTGTATTACCGCATCAGCTGAGCCTTTGTTTAATGGCGCGGACGTGCAGCCGGGCACCCATATTGATTTGGTCGGTAATCATGACTTGGATAAGCGTGAATGCGACTCCGAAGCAGTGCAACGAGCACAGGTGTATGTTGATAGCCGCATTAACGTATTAGCCGAAGCGGGCGATCTTCTCATTCCAATTCAAGAGGGCGTGTTCACGTCAGATGATATCAAAGGGGAATTACCGCAGCTTTGCGCCCAACAAATCTCAGGACGTCAAAACGATGAGGTCATTACTTTATACAAATCAGTTGGCAGTGCTTTGGCTGATTTGGCCGCTGTAAAGGCGGTGTTGTTAGAAAATGGCATAGATAGCCATGCCTGAGCATTTTTGCTCGTTTATTTAAATTGCATACAATATACATATAAGGAAAGTAGTTCATGAAAATTGATTGGAAAGGTGTTTATCCGGCGGTCAGTACGCAATTTCGTCAAGATCAGTCAATCGACTTAGACGCAACGCAAACTGTTATAGATAACCAAATTAAAGATGGTGTGAATGGCATTATCTGCTTGGGTACCGTCGGTGAGAACTGCGCGTTGTACCCGGAGGAGAAACGCCAGGTCTTGCAAGCGGCAAAAGAAGTCGTAAATGGCCGTGTGCCTTTGATTGCTGGTACAGCAGAGTCTATTACCACAGCAGCTGTTGATTACATGCAGGATGCGTACAAAATTGGTATCGATGGTTGTATGGTGATGCCTGCCATGGTTTACCGCACGTCTGAGAACGAAACGTTCGAATATTACCGCACGCTAGCAGAAGCAACGCCAGAAATGCCAATCATGATTTACAACAACCCGGTTGCTTATGGTGTCGATGTAAACCTCGATATCATGGCGAAACTGGCTGAGTTTGAAAGCATTGTAGCTATCAAAGAGTCGACCACTGATACTCGTCGTATCACTGAGCTTTACAATAAATTTGATGACCGATTTACCGTGTTCAGTGGTGTTGATGACATCGCTCTTGAATCATTGATGCTAGGTGCGACTGGCTGGATTTCTGGTTTAACCAACGCATTCCCAGAAGAGTCCGTCGCGATTTATAAACTGGCAAGCCAAGGTCGTTATGCTGAAGCGTTAGAAATCTACCGTTGGTTCTTACCGCTGCTGCGTTTAGACACCATTCCTACGTTGGTTCAGTGCATTAAACTGGCCGAGCAGGTCTGCGGACGTGGATCTGAACAAGTTCGTGCGCCACGCCAACTTTTACAAGGTGAAGAGCGTCAACAAGTCATTCAAATGGTTGAACATGCGTTAGAAACCCGCTTAGACCTATCCAAATACAATCTGTAGTTGTGCTGTTTAGTAGAGCGTTAACTGACGCTCTACTCATTCGTAATATTCAAAAAATGAGAAGAGGGAAGTCATGAGCACGGAAAACAAGGACTATGTCAGCTTTCAACACGTTAAGAAAACCTACGATGGTACGAATTTGGTGGTGAAAGACTTCAACTTAGATATTGCTCCTGGAGAGTTCGTTACTATGTTGGGGCCGTCAGGATCGGGAAAGACTACTTGCTTAATGATGCTAGCGGGCTTTGAAACCGCGACCGGTGGAGACATTTATATCGATGGCGTTCCCGTTAATCATCTCGCGCCGCACAAGCGCGATATTGGTATGGTGTTTCAAAACTATGCGTTGTTTCCACATATGACTATTGCTGAGAATCTTGCGTTTCCTTTGAAGGTGCGAAAACTCGACAGTGACACGATTCAAAGCAAAGTTCAGAGTGTATTAGAAATGGTCGAGCTTGAGCATGTTGCGACTCGATACCCAAAGCAGTTATCAGGTGGTCAACAACAGCGTGTTGCGCTAGCGCGAGCATTAGTGTTTGAACCTAAACTCGTGTTGATGGATGAGCCGCTAGGCGCATTAGATAAGCAGCTGCGTGAGCAAATGCAGATGGAGATTAAACATTTGCATGAAAAGCTTGGCATCACCATTTTGTATGTGACGCACGATCAAGACGAAGCTCTCACTATGTCCGACCGTATTGCGGTTTTTAATCACGGCGAAGTGCAACAACTCGCGACACCTACCGAGCTTTATGAATCTCCGAGTAATACGTTTGTTGCGCAGTTTATTGGAGAAAACAACCAACTCTCAGGTTTAGTCAAAGAGTGGAACGGAAAGTATTGCCAAGTGCTCGTTGGGAAAGAGTTATTTACTGCGAAACCTGTCAGAGTATCTGAGCAAGGGCAGAGGACAACACTTTCCATTCGACCAGAAAAGATTGTTATTCAACCAGAGAAAGCGTCTTGTGAGAACCAAGTCTCAGGCGTCCTACGAGAATTGATTTATCACGGTGATCATTATCGTTTGGTCGTCGAAGTAGAGAGCGTTGGTCACTTCATCGTTAAAGTACCTAACGATAATCGTAAACACTTGCAGTTAACGCCTGGCTCAATTTGTCGTATTGGTTGGCAAAGTGACGATTGCCATGCTCTTGATGGGACACAAACTCAAAGTAGCGAGGTAGCAGCATGAGTCGAGAGCTAACCGCATTAAATTCTGTATTGGAGATCGAACGCCAAGTTCATCAGCAAGAAACCAATCTGAAAGCGCAGTTGCAAAAGGCAGAGCGCCGAAAAAAGCTTCGCTCCATTATGCTCACAACGCCATTGGTGTGTTTTATTCTGCTTACGTTTGCTTTTCCTATCCTCGATATGCTTTATCGAAGCGTGGATAACCGAGAAATATCCCAGTCACTACCACAAACTATTCAAGCATTAGAAAGTTGGGATTATCAAGGTCTGCCTCATCAAGAAGTCATTGAGGCATTCTCTGTTGAAGTACTTGCGCTTTATCAAAGCAAAGAGCTACCGAAAATAGCCAGCCGAATGAATATTGAAGTGTCTGGTATGCGCAGCTTATTGATGAAAACAGGTAGAAAGTTGTCTCGTTTGGCGTCGCTGCCGAGCTCGGTGACACAGCTGGCTAAGCTGGATAAGCGATGGGCTAATCCTAAATATTGGGCGGCGTTTAAGAATCTTAGTGGCGCATTAACATTCAGTCATTATCTTGCTGCGCTAGACTTGCAAGTGAATGAGTTTGGAGACATTGAGCCCCAACCAGAAAAACGCCAAATATACGTCGACCTTTTCTTTAAAACTTTTTGGATGTCTATTTCAATCACCTTAATTTGTTTGGTGATGGCGTACCCCGTTGCTTACCTGCTTGCCAATTTACCTGATAAGCGCGCGAACTTACTTTTAATCATTGTGCTGCTGCCATTTTGGACGTCATTATTAGTCAGAACCACGTCTTGGATTGTTCTGCTGCAAAACCAAGGGGTCATTAATGATCTCCTTATTTGGTCGGGTTTTACTTCCGAACGAATTCAGATGATTCACAATACCTTCGGAACGGTGGTGTCTATGGTTCACATTCTGCTGCCGTTTATGATCCTGCCTCTGTACAGCGTAATGAAAGGAATTAGCCCAACTTATTTCCGTGCCGCTCGTTCTCTAGGCGCGACGCCTTTCATTGCGTTCATCAAAGTTTATATGCCGCTTACGTTACCGGGGATAGGTGCGGGGGCCTTGCTCACTTTCATTCTTTCTATTGGTTTCTACATTACGCCCGCTTTGGTTGGTGGAAGAAGCGGACAGATGATATCCAATATGATTGCCTATCATATGCAGACATCACTGAACTGGGGGATGGCTGGCGCATTGGGTGGACTGCTTTTGTTCGTTGTACTGGTTCTGTTTTATATATTCAACCGTGTGGTTGGCATGAATAACCTTAAGGTAGGAGGATAACCATGGCATTACCAAACTATGCATCAAAAGTAGAGCGAGTCGCTTACGCAGGCTACTTAGTTTTTTGTGGGTTGGTGCTGTTCTTTTTAATCGCTCCAATTCTGACCATCATCCCGTTATCGTTTAATGCAACGCCTTACTTTACTTTTACCGAGGGGATGCTAAACCTTGATTCGGCAGCGTATTCTACTCGCTGGTATCAAGAAATGTTTACTAGTGATCAGTGGCTGTTGGCGCTGAAAAACAGCACGTTCATTGCTTTTATGGCGACACTCGTTGCAACAGGGCTAGGAACTCTGGCGGCGTTGGGTTTAGCCAGTAGTAATTTGCCTTTTCGCAATACCATTATGGCGCTGTTGATCTCACCCATGATCGTACCAGTCATTATCTCTGCTGCTGCGATGTACTTTTTCTACACACGCCTTGGCTTATCACAAACTTATCTAGGCGTCATTTTGGCACACGCTGCGTTAGGTACGCCTTTTGTCGTCATTACCGTTACTGCGACGTTAAGCGGCTTTGACCATAGCTTGGTAAAAGCGGAGGCTAGCTTAGGAGCAAACCCTGTTTATACTTTCAGACACATTACCTTTCCGCTGATTCGTCCGGGGATGATATCTGGCGGCTTGTTTGCTTTTGGCACTTCGTTCGACGAGGTTGTGGTGGCGTTATTCCTGACTGGGGCAGAACAAAAAACCGTTCCGAGGCAGATGTGGTCAGGAATTCGAGAGCAAATTAGTCCGACCATATTGGCGGTCGCTACGTTGTTGATTTTTATGTCGGTGTGTTTGCTCGTGACATTAGAAGTTTTACGTAGACGTAATGTACGCATTCGAGGCATTCAAGAATAACCAAACTTTTGCTTTGTTGGTCACTTTGCACTTTTGTTTAGGGGCACCTCAATTTTTGATCAAATGCGCCTCATTGTAGGCGCTTGTCTTTTGTGTTTATCTTCAGCGATGACTGGCATATCACTCTGGTAGCTTAATGCCAGCTTGCTCGAAACGTGCCAAAGGCGACTTGTTCGATTGCTGATACCAACTAGCTGGCATGTTTGATTTAAGTCGCGCTTTTTCTTCCTTGCTAATCACAACATAGTGCAAAAACGTATTAAGTGTGGTTACCATCACGTCAAACGTCATTTCCCCATCTTTGCTGATGGTTTTCAATAACCCAACGACGGTTTCCTCAGAGACTAACGGTTCAACCACCGCGTTTTTTCGCTCTTTTATTGATGTTGAAGCGGGCAGTGTTGCACGTGCCGTCTCCCAGCAAACTTTGTTGGTTTTACTGACAAGGTTGTGCTTGTAGCAGTAGTAACTGAATAAAAAGCGTGGCAAGTTTTGCCAGCGTTCGGCTTGGACTTCTAACCAAAGGTGTTGTAGCTCAATATCAGCGTCGGTCATAGGAGTTGTTTAGCAAAAAGAAAAGAAACCATTTTATAGCTTTTGTGAGGAGCAATAAAAGATATTTGAATGGAAAGATAAACAACTAGTTGATCAATATTACTAAAGCAAATCGATTTCTGGCAAGCTCGTGCAACGGCAACTCGAGTACCAAAAACTGATACCGCCACATCTATTTGTTAACAAAATGTTTCTTCTTGTCTTGCGAGTAGATTATATGGAGATGCTCTTGCAGTAATAAGGGCAGTGGCGATGCAAAAGACGTAATGCATCTAAGGAAAACTCAATATAGAAGAAATTAGATGGAACTGAAGATTTTGAGTGTCGCGATTGCGACAACATTAACCAGCACTGGCGTATTTGCGTTAAGCGAGCCAGTTTCTCAAGTTACAGAGCAACATGCACATTCGGCTCATACACACGGTGTTGAATCCAATCGAGTTGAATACCAACCAACCGCAACTCTCCCTATTCAGCCCTCCAAGGCAACTCGAGTACAGTCACTTGAAAGCCTTGATGAGTCGAGCACTGCTTGTGATTTGGAAGCATTGGTTACCGAAAGCAGTAACCAATTGATCAGCGAAATTTTAAGTCAGGGCGCGACGTGCGTGAACCAGTTATTCTCTGCTGAAAGTCGGGTTCAGGAGTCGGTATTTAGCTCCGATCATATGTACAACATCGCTAAGCACACTACGACCTTGGCGAAGGGTTATATGGGTGGCGGGAGCGATGAACTAGAAACGTTGTTCTTATACTTACGCGCGGGTTATTACGCCGAGTTTTACAATGACAACATCTCATTTATTGAATGGGTCACACCAGCGGTGAAAGAATCCGTGGATGCGTTTGTTAATAACGCAAACTTCTATGAGAACAGCGACCGTCACGGCAAAGTGCTTAGTGAAGTCATCATCACTATGGATAGTGCGGGCTTGCAGCACGCGTACTTACCGCAAGTGACCCAGTGGCTTACACGTTGGAATGATCAATACGCCCAGCACTGGTATATGCGCAATGCGGTTAATGGTGTTTTCACTATTTTGTTTGGTGGGCAGTGGAACGAGCAATTTGTGCAAGTAATTGGTAACCAAACAGACCTTGCCAAAGCTTTAGGCGATTTTGCTCTGAGGGCGTCATCAATCGGTGCTGAAGATGAGTTTATGGCCGCGAATGCGGGGCGAGAGCTCGGGCGTCTGACCAAGTATACGGGTAACGCGAGTTCTGTTGTGAAGAGTCAGCTGAGTCGAATCTTTGAACAGTATGAAATGTATGGTCGGGGTGACTCGGTTTGGCTTGCGGCGGCGGACACCGCTTCATATTACGCAGATTGTAGTGAGTTCGGAATTTGTAATTTCGAAACTGAGCTAAAAGGCTTAGTGCTATCGCAAACTTATACTTGTAGTCCAACAATTCGAATATTGTCCCAGAATATGACACAAGAGCAACACGCGGCCGCATGTTCTAAAATGGGTTACGAAGAGGGTTACTTTCATCAGTCATTAGAAACGGGTGAACAACCAGTAAAAGATGACCACAATACTCAGCTCCAAGTCAATATCTTCGATTCAAGCACCGATTATGGTAAGTACGCAGGGCCAATTTTCGATATTAGTACTGACAATGGCGGTATGTACTTGGAGGGCGATCCTTCCCAGCCGGGGAATATTCCCAACTTTATTGCTTATGAAGCCTCTTATGCGAACGCGGATCACTTTGTCTGGAACTTAGAGCACGAATACGTGCATTACTTAGATGGTCGATTTGATCTCTATGGAGGGTTTAGTCATCCAACTGAAAAAATAGTGTGGTGGAGTGAAGGCATTGCAGAGTATGTCGCTCAAGAAAATGACAACCAAGCAGCACTTGAGACGATTCTAGACGGCTCGACATATACCTTAAGTGAGATTTTCGAGACTACTTATGATGGGTTTGATGTCGATCGAATTTATCGTTGGGGGTACTTAGCTGTACGTTTTATGTTTGAAAATCATAAAGATGACGTAAACCAAATGCTGGTGGAAACACGCCAGGGGAATTGGAGCAATTACAAAGCAACGATCACCCAATGGGCGAATTTATATCAAAGTGAGTTTGAGCAGTGGCAGCAAGCCCTTGTCTCAAATGGTGCACCTAATGCAGTCATAACCGCAAACAGTAAGGGGAAAGTCGGTGAAAGCATTACATTTAGCAGTGAAAACAGTACAGACCCAAACGGGAAGATCGTCAGCGTCTTATGGGACTTCGGTGATGGCTCGACAAGTACACAAACCAAGCCGACGCACCAATATGGGAGTGAAGGGGAGTATTCGGTCAGTCTAAGTGTGACAGACAGTGAAGGCTTGACGGCAACCGCCACTCATAGTGTTGTTATCTCAACGTTGAGCGGTAATGACACATTGCCACAAGACTGTGCGGTGCAAAGTAAAGTAAGCGGTGGACGCCTAACAGCAGGAGAGCCTGTTTGCTTGGCAAATCAACAAACCATTTGGCTGAGTGTGCCAGCGGTGAATGAGAGCTCAAATCTGGCGATAACGACGGGGAACGGTACGGGCAACCTAAAGCTTGAATACAGTAACTCCGGTTGGCCGGATGATACTAATCGTCACGGGTGGTCAGATAATATTGGTAATGGAGAGTGTATTACGTTGTCAAATCAGAGTAACTACTGGGGCTACGTTAAAGTCTCTGGTGACTTTGAGAATGCCGCCATCGTCGTTGATTTTGATGCTCAGAAGTGTCGTCAGTAGGGCATTTTAACTGCATCATTTTAATTTAATTGATCGCCTCGCTAACATTGCGGGGCGTTTTTGTTTTTTACGCCGTTATCTCTATAAAAAAACCAGCCCGAAGGCTGGCAAACAAGGAGTTTGAGATGAAAATGAAAACGTTATAAAACTTGCTGATATCCTATTTCTCAATAAGTTGGGTTGTGCGTTGAAGCCAGTTTTTATCTTGCGCATCAAGAAAAGGGCTAAGCGCTTGATAGACTCGTGAATGGTAATGATTGAGCCAGTCTAGCTCTGCTTGATCTAGCATTGATAAGTCAAGGGCGTTGGTCGCAATTGGAGCAAGAGTGATGGTCTCAAAACCGTAAAACGTGCCGAACTCATTTTGTTCTACCTCTACAACTTTAAGAATGTTCTCTATTCTTACCCCGTACTCACCTTCGCGATAAACGCCTGGCTCATTAGTAATGACCATACCCGGTTTTAGTTCAACCTCGTGGTGGCTTTGCGAGAAATTTTGTGGGCCTTCGTGAACATTCAAGCAAATGCCCACGCCGTGTCCAGTGCCGCACTTGTAATCAATACCATGTTGCCATAAGACGCCACGCGCCATGATATCAAGATTGGCACCCGTAGAGCCTTTCATGAATCGAGTCTGAGTCAGTCGGATGACCGCTTTGAGCACCAAGGTATAATCTTTGCGCTGCTTAATGGTCGGTGACCCGAAGTGGAAAGTACGGGTGATGTCTGTTGTCCCGCCAAGGTATTGGCCACCAGAATCGACGAGAAAGAAGTTGCTTTCATTGACTGCCGCATTGCTTTCTTCATCGGCGGCATAATGCATTTTTGCCCCGTGAGCTGCGAAGCCTGCGATAGTGCGGAAACTGTCACTCACATAATGTCGGGTTTGACGGCGATAGTGATTCAGTTGTGCCTCAGCAGACAATTCTGTAACGAGTCCGCTTGGAACTTGCTCTTCGAGCCAGTTCATAAACCTTACGATTGCCACACCATCATCTGTTAATGCCTGTTCTAGGCTAGTTAGCTCGGTCGCATTTTTTATGGCCTTCATTGCCGTTACAGGGCAAGCCATTGGCTTTAGATTCACATTCCCTTCAATCGAACTCACCAATAAGCTGTCTGTGTGGGTCGGGTTAAAAGCGAGCGATAATCCCTCACATTGCTGATTCAAATACTGACTTACGTAGTTGTAATGGCGAATGTGTACACTCTGCTCGGTCAGCGCTCTTTCAACGTCTTGAGGCAGTTTGGCTTTATCAATAAACAGTGTCGCAAGTGATTGCTCTACGACTAGATAGGCTTCAGAAACTGGGCAGTAATTCGTATCACCACCTCGAATATTCATTGTCCACATGACATCATCTAGCGTTGACACTAATAAGCTATCTACTTGGTTCTCGGTTAACCAAGAACGGATTCTCGCTAACTTATTTTCAGTGTCAACGCCAGCAAAAGCGGTGGGGTGCTCGAATACGGGTGCACTTGGGCGAGGTGGTCTTTCAAGCCAAATCGGTGTGAGTAAATCCAGGTTGACAATGATCTTAATGTTTTTCGTTTCAAAGGCTTGTTTGAGGCCTTGATAAAAAGCGTAACTGATGGCGCGCCCGTCAACCGCGACAATACTGTTTTCTGGGAGCGTGGTAGCCAGCCATTTGGCAATTGTCGGTGTTTCTAGTTGTTTGGCTTTAAACAGTTCAAGTCCTGTGCCGTGTAACTGTTCTTCAGCTTGAATATAGTAACGACCATCAGTCCACAGGCCACCACCTTGTTGGGTAATGACGACATCGCCTGCAGAACCGGTAAAACCTGAAATCCAGCTTCGCGCTAACCAATGATCCGCTGAGTATTCACTGTTATGTGGGTCATTGTTGGTCACGATATATGCAGACACGTTGTGAAAGGACATTGCCTCACGCAATAACGTAAGGCGTTGGTTTACTGAGTTAGTATTGTTCATTAAATGGTTCCTAAAGTCATATTTGAGCAATAGATATGATGCTGCTCCGAGCCTGTTTTTATTGGGTTCTGTTGCCCGCATACTTCTGTTGCTTCTGGGCATCGAGTACGAAAAACGCAACCGCTAGGTGGGTTAAGTGGAGAAGGAAGGTCGCCGGGCAATAGTTGTATTTCACGGTCACGTGCTAATTGCGGATTAGCTATCGGGACAGCAGATAACAGTGCTTTGGTGTAGGGGTGTTGTGCATCATCAAATACTTTATCGTAACGTCCTACTTCCATAGGTTTACCAAGATACATCACCATAACGCGGTCGCTGATGTGGCGCACCACGCTTAAGTCGTGCGCAATCATCACCAGTGTTAACCCCATTTCTTGTTTAAGATCATCTAGAAGATTGATGACCTGAGCTTGTATGGAGACGTCTAGCGCACTAACGGGTTCATCACACACGACCAAATCTGGATTGAGAATTAATGCTCTGGCAATGCCCACACGCTGGCATTGACCTCCGGAAAATTCATGTGGATAGCGGTTTCGCTGGCTCGCCAAGAGACCCACTTTATCCATCATAGCGATGACACGCTTTTCTACCTCTGCCCGTTTAAGTTGTGGCTCGTGGGTGAGCAGTGGTTCGGCGATGCATTCTGAGATGGTTAATCTCGGATTCAAACAAGCGGATGGGTCTTGAAACACCATCTGAAATTCTCTGCGTCGAGAGGAAAGCTCTTTTTTACTAAACCCGAGCATGTCTTGACCTTTCCAAGTCAACTCGCCATGTGTAGGTTCAATTAAGCGAAGTAAGGCGCGTGCAAGTGTTGATTTTCCGCAGCCTGATTCCCCCACAATGCCAAGTGTCTCACCTCGGTAAACATCTAAGTCGATACCATTGACCGCTTTCACGATTTTACGTCGACTTGGAATAAGATGACGCGACACAGGAAAGTGGACGTTTAAATCACGAGCAGACATGAGGACTTCTTTTTTATTCATAACGCCTCCTTAAGCTTTTATTTGAATAGGAGTGATAACACTGGGTGCTTTAACGTGACAGGCAATGGACTGGCTCGTGTTCAATGGGGAAAAACGCGGGGTTTCGTATTGGCAACGCGTCTCTCGATGCTCGCACCGCTCTCTAAACGGACACCCTTGATGGTTAATCAACGCACTTGGTGGGTTACCTGGGATGGTTGGTAAACGTGGCATATCTTCAGTGATAGAAGGAATAGCCTTTAGCAGGCCTTGAGTATAGGGGTGAGCAGGTTGAGCGAACAATGTCTCGGTATCGGATTGCTCCATTTTTTGACCACCATACATGACCAATACGCGATCACACATCTCGGCGACGACGCCCATATCGTGAGTGATCAGTAAAATTGCGGTGTTGAACTCTTGTTGTAAGTCTCGTAATAGCGTCAAAATTTGAGCCTGAACGGTTACATCTAATGCGGTGGTTGGTTCGTCGGCAATTAACAACTCGGGCTTACACAACAACGCCATCGCTATCATGATTCGCTGACGCATTCCGCCAGATAGCTCGTGAGGGTATTGATTCATCCGAGTTTCGGGAGAGGGAATACGCACCGCATCTAACATGTGAATCGATTCAATTTTTGCTTGTTTTCGGCTCATTCCTTTATGAATCATGAGAACTTCACAAAGCTGCTTGCCAATTTTCATGAATGGATTAAGTGACGTCATCGGATCTTGAAAGATCATTCCGATTTTCTCTGCACGGATGCGGTTGAGCTGCTTTTTAGACATCGCGAGTAAATCATCACCGTGGAACATCGCGCTGCCAGACACGGCGCCGTTGTCCGCGGTTAACCCCATTAATGCGAAAACAGACTGGCTTTTTCCCGAACCTGATTCCCCAACAATCCCAAGAGTTTCGCCCGCTTTAATCGAGTAGGAGAGATTACTGACCGCTTGCACTTGCCCATCTGGCGTATCGAAGCGCACGTTCATGTTTTCAATAGATAGCATGGGTTTGTCCTTATCGGTCTTTCGGGTCAAGAGCATCACGCAAGCCATCGCCGATGAAGTTAAAACAAAAGAGGGTCGCAACTAAAAACAGAGAGGGAAAAAGCAGCATCCAAAATGCAACGTCAATCGTTTTTGCGCCTTCGGAAATTAGGATTCCCCAGCTCGTGTCGGGTGGTTGAACACCAAGCCCTAAGAAGCTCAAAAACGATTCGAACATAATGAATCCTGGTACCATTAAGGAGGAATAAACCATCACGATCCCAAGCACATTAGGCAGAACATGGCGTCGGACAATTGTTAATTTAGAAACCCCAATAGAGTGTGCGGCTTCGATGAACTCTCGCTTTTTTAGACCGAAGGTGACACCACGTACAACACGGGCAATGCCCAGCCAAGATACCATTCCGATCACGATAAAAATCAGGTAGATGTTGTTGCCAAAAAGGGTAACAAACAGGATAACCATAAACATAAATGGCACCGAATCGAGCACCTCAATAATGCGCATCATTACGCTATCTACAACGCCGCCAAGATAGCCGGAAATACTTCCCCAAATCGTACCAATAACAACGGCGACTAAGGCCCCGACAAAGCCCACCAAAATAGAGAGCCTGCCACCTTGCATCGTGCGAGCGAAAACATCTTGCCCGAGATCATCGGTACCAAAGTAATGGCCACTGCTCAGTGAAGGTTTCCCTAGCTCGTATGGATCGATGAGCACTTCCCAGTCAATTTCATCATGGCCAAAAGCGGCAAGAGAGGGGCCGAAGGTGATGCATAAGGTAATGAACGCCAAAACATACACTGATGTCATCGCGGCTCTGTTTTTACGAAATCGAGTCCATGCATCCTGCCAAAGACTGCGACCTTCGACGGCTTCAATATTGTCGACGACTTGATCTTGAAGAGCTTGTGTATCCAGTTTTTTGATCGTTAACATGCCGGACTCCTAAACGCGTATACGAGGGTCGATAATCGTATATAGCAAGTCGACCACAAGGTTAAAGAAGATAGTGAGTGAAGCGACAATCAGAGTAATGCCCATTACTAGGCCGTAGTCGCGGTTGAGAGCCCCAGACACAAAGTGTTGTCCCATGCCACCCGTACCAAAGAAAATGTCGATAATTACCGAGCCTGTCACGACAGACACAAACGCAGGGCCGAGCATCGCAACGACGGGAATCAGGGATGGTCGCAAAGCGTGATGGAATAAAATGTAGGTTGTGGACAAACCTTTGGCCTTTGCCGTTCGAATGTATGGTTGGTTGAGTGTTTCAATCATTGCGCCACGCATGACGCGTGCAATACTCGCAATGGAGCCAATCGCCAGGCTGAGCACGGGAAGAACAAGAAAAGCCAGCTTTCCTCCTTCCCAACCACCAGCAGGGAACCAGCCGAGCTGAATAGCGAAGATCATGACTAAAACTGGAGCAAGAACGAAGGCCGGCACCACAACTCCAGTCATCGAAAGTGTCATCAGGCCGTAATCTAGGCGGCTATTTCGGTTCAATGCCGCAATGGTGCCAAGCAACATGCCAAGTGGAACGGAAATACAAAAGGAGAGTACGCCTAATACTGCTGAAACTGGCCATGATTGTGCGACGAGCTGTGTAACACTGAAGTCTTGATAAACGAAGCTCGGACCGAGATCTCCTTGTATGAAATTACCAATGTAAATCCAAAACTGAGTAAGGAAGGGCTGGTCCAAATGGAATTTTGCTTCGATATTCGCACGTACCACCTCTGGCATAGGCCGTTCCATATCAAATGGCCCCCCTGGTGCAATGTGCATCAGCCAAAATGATACGAGTGCGATGAATAGAAGCGTGGGGATAGCGATAGCTAATCGCTTAACAATGTACCAAATCATGATCCATCATCCTTTGGTCATCCGAAATCACTTCGAACGGTTATGAATAAAAAATGGTCTGAGCTCAGGTTGCCTTCTCCACCGAGAGATATGAGGAACGGCAAGTAAACATTGAACTTGCCGACTCAGACCGAAAACATGCTTTTAGTGGGCTTTTACATAGACATTCTTGCGGTAGTACGACGACTCAGGGTTTGTCAGTTCGTAGCCGCCCACGTAAGGCTTGATGAGGTATTGATCGTTACCCGGACGATAAATAGGAATAATGGCCATGTCTTCAATCAGCATGCTTTCTGCTTGTAGATACAGTTCTGATGGGTTGCTCATGGTCTTTGAGCGAGCCATTAACTCGTCGTATTGCGGGTTGTTATAACGAGAATCGTTGTACTCGCCACTAGAAACGAAGATATCCAACCATGTAGAGGCTTCATTGTAGTCAGCCGTCCAGCCGCCGCGAGTAATGTCGGTCGGCTCTTTAAGTGCGTAGAACACTTTCGGTTCTAGCTGTTTTATCGTGACTTGCGCACCCAATCGGCTTTTCCACATGCCTGCCATGGTGGTTGCCATTTTTACGTCCATCGAGAAAGTTGGTACGGTAAACGTCAACTTAAGCGGATTGCTTTTATCGTATCCAGCTTCTGACAGTAATTGCTGCGCTTTTTCGATACGTTTATGACGGTTCCAAGTTGCGAACTCAGGAGTGTGAGATTTAAAACCATCTGTTTGAGGTGGCACAAGGGTATACATTGGAACCCCACCGTTTCTCAAGATAGCACTCGTTAACAGTTGACGGTCAATGGCATATGAGAGGGCTTTACGGACCCGCACGTCTTTTGTTGGTCCTTGTTGAGTGTTGAGGTAATAGAATGTGGAGCCAAGAGACGCACTGGTGCTTGCCACTTCTTGTGGGCGTTGTTGAATTAACTTTTTCTTCTGAGCGGCAGGAATGGAAACCGCTTGGTCTATCTCACCGGCTAGGTAGCGGTTTAGCACTACGTTTGCATCACCAATTGGTAGCCAGGTGACTTTTTCCAGCACTACATTGCTTGCGTCCCAGTAATGTGGGTTTTTAACCATCACCAGTTTTTCGTTAACTTTCCATTCAGAGACAGTAAACGCACCATTTGTAACGATATGCTCAGGCTGGGTCCAACGGTTGCCATGTTTTTCAACGGTCGCTTTGTGAACGGGGGCAAGCACTGGATGACTTAATAGTTTCGTAAAGAAGGGAATAGGCTCTTCGAGTGTTACCTGGAATGTTTTTTCATCCAGCGCCTTCACGCCCAAGGACTCGGGTTCGGCTTCGCCCTTCATAATCGCTTGCGAGTTTTCGATATTTGGAATGGCCGCAAACCAAGCGTAGGGTGAAGCAGTGCTTGGATTCAGTAAGCGTTGCCAGCTGTAGACAAAATCTTGTGCAGTGACCGTTTCGCCATTTGACCATTTTGCATCACGTAAGTGGAAAGTATAAACCGTATTGTTGTCATTGACTGACCAAGACTCAGCAACACCAGGAATGGTTTTACCTTGCTTATCTTGAATGACCAGACCTTCAAACAGGTCTCGACCGAGATTAAAAGCGGGCTCTGCGGCTTGCTTGGCTGGGTCAATAGAAGTAACTTCAGCTCCATTGTTTAGCGTAATTTCTTGTATCTCATCGAGGGTCACACCTGCGGGATACGGTGCGGCATAGCTTGATGTTGCCAGTATTGGACTCATCATCGACGCTAATAAAAGCAACTTAGGTAATTTCATCCTTGTCTCACTCTTTTCATCCTGAAAGATGTCAAAAATGTATATTGTATAAATTGTCTACACAATCGAGTTTTAACATTACTGTAACAGGGTGTCAGGTGTTGAGCTGTCTGGTCTCAAAAAGTGAGCTAGGGGAATTTCTTTGAAGATCTGATATCAAGTTGGCATGACGGGAAGTAATTTTGCTTCGATACAAATTAAAATCCCCTTCAAGCACAGGCTAGAAGGGGAAGATAGTCAGTCTGCTCTTCAAAAGGCATGACGTTAACTGACTAGGAAATGTTTCACGAACTCAGTGATTTTGACCATATCACTTACCGCGATAAACTCTTCTGTCGTGTGTACTTTTGCCATGCCAGTTGAAAGATTGACCGTTGTGAGACCTTTCTTGTTAAAGTTGTTGGCATCGCTACCGCCGCCAGTGCCTTTTGTGAAGGCGTCAATTCCCAACTCTGAAAACGCTGCTTTTATAGCGTTTACGTGCGGGTGGTTTTCTTCAATAACAAAAGCGTCGTAGGCTCGGCTAGATTCAATGTCGACTTCTGCACCGTGTTTTTCACAGACAGACTCTAATGTTGAGATCATATGATTGACCTGAGCATCTAGTTTATCGCCATTCAGGGAGCGTGCTTCTGCCACGATTTTTAATTCAGGCATAACAATGTTTGTGGCCTGACCGCCATTCACTATACCGATGTTGGCTGTCGTTTCTTCGTCGATGCGAAGCAGCTTCATTTGGTTGATGGCATCTGCCGCCACCATGATCGCACTGATGCCTTCTTCTGGCGCAAGCCCTGCATGTGCTGGTCGACCTTTGATTGTTGCCACGATTTTTTGCTGGCCTGGGGCTGCGGTCACAATAGTGCCAATAGGACCACCCGTATCTAACACGACTGCTTCCGTTGAAGTGACGTGTGACATATCGAAGTATTGTGAACCGAATAAACCGCCTTCTTCATACACGGTGAAAGCAAGTTCTAACGTTTTGTGCTCACGGTTTTCCGCTTGAATACAACGAACGGCTTCCATGATAGCAGCAATACCAGATTTATCATCGCCACCAAGAATCGTATTGCCTTTTGAACGGATAACACCGTCTTCGATGATTGGCTCAATGCCAATGCCTGGAGTGACCGTATCCATATGACAGCTCATTAGGATAGAGCCGTCTTTTTTGCCGTCTAAACGGGCGTATAGGTTAAAGCCGTTAGAAATGTGCTTAGGCACTGGAAGCTTGTGCACGGTGAAGCCTAGGTCGCCTAGCTGCTCTGCCAGTGTTTCTGCAATTTGTTTTTCGTTTGTTGATTCGCTATCGATACGTACCAGTTGGCAAAAATGTTCAACTAAGCGTTCTTGATTAATGTGTGTCATTAGATGTCTCTTTTTCTGATCGAGCGTGAAGCCTTGTGGCTCGGCTCGATAGGGAACAGAGCACCACTTATGGCATAGTTACTTTTGAATAAAACTGAGGTGAATCAATAAAGGGGTATCCATGACACGATTCTGACCGATGAGTCCTTCGAACTGTATGAAGCGTCACGAAACATTACTTTCGATGTTTTGTAGGACCAAATGAATGAAGCAGATAGAAATAGGGGGCAATAGGCTTTCTATCCCTCTTTTACTTTTAAGCTACGTTGCCAAGATAAAATGCCAAAGTAACAACTTGTTTACATTTTTCATGTTGGCGTAAAGCCGAAAATATCAATCTAATATATTGAAAATAAGCAATTTGTTTGATGTTTACGAAAGTGGGTTCGATGTGCTCTCTGTGTGTAACATATATTTTACAATTATGCGTAAAAATCGCCAAGATAAAGATTTCTCCCCACGTATTCCAATTTCTCAAGACCTGCGCCAAGTTAGAAAAATAAGTCCAAACAAAAGCTACTGAGACAAGGAGAAAGTCATGGTTGATGCATATAACCCATTAGGAACAGACGGATTTGAGTTTGTTGAATATACCGCTGCTGACAACAAAGGCATTCAACAGCTTAAAGATCTGTTTATATCGTTAGGTTTTGCGGAGATTGCAAAGCATCGCTCAAAAGAAGCGTGGTTATATCGACAAGGTGACATTAGCTTTATTGTGAATGCGCAGCCGCATAGCCAAGCTGAGGGATTCGCCAAAGTTCACGGTCCGTCGGTTTGTGGCATGGCATTTCGTGTGAAAGACGCCACCGTTGCTCTGGCGCATGCGTTAGAGAATGGCGGTAAAGAATATAAAACGGAAATTGGGCCGATGGAGCTAAGCATTCCTGCTATTTATGGCATCGGTGAAAGCTTGCTTTATTTTGTCGATCGTTATGGAAAGCAGAGCATCTATGATGTCGATTTTCGTTTTTATAATGATGCTGATGAGCGTTTATCAAAAGCGAATGTTGGTCTTTACGAAATCGACCACTTAACGCACAACGTTAAGCAAGGCAACATGGATGTCTGGTCTGGTTTCTATGAGCGCATTGGTAATTTCCGCGAAATTCGTTATTTCGATATCGAAGGTAAGCTGACTGGTCTTGTCAGCCGTGCGATGACCGCACCTTGCGGCAAAATCCGAATTCCTATCAATGAGTCGTCAGATGATAAATCACAGATTGAAGAGTTTATCCGTGAATACAATGGCGAAGGTATTCAACACATCGCATTGACCACTGACGACATCTACGAAACGGTCAAAACCTTGCGTGAGCGAGGCATGGACTTTATGCCAACGCCAGATACTTATTACGAGAAAGTCGATCAGCGTGTTGAAGGTCACGGTGAAGATGTAAGCAAGCTTCGTGATTTGCAGATTCTTATTGATGGTGCACCAACGAAAGATGGCATCTTGCTACAAATCTTTACTCAAACCGTTATCGGCCCTGTGTTCTTCGAAATCATCCAACGTAAAGGCAATGAAGGCTTTGGCGAGGGTAACTTCAAAGCGTTGTTTGAATCGATAGAAGAAGACCAAATTCGTCGAGGAGTATTGAGCGATGCATAAATGGATCACATTCCCTCACCGGGAGGGAGTGTGCTCTAAACAAGCGCATGCTGACTTCCCGGAAGAGGCAATTTATGAACGTGAGGCAGGTCGAAGTGGCTTCTTCGGCCCCGCAACACATTTTCATCATCAACATGCCCCAACGGGGTGGTCTGAGTGGGAGGGAGAGCTACGTCCACGAGCGTTCGATTTTAATCTAGTCGAGAAAGCCAGCCATATTACCCCGTGGGCAGTCCCGCATCTATTACACAACGCGAATTGTAAAGTTCGTGTTTGGCGTATGGATGAAAAAATGGACTTCTTGGTGAGAAATGCAGATGGCGACGAACTGCTATTCATCCACCAAGGTACGGCAGATCTCTACTGTGATTATGGTCATTTGAAAGTGAGCGAAGGGGATTATGTCATGATCCCGCGCTCAACGAGCTGGCGTTTAGAACCAAGCGAGCCGATGTTCATTCTGATGATTGAAAACACCGATGCGGCTTATACATTGCCCGAAAAAGGCATGGTTGGAAACCACGCGGTGTTTGATCCAGCGGTTTTAGAAACGCCGTCGATCAACGATCAGTTCCGTGCTCAATATTCTGAGAATCAAACACAGGTTCAGGTGAAACGCCACGATAAAGTCAGTGTTATCACTTACCCATTCAACCCGTTGGATGCGATTGGGTGGCATGGTGATTTGGCGGTAGTAAAAGTGAACTGGCGTGATATTCGTCCACTTATGTCACATCGTTACCATTTACCGCCTTCTGCACATACTACATTTGTAGGAGCAGGATTTGTGGTGTGTACCTTCGTTCCTCGCCCAATTGAAAGTGATCCTGGAGCGCTCAAAGTACCGTTCTACCACAACAATGACGATTATGACGAAGTCTTGTTCTACCATGCAGGTGATTTTTTCAGCCGTGACAACATTGAAGCAGGCATGGTGACATTCCATCCAGCAGGATTTACGCATGGTCCTCACCCGAAAGCATTCAAAGCAGGGCGAGAGCATAAGAAGACTTTCACCGACGAAGTTGCGGTCATGATTGATACGCGTCACGCACTTCAGTTTTCGGATGAGCTGGAAAAAGTAGAAAACAAAGAATACGTCTATAGCTGGCAAGAGAAGTAAGAGGCAAGGATGAAATTAGCAACCAAGAAAAATGGCACTCGTGACGGTTTGTTGATGGTCGTGAGCAAAGACTTAACGCGCTGCGTACCAGCGACAGAAATTTTCCACCCCATGAACTTAGCACCGACGATGCAGGTGGCACTTGATAACTGGGATACGCTAGCACCGCAACTGGAAGAGCTATACGTTGCACTGAACAATGGCACGGTTGCAGGGTATGAAGAGTTTGAAGCGCACTACTGCGAGTCGCCGCTTCCTCGCGCTTATCAGTGGGCTGATGGCAGTGCTTACGTAAACCACGTTGAGTTGGTTCGAAAAGCTCGCGGCGCTGAAATGCCAGAGAGTTTTTGGACGGATCCGTTGATGTACCAAGGAGGCTCTGATGCCTTTATTGGTCCTTGTGACAACATCGAGTTTGCGAGTGATGAATGGGGTATTGATTTCGAAGGTGAAGTGGCTGTGGTAACTGGTGACGTACCAATGGGCGCGAGTGTTGCAGAGGCTCAGGAGTCGATTCGTTTGATCATGCTGGTGAATGATGTCTCACTGCGTGGGCTAATTCCCGCAGAATTAGCTAAAGGGTTTGGTTTTTTCCAATCTAAACCTTCTTCTGCGTTTTCTCCTGTGGCAGTAACACCTGACGAACTAGGCGATGCGTGGTACGAAAACAAAGTGCATTTACCATTGGTCTCGACCTACAACCACAAGCCGTTTGGTCGCCCGAATGCAGGTATCGATATGACGTTTGATTTCGCAGACTTAATTGTTCACGCGACTAAAACGCGCCCGCTATCTGCTGGGGCGATTATAGGCTCAGGTACGGTATCCAACAAGCAGGGAACGGAACATGGCACTTCTATTGAAGAAGGTGGCGTTGGCTATTCATGTATCGCGGAAGTTCGCATGATTGAAACCATTCGTGATGGTAAACCGTCGACTAACTTCATGTCGTTTGGCGACTCAATCAAACTGGAAATGTTCGATGCGGATGGCAACAACATCTTTGGCTCGATTGACCAACAAGTTAGCCAATATCTCAAGCATTAAGAGCGCCAGTTGGGAGACGATATGAGCGATAGCATGGTTTTGTACGGATATTGGCGGTCTTCAGCGGCGTATCGTGTGCGTATTTGTTTGAATCTTAAAGAGCTATTGTATGATTCAAAATCGGTACACTTGGTGCGCAATGGTGGCGAACAACACAGTGACGAGTACCATGATTTAAACGCTTCTGAACTGGTTCCTTTGCTGGTGGATGGGGAGGTTCAGTTAACCCAGTCACTGGCGATCATTCAATACTTAGAAGAACACTACCCGAATGTCACTGTGATCCCCGAGCAAACGCCGCTTCGATACCAAGCGCTAGCTTTGGCTCAGGATATTGCAATGGAGATTCATCCCCTGAATAACTTAAGAGTTCTACAGTATTTAGAGGGGGAGTTAGCTTGCGAGCCAGAGCGCAAAGTAGCTTGGATTCATCACTGGATCCACAAAGGTTTTACAGCATTAGAAGAGAAACTTCAGATGCATCGTAAACTAAATGGTGATTGCAAGTTTAGCCTGACAAGCTCGCCATCTATTGTCGATATTTGTCTGGTACCACAATTTTATAACGCACAACGCTTTGGTGTAGATACCTCTCTTTATCCAACCATTAACGCTGTTGTGCAGTCATGCAATCAACTGCCAGCTTTTATTGATGCGATGCCAGAGAATCAGCCAGACGCTAATAGTTGATTCTTAGCATACATAATGTATTAACAAAATTTAAACGAGCCAATCCAAGTGTGTGATTGGCTCGTTTTTATTGGTGAGCAAAATTTTCTGTTTCTCGCTATCGTCGTGGCGCCTCAAAATTGCGAGGTTTTGTTGCTCTGCATAACATTTCCATTTACGCTTTGAGCAACAAGTTGTTTTGGATGCACTTTATTTATGACCAACATTTTTATCATTGTTGTTCTTCTGGTTTTATTCTTCTTTGTTATTCAAAAGTACGTGATTAAGCACGATGACACGCGTGATTATCCTTATCGCTCGAAAGGCCCTCTGCTCAGAGGTCAAGAGGGTGCGTTCTATAATGCGTTAAGAGCGGCGGTAGGGGAGCATGCCGTAGTATTCGCGAAAGTAAACATGTCCAGTTTGGTTACGCCAAAAGAAATCAAAAATAAGAAGCAGTTTTTTGTCGCGAACAATCGTATATCTCGAAGCTATTTTGATTACGTTATTTGTGACCCAAGGACACTAGAGCCGCGCGTTATCGTTGAATTGGATAATGGGCAGGAGCTAAACAAGGGTAAGATAGAAAGACAAAAGTTATTGATTCATGTTTGTAAGACGGCCAACCTGCCTTTAATTGGCGCCTCGGTAAAGCACAGTTATCAAGTTGGGCGATTACGTCGTTTGCTTGCGGCACACATTGATTTGATTGAGCCCGATAAAGAAGTGCGTTTTTGTAAAAAATGCGGCAGTCCGATGATCATTAAAACCGCAAGCCAAGGTGAGTTCAAAGGGAGACGTTTCTTTACTTGTAGCCGTCAGCCGAATTGTACATACACCGAAAATTATAACGTTGTGTTTGAGGCGGACGATTAAACACGACAATTAACCAGCAGAAACAAGGGGCTTTGATTAGAGATGATCAAAGCCTTTTTTGTATCTGTCCTCAAGGCAAGACCTATACTTTGAAAAAGAGTGCAGAATAGGGCAGCCATATGCGATACGGATGGATTTTGTCAGCATTGTTCATCGCATCTAATGTTAGTGCGATACCTAATTTGAAACCACTGGAGTGTGAATTGACAGAGACACCCCAAGATCATTTCTTGTTTTACCGAGAGCAAATGGTTTACCACAGTGAGCAGTTTGTCATATTTCAAAACTTCAAAGGCAGGGTGAGCACTCAAGTGGACGTCAAAACAGGAGAGTTGATTCGTACAACCTATATCGGCGAACCATTTAAACCTAAATATCAGATTTTGTTCGGCACTTGCCCTAAGGTATCGCAAACCTTACAGATTTGGATGCTCAGTGAAGTGCCTTACGACAATTAAGTGAGATAATAAAAGTTATATAGATCACACTTTTAAACCCTGCAGGCTCAGTCCTTGTCGATAAAATCATCTGAAAACGCGTGTTGAGTTTACATTTTCGCCAAACGGTTCAAAGTTGGTAAATTTGTGCTTGCACCGTCGTTCGCTTATAGCTAATATCCTCGTCGTTCCAGAGAAATGCGTCCGTAGCTCAGCTGGTTAGAGTATCGCCTTGACATGGCGGGGGTCGGTGGTTCGAGTCCACTCGGACGCACCATTCTGAATTGAATGGTTAGGAACATAAAAATTTGGGTCCGTAGCTCAGTTGGTTAGAGTACTACCTTGACATGGTAGGGGTCGGCGATTCGAGTTCGCCCGGACCCACCAAATTTTAAAAAAGCCCACCTTTTGGTGGGCTTTTTTGTGTCTGTAATTCATTGATACTCAAATAAAACTACTTCTTTTCTTGTCCCTTGTTTTTGCTCTGCGTTAGCCCCTTGTTAAAGATAAAAGCGCACTACCTGATCCGCAACACAACCTCAAAACCCTAAATGCAATGCATAAGGTGTATACGCTTCAAACCCACTAGAGCCGTCTATAAATCATGTTGCGTGCCACTAGCCGTGGCATTAGAGACAATGACTATTAATCTAAATTATCTGGCGTGTGAAGATTGGTGCCGCATATTGTACATTTGTAGTCACCAGTCGCTTCGCCTTCCATTAATGAGCTAATTATTGCTGCAAATAGACCTGAGAAGAAACCTTTAGCTTTTTTCTCGGTCTTTTCCTGCGCTTTAGAGAAGCTTTCGTACCGATGCAGCGTTACTTCTTTACAATTACAGCAAAACGCTCTTGTCTCTTCAGAACCGTACATTTTTACCAATTGATTTACTCCCTGTAAGTTAATTTCCCCAAGTGGCGTTATGTTCAAGGGTAAGTCACACAAGACTGATGTGTGACTTACCCTAAACACTAAAACTAACGTAATGTAAAACACCACATGTTATGAATGATTATTTAACGCCTTGTTATCCGAGCTTGCTAACTCTGCTGATTGAATAGTTGTGGCAATAAGTTCTTCAAACAGCTCTAATTGCCCAGCAGGTATCAATTGATTTTGTATAGCTTTTCGTTTGTTTGAGTCAAATAGCCGCTCTGTTAACCAACCAATTAGATACATCAGTGAAAGACAGCCACCGGCCGTCGCTACATTACCGTCTATCACGAGAGGCAGATCCTGAACATCTCCTCCCATACTTTGTAGAACAGCCTTTGCATCTGGGTTTGTTGTTAATCGCTTGCCTTTTAGTAAACCGAGTTCATGGAGGATGAATGATCCCGCACAAATCGAACCTATTAGCTGCCTATTTGGATCAAGATTCAACGCTGACATAAATTCAGCATCTTTTAAAGCGGCTGGAATACCCTGTTTGCCGCTTGTAATAAGAACGACATCTTGATTCGTCACCTCAGAAAGGTGTCCGTCTGTTTTAACTTTCATACCGAGGTGGGAATGATGTTCAGATTTAGTTCCAAGTATACTTACTGTCCAACTGTCGGTTGTGCGCCCCAGCAAGTCATACATAAGAAAGAAATCGACATCCGTGAAATCATCAAATAAAACAACGCCGATTTTATACATAACATTTATCCTTTTGGACTTACTCGTAAGTCGCAAAATGTGTAGTAGGAGGGGAGGGGCATTCAATACGCAAGCTTCTACTGAGCACCTTAAACACCAAAGGCGGTGCAAACTAACAATGCCATGTGTGCCAAATCCCTATTATAAAACTTTGTTATGTTTGTTTTATGAGCCCGCCCAGAAAAACTCAACCCTAATACCACTTGGGTCGTAACACATTAAATGTTTTGCGGGTCCTGTTTTAACAAGCTCGGGACCAAACTCAATTTCGATTCCCGACGCCATAAATTGATCACGCAACTCATCGAGTTGCTTCTCAGTCTCTACCAGTAAAGCTAAGTGATGCAAACCAATATTCGTTTTTCTGTCAAATGGAGTGGCGGCATCAGCCTTAGCCGCCCATAGTGTAAGCATGATATGCCCATCACTCACAAATATTGCCGGGTAGTCTGGATTTCTTTTTACTTCACTCCAACCTAATTGTTCAGTGAAAAACTTCGCGCTTGCTTCTAGGTTAGATACGGTTAAACCTACGTGGTGTATGCCTTTTGTTAACACAGTCACTTTGTTTCCTTACTCGTTTTAATGGCTATCAAACAAAGATAACTCGATAAAAAGTAAGCATCAATACACATATATTGATTAACTTCGTCAATCTATTCGAATACGGTAATCCAACTGGAAACATAACATTGTAAACAAGAAACCCAATCTTGAACTAAAAATTAAACTTAGAGTTCATTCTTAAGTGCTGTATTAATCAAATACATTAATAGCCATAATATTTAAGCCAGCCTATAGGGCATATCATTCCATTAAAGGTTTGAATGTTCTTATTCAAGCTAACGTCTTCCAATTTGTAACAGTGAACAACATTACTAGTCGAAGTAGATGCTGGTGTTGAATACGTCACAGGTTTAGAAGCGTTTGCTTTATGTATTTCATGTGCTCGCTGCTGGTTTATCGCCACTTGATTCTTGTGATTGTTAACTTCTCGCAACCCAGATTCTAAGGGTAGGTGCCAATCCTTACATGTTGTTCCTAAACCATCATTCTGAGACTGATATTCTGATAACGCTACACGAGCTTCATTTACAGACTGATCGATATCGGACTGATCGACTAGCCAAGTAGAAAAAGAATAGTTAATGGCCTCTCGATAGTTTACGGATTGCTCTAAGCTATAAGCATCGGAGTGAAAACAGGCCTCTACCACTGCCCATTGAGTCGATAGGTTTGATAATACGTTTTCAGGTATAGGCTGAAGCTGGCTTTGCGTAGACTGGCAACCGGTTAGAAGAAAAGGGACAGGGAGTAGTTTTAGAAAAAATTTTTGGTTCATTTTAATTTTAAAATTAGTGCAATCTTTTTCATTATCATAATACAGGACGATTGAAGAAAGTAGCATTTCTATCAGTAAGGGAATATAGCTAACGCACTGATAAGGTGTGAGTAAAGCGATATCAAAGCCCTTAACACACCTTAACTACGAATACTACCGCATAACAAAGATGCTATGCGGTAGCGGTAGTATTCAGGCTTGAACAGTTTGTCGCACGTTGCTCTCGCCTGACAGCACGGAAATTCTCTCAAAATCTCGACTCGGGAAGTCAGGGTCTACGTACACAAACATACGACTTATCATTTTTCCTTCAAACTCAAATACACTACAAAAACGCCCTGTGGAAACTTTGTTGTCCGGCCAAGAGGTACCATCACTCATTACGCCGCCTTCCTGTCCTTCAACAATGACCTTGTTTCCAGCAGTCGTTATTTGAAAGCCGTCTATGTCGTGCCAGATACTAATCAACGAGCCACCAATCCTATTGCCAAACTCCACTAAGGCACTCTTTCCTTTCGCTTGCCCAAATTTAGGAAAGAAAAAATCAACATCCTCTGAGAATAGATCCAGATAGCTAGGATCACCGGCATCTATTTTCTCGAAATACTTAACTACTAGCCCAACTAAATCGTCTTTTTCCATAATTATTTCACACCCATATTAGCTTTACGCACAACGCAGGGTTAAGTAGTAAGCGGAGCGACCACTCAACCTGAACGTTTGCATCTTAAACACCGAGTACATTTAAACTGAAATTGCCAAGAGTTGCGAATCTTATTGAAGTGCTTTGTTAGATGTAATCCGTTTAGCCTACGTATACTCCATTGAAGTACTCGACGCGTTCTAACGTCATTCTTAACTTACACTCTTCAATCTGGACACCTTGCCAGGGTGAGGGTGTGGAAGACAGGCCCGTAAATTCACATTCGGCGTCTCTGTATTTTAGCCAAGCTCTTTGGGCCTTTCGAAATGGCTCTACCAGTTCGGTCTGAGACCATGTTTTCCTTAGTGCTTTTTCTTCCTCACCTATTCTAGCGATTGCTTCCTTGTAACTTTCGTTAAGCTCTTTATCTGCAGATTCCATCTTCTTTTCTACACACTGATAACCAGCCATAACGCCCCCGCCTTTTACTTTGCAGGGATCTTCAACATCATCAGAAGCCAAGCAAGGTAAAGAAACCAACGCAAACATCATAAGTAATTTGTTCAAAATTGCCTCCAAGCTCCGAGTGCTTGTTAAACCGTTATCCGCTATTTTTCCTTTTTAATCATGCAGCTTTTTATCTGTGCCTTCAAAGATAAAATAGAAGGTTAGTGATTCTAGTGCCTAAACAGAAGGTAAAAGAGATTGATACACGGATTAAATGACGCCTTAATCTGAGTTACTTTTAGTGGGCGTTTTGTATCAATCTTTTCTGTGGAATCATTAGTTTGATGGCGACTGAGGACGTTAAGATGACTCCCATTGAATTTATTATCGCCCTGAAACACCTAGGTTGAATTAAGTGGTGACTATTCCCCTCCAATCATGAAGTTGGTTCAAAGGTAGGGCGATAAATGTTGCGATTCGTAATAAAAATTTATGCCAAGTGCAGTTCGCTATCGCGGCTTATATTGAGTTGGGCAATAACCTCTAATGATGTCTGAGTTTCGTAGCTTGTTGTGTTTTGTATTGCGCCCCGAAACCCTTTTACGCCACAATTTAAAGCTACTTGATTTGAGCCGGCTACGCATAAACTGAATCACGTCGGATTCATTCAAACCAAATTGAAATTCGATAGCCTCAAATGGGGTGCGGTCTTCCCATGCCATTTCTATTATTCTTGACTCAGTTTCCGAGGTCAGTTTCATTTCAAATAACCTATTTTAGAAAAGAGATTTCTACGACGGAAATTGAGTCTTGGTTCAAATGTTCTTATATGCGTGCTTAGTGTTTAGCGACTTAACACCTACAAAAACTTCTCAATGAGGACTTCGTCTACGTATTTCCCACGAACTTTTGCATGCTTCTTCGCGGTCCCTACGATTTCGAAGCCTTGTTTGAGATAGGCTGATAACGCTCGCTCATTATCGCCGCGAACGTACGCAAATAGTTTTTCGTAACCCTTTTGTTTGGCTACTTCGAATGTCGATTTGAAAAGCTGTTTAGACACACCTTGGCCACGAGCACCGTCACTAACAAACGTACCAATTATGCCAACATGGTCAAAAGCTTTTGTATATTGTGCAAATGGCTCGATATTTTGGAAACCTATGACTTGTGAGCTATTTTCGGATAAAGCGACTGTAAACACGCCCCGTTCTGGGAAATGAGTAATGAACTCTTTTTCTTCTTCAGGTGTGAAAGGCGTATCTAATACAGTGTATAAACCTTCAATAATGATGGGGTTGAGGACGTTTGTAATGCCTTCAGCATCACCTAAAGTTACCTGACGTACAATTAAATTCATGCCACTTAGCTCCTATTAAAATTAGGGCTGCTTTGTACATGAGTTGGAGACTTGCGGCAACAAGTAACGTCATTAAGTCGTAAAGAATATACCTATTACACTTAAACGGCGGTTAATAGTGCTGATTGTTACTTTAGTATTTCTGATATATCACTTTTTAAGTGACGGCTTAACTTCTACAGAATATTTCCACATCACGATCCCGTTTTCTACAAGATCATAACTCGCGCTTTGACCCTCGGAGTTGAGCACAAATACCGGCATTTCCATCCTTGACGTAGAGCCATCTTGGTTGCATGACATGGTAGCTTCAAGCTGTATACTATTTTTGCTCGGTTCTGAAAGGGTCCCTAAGTACGTGCAGCCGTCGACAAAACTGGTTTTGCTTTTTCCTTTAGAGGATATTTCAAAAGTCGGAAAAATGAATGTTGATTGAGGCTCTGTTACTACCACATTGACTTGATAGTTCGTCGCTGAAAAAGCATTGAAATGAGCTCCAAGCATAAGTAAGAACAAGATTTTTGATTTCATAAACTCTTCTTTATTTCGATATTACTAGTTTGGTTACGGCGCTATTAACGTGACCACTTAATCTAAAACTTTACTGCGGAAGCATTAAAAAGGATACAAAGGTAGAGTAGTTGAATATGGTTAATCGGCCGTAAATAGTTTTATTAAGCGATCTTACATACCTAAAAGAGGTAAGTTCTTTCGCTTTTGATAGGTTAATGCTAATTCTAAACAGGTCTTGATTGAAGCTTCTGGCAAAGGTGCTGATAAAGATAGAATTATTGCTCGATTACCCTGAAACTCAAGTGAGTCACTATACAGTTCGCGGAATGTGTCGACGAGCTTAGTTTGGCAATTAAAGAACAGATAATAACGACTAGGCGTTTTCTGTTTCCAATCCATCCTTACCGGGCTACCTGTTTTCACACTGTAGCTTGGCTCTCCCCATTTTAGAGATTCTTCAACTTCCCCCAGTTTTAATTCAGAAGCGATAGTTAAGACGATATTTCGTAGCTCTTCTATCCGAATACGCACATGTTTTGGATACTCATCAAATCTTGCCTTCACTGCATGGTTCATTAGTATCTCCTATAAATAGCGCTGTTTTGGGGTGAAGCCCAAGCGTACTTTGGCTATGTAGCAATTACGTCATAATGTTATTAATCAATAAATCTAGCACATAGCCAAAATACTAAGCGTAAGGGTTTCCCTCGGTTACGTTTAGGATGCTCTGGGTGAAAACATGATGATTGACATGCCAAGCATAGCGACAGAAACCCCCACTATGTCCCAGAGCGTTGGTCGAACGCCGTCGATACACCACAACCATAGAATTGCGACAAAAATATAGACACCACCGTAAGCGGCATAAACTCTGCCAGTTGCGGTAGGATGTAAAGATAGAAGCCAAGCAAACATAGCAAGGCATAGCGCTGCTGGTACCAAAAGCCAAACTGACTTATCTTCCTTTAACCAGAGATAAGGTAAGTAGCAGCCTAATATTTCTGCAATGGCGGTTATAAAGAAAAGCCCAATGGTTTTGACTTCAGTCACTTAAACATTCCTATCTTTCTCTACAAATATATGATGCTTGTTAAATGGGCAATTGTTCGGCTCATTACATTTCGCCCAGCTTAATCTTGGATTGAGCCTCACTCACGGTTTGTTTACCGAATAACAGATCCATCATCGAAATGATTCGTTTGTTGTCTTTACCCCATTTATCTGGATTCGCGCTGTTTGGTGCTTTAAATTCAACTTGTCCTACTTTTTCGTTATTTTTGTAGGCTTTGATCTGAGCATCAGCGATAAATGTTCTAAAATCCCAGCTCCAGCGTGATACGTAAGTAAGTGTTAGCTCAGAGCTAACAGGAGGCGTGCCGTCGCTTACGACTGTGCATTTATGGGCGGTATCCAAACACCAGTCTTGCATCGAATCTAAGAAAACATCTCGCGTGGCGTTGTCTTTTACGATGGTGATTTCCTTGCTCTGATTTTCTTTCGAGATTGTTTCTACCGTATACTTTGGTGCCGCACATGCAGCTAATAGAATAGGCAAGCTTAGAATGATGAGTTTTTTGTGCATCTTATGTCTCTTTTTTTTAAATTTATATATTCAAACAACTTCAAGATACTGAGTTCAACGAGAATAACTAACAAGCATGGCAACTGTTATTAACAAAACCTTTAGAGTAGAAGGGTTTGTTTCGGGAGTATGCCAATGTCTCGATGCAAAATAATTAGTAAGAGATTGCTATTGCGTTATGTTAACTCTTGAACTTATGTCCGTATCAATGTCCAGAATTCTTCGCATTGAAGTTTTTGAAGTGCAATTCTAACGGAATTTTAAATTGCTGCATAATGCTCAATTAAGAGGAATAGGGGAGCTTATCGTTAAACATAACGTGTAGTGCTGTAAATTCGTCCCTAAGACTAAGCTAAAAGGGCCTAATGTTTTAAAATAGCTTCTTGTCTATTCTGTTGTGTGAGTTTTCAATGTTGTCTCATACTAGCCACTTAAAAGAGCGCTGTAAGAACTCGTCTGCATTATCAAGGACGATTTCACCGTGAGCCATAACCAATATATTAGGTTTCCAAGACAGCAATTTATTTAAGTGTTTTCGAGCCTCTTGTTTGCTAAACATAAAACTTAGGCGCCAATCCAAAGGCATTTTTCCATTCGGAGCAAGAATACCGGCCCCTTTAGCCACAAACCGCTGCCAGTAGTTAAAGTCCTGGCCAGAAAAATTCTCGACGAGGTCAGTAACAATTAAGGTCTTTGAAAGTCGATGATAAAACACACACTCTTCCATTAATGGAGAGCCAGAAAATAGTTCTTGTTCAACCTCAGAGTTCCAAGCATTACCGCCTTGGTTAAGTGAAGCGTGAAAGTGTATATCACGGCACTTCTTAATGACTTCATCTGTGCCATAAACTTCTGCGCTAGGATAGGCAAATACCCATTCAGATAAGAACAAGTGGTGTAAATGATTAGGAGCGATTAAGTATTTCACTTGGCCTAGATTGTTGATTTGCTCTCTAATCGAATTTGATAACTTAATTGGACTATGAACCCAAAGGCCACCATCAGAAAGCCTAACAATAGTCATACGAGTGGTGTATGGGAGTCCTAAGAATTGGACGGGATCTCCGTCAAATATCCATATCTCATGGGCTAACTTTTTCATGTCTCTCCAACCGTTAACACTGTATTAAGGCGGCATTTTAGTTACTCAAAAGCTGCCTTGCTGCACAATAAACGCTTCGCTAAGCGTAAACCAAAAATATTAGGTTTACCAAACCCTTATTGAGTGCAGTTGTATATCTTTGAGTATTTTTATACTGAACGGGCGTAAAGTAGTTTTAAGAGGATCATTTGACTTGATAGAACAAAACCCCGCTATTTTTGAGCAGGGTTTTGCAATTAGATAAAGGGGCTAACCGATGATGAAGAAGAAAATCGCGGTTGCAACAATACCAATCAACGCATAAGGAAACTGTGTGGTTGCGTGTTGCATTGCTGTACAGCCTGAACCTTGTGCAGATAACACGGTTGAGTCACTAAAGAAACAAGAGTGGCTCCCTGCCGCTGATGCTGAAAGCAGCGCTGCAACGGTTAAGTGTAGAGGCACACCAAGCTGTTCGCCCAAAGGTAGAACAATTGGCATCGCTACTGCAAACGTTCCCCAAGACGATGCCGTTGCAAATACCAACGCGCCCGTAATCATAAAGATAATCGCAGGGAAGTAAGACGCTGACAGGTAAGGGCTGACGGTCTCAATGACATACTGCGTGACGCCCAATGAGTCGTTGACCGATTTCAACATGAAACCACCAATAACGGTCGCAAGCGGCAGTAGCATAACTTTAATGCCATCATAAACAGCTTCGAACATGTCGTTCATCGAGATCAGTTTTTGTGCGCCGTAAAAGCTAATAGTAAAGATTAACGCGACGAAAACACCAGCAAGTAGATCGATACCAAAATACCAACTTGCGGCAACAAGTACGATCATTGGTAACAAGAAGTTGACAAGGCCCATGGTTGGGTTGGTATGTGCAGATACATCGGGACCAAAGTCGACATCTGTTGCACCGTCTGGACGAACTTGACCATTCTTCGCACGCTTTTCTGCCTTTTTCATCGCGCCTAGATCTGGGACCTTTTCCATTGCAACCAGCAAAACAATCACCAGCGTTACCCAGCCGTAAGCCATGTATGGAATAGCTTCAATGTATGCTTTGATACCATCTCCCGCTTCTGCTACTCCGTTTGCTTCTAGCAAAGAACTGAAGAAAATTGCCCAAGTGGAAATTGGTACGAGGATACAGATAGGTGCGGCGGTTGAATCCACAAGATATGAGAGCTTTTCACGCGAGATTTGGTAGCCGTCCGTAACTTTTTTCATTGAGGAAGAAATTGCAATCGCATTCAAATAATCGTCGATAAAGATCAGAATACCTAACGCAAAGGTCATCAGCATCGATTGCTTACGGCTTTTTACTTTCGTGACCAGCATGTCGGAGAAGCTTAAGATACTGCCGCCTTTCTCCAAAATAGCAATTAGGCCGCCCATCAAACCACAAACGAGGATGATCCAGGCGATAGTTTCATCCATCATTACACTCATGGAAATATCAACAATCTGTTCCACCGCTTCAGTTGGGTTAAGCAGAAGAACACCGGCAATAGCGCCGCTAAAGAGGGCTTCCACAGTTCGGTGTGTTGTCAGCGCAAAGACCAATACCAACGCCGTTGGTAAAAGACTCATCCATCCGTAGGCTTCGCCTTCCTCATGGTTCAAACCGATTGTGGTAAAAAAGACAAACGTCGCAACCGAGATTAAAGAAACAATAATGTGTTGAGAGTTGATTTTAAGAGGCGCATCCAGCGCCTTGGTCTGCGTAGTCATAAAGTTCATTTCCTTTGTTTATGCCGAGTGCAACATCCAGTCGATTTCCAATGGAGTAATCGCTCGCTCAAATTCTGCGAGTTCACTCTGTTTGCAAGCTAGATACAAATCGATAAAGTCTCTTGAGATGTATTGAGCTAGCTCACTGTGCTCCAGTCGCTCTAGAGCTTCTGACATACGCAGAGGTAACTCAATTGCATCATCACTGAGAGTCGGTGGACATTGATCTTTGGTGTAGCTTTCACTCGCTAATACTGCGGAAAGTACTACTGCAGCGAGAATGTATGGGTTAACGTCAGCGCCTGCTATACGATGCTCTATACGGCGATTTTTGCTATCGCTGATAGGCACACGCAACGCAACACCGCGGTGGTTTTCTCCCCAATCGGCTTTGGTTGGGACGTAAGCGCCAGGAACAAAGCGACGGTAAGAGTTAACGTTAGGACAGATTAGGGCCATGGCATCGGATGTTTGTGACAGCATCGCTGCCATGGTTTGATAGAAGAAGGCGCTCGCTTGACCGTCTGATTGGCTAAAGTGGTTGTTACCATCTGTATCAACCAAGCTGAGATGAATGTGCATGCCATTACCCGCTTGCTCACTAAAAGGTTTCGCCATAAATGTGGCGTCAAATCCGTGCTGATGAGCGACCTGGCGAATCAAGCGTTTTGCGATGATGATTTCATCACATGCTCGAAGTACATCTTTAGAATGGTTGAAGTTGATTTCGAACTGCCCTGGTGCCGATTCAGATAGGGCTCCGGAAGTGTTTAAACCTTGTTCTAATGCAATTCGATTAAGGTCGGCCAAGAAATCAGCGTAGTCATCTAGTCCATCAAGGTCGTAAACCTCGGTATCTTTTTCTCGAGTTTTTTTCGTGGGGTTAATTGCCGTTAATGGTTCGCCATTTTCGCCGCGGGTTTTGTCTATTAAATAGAACTCCAGCTCGAGCGCGACACAAGGATATTGGTCTTTAGCATGCAGTGTTTGCAATATAGAAGCGAGAATGTTTCGGATGAACAGTGGGTTAGGGTGCTGCCCGGTTTCATCCATCATACTAAGCAGTAGCTGACCAACTTGTTCTTTTGCCGTCGGCATTAAGGTGCCGCTGATTGGATAGCAGAGATTATCTGGTTCTCCGAGATCTTCTCCCAACCCGGCCGTTTCAACGACGTTACCTTTGGTATCTAGGGTGATGGTCGAAAGGGGGAGGGCAACACCTTTATTCAGTTTTTCTAGAGCATCTATCGGGATGCGTTTTCCTCTTGGGGTGGCATTTATATCGGTAAAGATGAGATCGATAAATTCAATATCGGGCCATTTTTGTTTAAAATTTTGTACTTCCTGTAGATACGATTCCATTTTCTTCTCCAAATAGCCTGACGAGTAGAAATTAGAAATAACCAAATTAACAAATAAATTACAGTACTCTGAGCGAGTTGTTTGTTTTTTAGGTTATTTTTAATTTAAACATGCACTTAAACTGTGTTTTTGATGTTTAACGGCTGGTTCTTATGTCTTTCTGTTAACTATTTTGTAACAGTTGGTTTTGTTTTGTTCAATATAATGAGCATAAATATTCAGTTTTGAAGCCTAAAAAGTGCGTCAGATCACGTTGTGACGATAATAATGGTCATCTGTGTTGATAATTTTGTACATGGTTTGTAGGGTTTGTGTTAAATAAATTGAACATGGACATATCATGGCAGATACACACAAACCCATCATTGGTGTGGTTAGCTGCGCTAAAGAGTTGGGTGGCTATCAGATACAAGCGGTCAACGACTTTTACCTTCGCGCCATAAAGGATTTTGGAGGGCTACCGATTATGTTGGCTCCCGACATGTCGGGCAATGACGTAACCACCATCCTAGACATATGTGATGGTTTTCTTTTTCCTGGCAGCCACTCTAACGTTGCGCCACATCGATACAATGCAACGCACGAAGAGAGCTACAAAGATGAAGCTCGTGATGAGCTCTCATTCACGTTAATTCGTCATGCGGTTGACCAAAACATTCCGTGCCTTGGTATTTGCCGTGGCTTTCAAGAGATGAATGTCGCACTCGGTGGCTCGTTAAACCCAGCCGTTCATGACTCCGGCTTCAATGACCATCGTGAAGCGCCTGTTGAAGATTTCGAACAAAAATACGCGCCAGCACACGCTGTGCTAGTTCAAAAACAGAGCTTATTTGAACAATGGCTGGTGCAAAATCATTGGGAAAACACCACCTTCTTTGAAGTGAACACACTACACAACCAAGGCGTCGATCAGCTTGCTCCTCTCTTACAAGTAGAAGCTAAAGCCCCGGATGGCTTGGTAGAAGCATTTAGTCTTCCTAATCAAAAATTTTTCGTTGGCGTGCAGTGGCACCCAGAATGGGAAGCAAAAACCAATCATTTCTCTCAAATTTTGTTCAATGAATTTATGATGGCTACCTCTCGTTAAACGTTTGGAGCTGTATGAATGGACAATCAAGAGATTGGTAAAAATATTGTTCAGTTACGAAAAAAACATGGATTGTCACAAAGGGAACTAGCCGAGCGCGCTGGTATTACCCACAGTGCAATCTCATCCATTGAAAATGGCAAAGTGAGCCCGTCGGTCAGCTCACTACAAAAAATCGTTAATGTATTTTCTTTATCGTTATCAGAGTTTTTCACTTTTGAACAACCTTCGAACGATGAAGTGAAAGTAGTCATCAAGCCGTCAGATCTTGTGGAAATCGGGAGCGAGACGGTGTCCATGAAACTGGTAACGAATGGCGACAAAGATCAAGTCATCGGATTCTTGATCGAGGAATACGCACCTTATGGAACCACTGGTGCGGCAGAAATCAAACACGAAGGCGAAGAGATTGGCACCGTATTAGAGGGTGAAATCACTCTGGAATATAAAGGGCAATCTCATGTCATAACAGTGGGCGAGTCGTACATTATTGATACGACGAAGCCCCATCGATTTACAAATCACACAGACAAGGCTTGTCGAATGATAAGTGCGCATACGCCAACCACATTTTAGTGGGGGCTTGCCTTGTGTGATCACAAGGAGAGCGTATGAAAACCCAAGAGCAATGGATTGAGCTAAAAAACAATCTAAACATCGAAAACAGGGCGTACATTAACGGTGAATACAGTGCCGCTTTAACAGGGCAAACCATCCCGGTAGTTAACCCAGCAACAGACGAGATATTCACCGAAATCGCCCGTTGCCAAAGTGAAGATGTCGACCTCGCGGTATCATACGCTCGCCAAGCATTTCAATCTGGTATCTGGAGTGAAAGCAGCCCAGCTCATCGCAAAGCAGTGCTTAAACAGTTAGCTGAGCTGATTGAGCAACACCAAGAAGAGTTAGCACTATTAGAAACTCTCGATACTGGTAAACCTATCTCTCACAGCTTCTCTACCGATATTCCTGGCGCAGCAAACTCTTTACGCTGGTACGCCGAAGCGATCGACAAAGTGTACGGTGAAGTTGCCCCAACGGAAAAAGACGTACACGCTTTTATTTCTCATCAGCCAATTGGCGTGGTTGCCGCGGTTGTGCCGTGGAACTTCCCACTTTGGCTCGCGTGTTGGAAGCTTGGCCCTGCTTTAGCGGCTGGTAACAGCGTGATTCTAAAACCGTCAGAAAAATCTTCTCTCACCGCGATATTCCTAGGTCAACTTGCTTCTCAAGCGGGTTTGCCAACAGGCGTTTTCCAAGTCGTTACGGGGTTTGGTCATGAAGCTGGCGACGCGCTGGCGAAACACCAAGACGTAGACTGCATCGCCTTCACTGGCTCGACGCGCATTGCAGGTCAACTGATGGTCAGCTCGGGTGAGAGCAACCTAAAGCGTGTGTTTGCAGAAGCAGGCGGCAAGAACGCGAACATCGTGTTTGAAGATTGTGATGATTTAGACCGCGCAGCAGCAGAAACCGCTGCAGGGTGTTTCTACAATCAAGGTGAGGTGTGCGTCGCGGCAACCCGCCTGCTTGTTCACGAAAGCGTCAAAGATCAGTTCATAGAAAAAGTTATTCAAGCGTCGAAAGCGTTCACGCCAAAAGACCCAATGGACCCAAGTTCATCCATGGGTGCGCTTATCGACCAAGATCATAAATCAAAAGTGTTGGAATACATCTCGTTAGGTGAATCAGAAGGTGCAAACGTGCGTTGTGGCGGCGATGTCGATGGACAGGGCGCTTTTGTTTCCCCAACCATTTTAGACAACGTCGACAACAAGATGCGTGTCGCCCAAGAGGAAATTTTTGGTCCAGTGCTATGTGTCATTCCATTCAAAGACGAAGCGCAAGCAATTGAGATCGCTAACGATTCGAAGTATGGCTTAGGTGCTGCACTTTGGAGTAGCAATATCAACCGTGTTCATCGCGTAGCAAAACGACTGCAAGCCGGCTCGGTTTGGGTCAACAACTACAACGAAGGTGACATGACGGTCCCATTTGGCGGATTCAAAATGAGCGGAAATGGTCGAGACAAGTCTCTACACGCAATTGAAAAATTCACCGAAACCAAAACCACTTGGATTCGCCTCCATTCTTAAGCCTGCTGACGATTACGATAAATAAAGGAATAGTTCTATGAACAAGCATACGGATTCGTTCTACGCGCACTCTGTGCCAAACATGCCGGAATACCCACAACTGCAAGACAACATCGAGTGCGATGTGTGTGTAGTCGGTGCGGGATTCTCTGGTCTTTCTTCTGCACTACACCTAGCGGAAAAAGGTTTTAAAGTTGTTGTGTTAGAGAGCGCAAAAGTGGGCTTTGGAGCAACTGGTCGTAACGGTGGCCAAATCGTTAACAGCTACAGCCGAGATGTTGACGTGATTGAAAGCCGTTACGACCAAAACCAAGCCAAAGCTCTGTGCGACATGATTTTTGAAGGCGGCGATATCATCCGTGGTCTGATCGACAAATACGACATCAACTGTGATTACAAGCAAGGTGGCTTGTTCACGGCACTGAACAGTAAACAACTCAAAGGGCTAGAAGAACATAAGAAGAACTGGGAGCGTTACGGAAACGACCAACTGACTCTGCTTGACGCAGGAGAGGTAGAACAAGCGGTAGGTACGAAAGTATACACTGGCGGTTTGCTGGATATGCGCGGTGGTCATATTCACCCGCTTAAACTGGCATTAGGTGAAGCCGCTGCGTTCATTTCTCTAGGTGGTCAAATCTTTGAGCAGTCGGCGGTCGTGTCGATTGATAAAGGGATGAACCCAGTAGTTAAAACTGCGCAAGGCAGCGTGAAGAGCAAGTACGTGGTACTGGCAGGTAACGCCTACCTTGGTGGTTTGGCACCAAACATCAGCAACAAAGCGATCCCGTGCGGCACACAAGTGGTGGCGACTCAGCCTTTGAGTGATGAGCAGCTAAAACAAGTGCTGACCAGTGACTACTGCGTTGAAGACTGTAACTACTTGCTTGACTACTTCCGCTTAACCGCTGACAAGCGTTTGCTGTTCGGAGGCGGCGTGGTTTACGGCGCACGTGACCCAGAAAACATCGAAGCACTGATCCGTCCGAAGATGGAAAAAGTCTTCCCACAATTGAAAGGCATTAAGATCGATTACACCTGGACGGGTAACTTCTTGCTGACTTACTCACGCATGCCGCAATTTGGCTCGTTTGCAGACAACATTTACTACCTCCAAGGCTACAGCGGTCACGGTGTAACGTGTACTCATCTAGCAGGCAAGTTGTTGGCAGAAGCATTGACCGGACACGCTGAACGTTTCGATGCGTTTGCTGCACTGAAACATTACTCCTTCCCAGGTGGCCGCCACTTCCAAATTCCGTTTACGGCAATGGGTGCGGCTTACTACAACCTACGTGACAAACTGGCGATTTAAGAGATAAGGAATATCCAATGAGCAAAGTAGTGAAATTTGCAGCCCTTCAACTGACGAAAAGCTGGAATCTAGAAGACAACTTAGCCAAAGCAAAAAAGGCGATCCGTGAAGCAGCACAAAACGGTGCGAACGTGATTCTTCCGCAAGAGCTGTTCGCTGCGCCTTACTTCTGCAAAAAACAAGAAGCAAAGTATTTCGAGCTTGCGGAAGAAACGGAGAATTGCCGTCTCATTAAAGAGATGAGCGCTCTGGCGAAAGAACTCGGCGTGGTTATTCCTGTTAGCTACTTTGAAAAAGCGGGCAACACGTTTTTTAACTCGCTAGTAATGATAGATGCCGATGGCACGGTACTAGATAACTACCGCAAGTCACACATTCCTGACGGTCCGGGCTACAGTGAAAAGTACTACTTTAGCCCTGGCGATACCGGTTTCAAAGTGTGGCAAACCAAGTTCGGTAAGTTCGGTGCTGGCATTTGCTGGGACCAATGGTTTCCAGAGCTTGCACGCAGCTTGGCTCTGCACGGCGCGGAAGCGATTTTTTACCCAACTGCAATCGGTTCTGAGCCTCAAGATCCGACACTGGATTCACGTGACCACTGGCAACGTACAATGCAAGGTCACTCGGCAGCAAACCTCGTTCCAGTGATTGCGTCAAACCGAGTGGGCACTGAAGTCGATGATGGTATCGAGACGACGTTCTACGGCTCTTCTTTTATCACTGACCACACTGGTGCAAAAATTGCCGAAGCACCGCGTGAAGGTGAAACCATCATTTACGCAGAAATCGACCTCGCTACGACAGCGAAAGCGCGTCACGCGTGGGGCTTGTTCCGCGACCGTCGTCCAGACCTTTACACCAGCGTTGGCAAACTAGCCGTTTAAAGAGGCGTTAAAATGAAGTTATCGACAACACCAGCGCAGGATGGCTTCTATTTTCCGGCTGAGTTTCAGCCGGTTAGTGAAGTTTGGCTAGCGTGGCCAGAAAGGAAAGACAATTGGCGTGATGACGCATTACCCGCGCAAGAAACCTTTGCCAGAATCGCGAACTTAATCGCGGAAGTGACCAAGGTGTGCGTGGCGGTATGCTCGCACAACTTTGACCGAGCGCGTCAAATGCTCCACTCAGACGTACGTTTGGTGGAAATCCCATTTAACGATGCGTGGATGCGCGATATTGGACCGACCGTGCTTGTGAATCAGGCGGGCGAGCGCCGTGGGATTAGTTGGCAATTCAACGCGTGGGGCGGCGAATACAACGGGCTTTACGATAACTGGCAGCAGGACGATCTTGTCGCTGGCTCGGTATGCGACATCATCGGTATTGATCATTACCGTGCTCCGTTTGTACTTGAAGGAGGGGCGATTCACACCGATGGTGAAGGCACCCTTTACACCACAGAAGAGTGCTTACTCAGTCCGGGGCGAAATCCGCAATTGAGTAAAGCGCAAATCGAAGAGCAGTTAAAGGCGTACCTCGGTATCGAAAAAGTCATTTGGTTGCCAAATGGTTTATTCAATGACGAAACAGACGGCCATATCGACAACCTAATGCACGTTATCGCACCGGGTAAAGTGGTACTAAGTTGGACCGATGACCCAAGCGATCCGCAATACGCGTTATCTCGTCAAGCGGAACAAGTACTGAAATCTCAGCACGATGCGAAAGGACGCGATATTGAAATTGTCCGTTTGCCATTACCGGGTCCGTTGCATTACAGCGAGCGCGAAGCCAATGGTATCGACGCCAGTTCAGGAATGAGTCGACAAGCTGGCGAACGCCTAAGTGCCTCTTATGCGAACTTTCTTATCGTCAACGAGCATGTGTTCTTGCCGATGCTGGACGAAGAGACCGACGCTATGGCGATCGATATTTTGCAAAACGCGATGCCGGAATACCAAATCATCGCGATACCGTCGAGAGAGGTTCTACTCGGCGGAGGGAACATTCACTGTATTACGCAGCAGATCCCTGCTTAAACATAAACTCGCCGCTGGCTTAGCGGCGATGATGAGTTGTCAAAAGGAATGACCATGCAACAGATACAAAACCAAAGCCTTGTTTCGTTTATGGTAGCGAATCCACAACAGGGCATTGCAGTGACTAATCCGGCGACCGGAGAACTCCTCGGGTACGCACCAGGCTCAACCGAAAACGACATTTTAAATGGCATTGAACGTGCCAGTGTGGCGCAGAAAAAGTGGGCGGCACTGCCAGCAAAAACGCGCGCTGGCATGCTCAATCGTTGGTTCCAACTTCTGTTAGAAAACAAAGCCGACCTTGGCCGCTTAATGACGTTAGAGCAAGGTAAGCCGCTGGCTGAAGCTCAAGGTGAAGTGCTTTACGGCGCGAGTTTTATCGAATGGTTTGCTGAAGAAGCGAAACGTACCTACGGTGAGACGATTCCTGCCCCAAGTGCGGACAAGCGTTTGGTTACCATCAAACAGCCAATTGGTGTCGCCTGTGCGATTACACCGTGGAACTTCCCAATTGCGATGATCACGCGCAAAGCAGGGCCAGCTTTAGCGGCCGGTTGTAGCTTTGTCGTAAAACCATCTGAATCTACGCCGCTGTCTGCGTTTGCGGTCGCAGAGCTTGCCTATCAAGCGGGTATCCCTCGCGATGTGCTGCAAGTGGTTCTGGGTGAAAATTCACGTCAGGTAGGCGCTATTTTCACTTCGCATCCGTTGATTCGTAAGTTGTCTTTCACTGGCTCTACCCAAGTTGGTAGTGTGCTGATGCAGCAAAGCGCGGCGGACATTAAACGTACCTCAATGGAGCTCGGTGGCAACGCGCCGTTTATCGTATTCGATGATGCCGACATTGATGCAGCCGTGGCGGGTGCGATGGCGTCGAAGTTCCGTAACGCAGGCCAAACGTGTGTTTGTGCGAACCGTTTCTATGTACACAGCAAAGTGTATGACGAATTCGTTGCTAAGTTTGACGCTGCGGTTCAGCAGCTCAAAGTAGGTAACGGATTGGAAGAGGGGGTCAACATTGGTCCAGTGATCAGCGAGTCAGCGAAGCAAGGCATTCAAGCGTTGATCGATGGTGCTATCGAGCAAGGCGCGAAGCCGGTTTCAGAACTTAAAAAGCTCGATGGTCTATTTATGCAGCCAGTGGTTCTCAAAGACGTTACTCACGACATGAAGATTGTTTGCGAGGAAATCTTTGGCCCTGTCGCGCCAGTGATTCGTTTTGACAGCGACGAACAGCTGATCGAAATGGCGAACGACACCATCTACGGTCTCGCGTCGTACTTCTACAGCCAAAACATTCACCGTGTTTGGAAAATCGCAGAAGCGCTCGAATACGGCATGGTCGGCATTAACGAAGGTATGCTCTCTACTGAAGTGGCTCCTTTCGGTGGTGTTAAGCAGTCCGGTATCGGACGTGAAGGAGCAAAACAAGGTATCGATGAATACATGGACGTGAAATATCTCTGCTTTGGCGGCAACTAATTAAGGACAAAACAATGACAAACCAACAACTACACGAAAGAAGAAGCCAAGTTATCGCTCAAGGCATGGGCGCACTGTACCCACTTTACGTCGAGAAAGCAGAAAACGCTTACGTATGGGATATCGAAGGCAACAAATACATCGACTTTGCAGCGGGTATCGCGGTGACTAACACCGGGCATTCTCACAAGCGCATTAGCGAAGCGGTAAAAGCTCAGCTGGACAACTTCTCACACACGTGTGCGATGGTTACGCCATACGCGTCATTCGTAGAGCTGGCTGAAAAGCTGACAGAACTTGCACCAGGTGAGACTAAGAAGAAAGCGATCTTTCTAACCACTGGCGCCGAGGCGGTCGAAAATGCCGTAAAAGTGGCACGCGCTCATACAGGCCGTAGCGGCGTGATAGCGTTTAAAGGCGGCTTTCACGGTCGCACAAACATGACGATGGGGTTAACTGGTAAAGTTGCGCCGTACAAAGCGGGCTTTGGTCCTTTCCCGAACGAAATCTACCACGCGCCTTACCCAAATGCGTTTCACGGCATCAGCGTTGAGCAAAGCTTACAAGCGATCGACGATCTATTTGCTTGTGATATTGAACCATCACGTGTTGCGGCGATCATCTTCGAGCCAGTACAAGGTGAGGGCGGCTTCTACAAAGCACCTGAAGCGTTTGCACAAGGCTTGCGTCAGCTGTGTGACAAGCACGGTATCATGCTGATTGCGGATGAGATCCAAACGGGTTTTGCCCGTACCGGTAAAATGTTTGCGACGGAGCACCTAGGCATTGAACCCGATCTAATGACAATGGCGAAAGGCATTGCTGGTGGTTTCCCAATCTCAGCTGTTGTTGGGAAAGCGGATGTGATGGATTCTGCACTACCTGGTGGTTTAGGTGGCACTTATGCGGGCTCGCCACTCGGTTGTGTTGCTGGTCTTGAAGTGCTGAAAATCATCGAAGAAGAAGATTTGTGCGCTAAAGCGATTGGCATCGGTGAAGTGGTCAATGCACGTATGACCAAACTGCAACAATCTGTGCCTGCTATTGGTGAAATCCGTACCACGGGTGCGATGATGGCGATTGAATTTACTGACCCAGAATCAGGTAAGCCGCTACAAGAGATGACCAAATCGGTGATTTCTAAAGCGCAAGAAAATGGCCTTATTCTGCTTTCTTGTGGAGTAAAAGCGAACGTGATTCGTCTGTTACCTCCACTGACCATCGAATCTGACGTACTGAACGAAGGCTTAGATAAGTTGGAAAAAGTGATTCTTGAAGTGGCGTAATTCACGCGCTTTTAAATAGCAATAACAAATCAAGGAAGCGGTTGGCATCAATCGTTTCCTTTTTGTTTTTTAGCGTATCTGCTGCCTATCTAAAAAGTATTGCTCAAGATCCAAGTCGTCACTTTTATTACGGATGACTTAACAATTGGGCTCGTTCTTACTTTCCACTTAGTCGCTACTTTGTTCTCCTCGAATGTGGTTTGGTGCTTGCATTCTAAATCCCGACATCTGAAAGCCACTTGAGTCTATAATTTTATTGAGCGTCATTCCTCACTTTTTGGACTATAAAAATGAGATAGTATTCATATCCCACTTAGGTTGCTTGTCAGATTAGTAGGACGAACTTTGATAACAAAGAATACAAGGTATGCCATTTTACTCGGCTTAGTTCCCATCGCCATATTTGTAGTGGCCTTTCATTCGATAACCAACTTTTACGTCAACTCGGTAAAAGCGTCGAAAATAGATGCTTACGTAGAATATTTAAATCAAAGGTCTGCCTATTTGGACAGAGCAATAGTGAAGCAGATTGCTCAGTTAGATTTTACTTGTAGTGATAGTGATGTAAGAACTTTACGCGACCCACGTTTTTATAACCGTTACATTCGTTTTATTGCGATGACCACAGAAGGCGGAAAAACGTGTTCCACGGTTGGTAGTGAAGTGTCTCGCCCATCTAGTAGTGAACGATTTCAGATGGATGAGAACTTTTTCGCATCACTCATTTTGCCGCAACAGAATGACCAAATAGAGTGGATGGTCATTTATGATAATGAACACGTTGAAGTCTTCTGGGTACTTGATAACAGTTGGGTTAACGAGGTAATAAAAACGCCTTGCAAAGACTGCCTATTTGTAGAGTTTAAGTATGATGAACCAATATTTGGTGATTTAACGATAAGCCGTGGCAAAGCGAATATTGCAGGAGAAGAAAACGCACTGTCAAAAGAGTTTTTCTTTTCAGGAGAGTCTCAAGCCAACATGCTCATCAAGATATTCAGCGGTGAAAAACTTAAAAATTATGCTCAGGAAAGAGTACTTTTGTGGGGCGGTCTTGTAAGTGTGCTTGCTGGTCTTGTGACTGCCTTTGCATACATATCTGGTAAAAGCTTGAGAAAATCCATTACAGGTCTAATTGAAAATGGGATTAGTAATGCAGAATTTATTCCTTACTACCAGGCGATTGTCGATAGTCGCGATGGTAAGACAGTAGGATATGAAGCTCTGATTCGATGGTCGCGACGTGATGGAATGGTGCCACCAAATATGTTTATTGGTGCTGCAGAAGAAAGTGGCCTGATTATCCCGATGACCAATCAGCTTATTCGTAAAATCATACAAGACTTAAGTGACTTACCCGAGCATACGTGGGTCAGCATCAATATTGTTTCCTCCCATTTAGAGTCAGGTGTATTAACGAAGTTGCTGTCGGAGTTAAATTGGCCAATCTCTAATAGAATTCATTTTGAATTGACCGAGAGAATACCAGTAAAAGACACTGAGGCCGCGAAAAAAGAGATTTTGTATTTAACGAATAAAGGCTACAAGTTCAAAATTGACGATTTTGGTACCGGATATGGTGGCTTTTCTTATCTACAAGACTTGGGCATCCGATGTCTAAAAGTGGATAAGATGTTCATTGATCCAATAGGATCTGACGACCAAAAATTGAAAGTGCTGGACTCAATTGTGTCTGCAGCGAACAAAGCGGAATGTGAGATGATTGCAGAAGGTGTAGAGAGCCAGGATCAAGTCGAATACCTGGCTCAGCATGCGATTTACCTTATTCAAGGTTATGTTTACGCTAGACCAGAGCCCCTGACTAACCTTGCAAGTGCTTAATAGCCATAACGTCATAACATCCCGCTTTAAAGGTGCCAGTTGCCTAGGTTAGCGCTGATTTCTGCTGGTAGGCTCACACTTGAGGATTCCTAACACTCTCATTACTCCTAGAGTGTTAGGAATTAACGTTACTTAGGAGGAGAGTGCGGCTCTTTTCGTTTTGATTGACGTAATGAGCTGAGGTAGTAATGACATTACGATCATTCCTAGCATTAAGCTGTATTGCAGAGGAGTGAACGTTTCCCCCAATAGCAGTAGGCCCGAAACAATGCCTGCGACTGGGTTTGCAATACCACCAAAGGTAAAATCTACGACCGACATCCGCTGTAATAACCATACATACATGCCATACCCTAATGCGGTGTTCAGAATAATTACCCACAGTAACCCTAGAATATTCGTCATGGATACGTCCTGAACGACCGTAACATATGGCTCTGGATTGTTTATCGCCAGCACACTTGTTGCGATAGACATAATCACGCCACCCAAAATGAGCTGCCATGTTAGCACTGTCCACCAGTGCATTTTTGTACCTAGTGACTTTGTTACGCTACTTCCTATCACGATGCACATAATGGCGGAGATCATCGCAAGTAAGCCCACGGGTTCGAGAGAAATAGAGCTAGGATCAAATAAGAACCAAGCTAAAGCAATCAAAGTTGCGCCGCTTATCGCTTGAATGCCACTAGGCTGACGTTTGTAGACCGCCCAACCAAACAGCATCGCAAAAACGGGGACCGAAACCATACCAACACCAGAGATGGCAGAAGGAAGCGTCAACGCCATGACAAAAATGAGACCAAAGAAGCAAGCGATGTTGATGGTTCCTAAAACAAGCAGCACTTTCCACTCACTTCTTTTTGGAAACGAGGGCTTTATTGCCAGCAACAAAAGACCCGCAGGCAGTGCCCTTAGAGCGCCAAGTAAAACGGGAGGCCAGTCCGGTAGAGTAAACTGAGTAACAGCGTAAGTCGTCCCCCAAAAAAAGGCAGGAATCATCGCAAGTAAAATGTTCATGTTAAATATCTTTATGTAGAGATAATTAAATGTAACGATATCGGCAAGGTGGCTTTTTGTAAAGTATCTTTATGTTAAAATAAAAAATATATGATGTTTGGAGAGAAATAATGGATGCAATTGATAGAGTGGTAGAGCAGTGGGCTAGGGAGAAGCCAGACCTCGACACTGAACCGATGGCAATAATGGGTCGACTAATGCGAATTGCAAAACACATGGAATCTAGGGTCGCCGAGCTACATAAGAAGTACGATCTGAAAATGGGTGAATTTGATGTGTTAGCGACACTGCGTCGAGCTGGTTCACCATATTGTCTTACTCCCTCAGCGTTAATAGAGTCGATGATGCTCACTTCGGGTGCGATGACTAATCGCTTAGATAAACTAGAGAAGAAAGGGTTTATTACCAGAACCCATAGTAAAGAAGACCGACGTAGCGTCACCGTTGAACTAACAGGGCAAGGCTTAACCTTAATTGACAAGCTAATTTTGGAGCATGTAGACGTTCAGCAATCGTTATTGCATGGTTTAGAAGGCAATGAAAAAGAGCAGGTTAACCAGGCGTTAAAATTGCTATTGCCACAATTTGAATGAGAACGCAGAAGGAGGCAGGGGATATGAAAAGCAAAGAACTAGAACAATACTTAAGTACCTTCATGTGTGCAGAAAGCGATTTCCCATTTGGGCCTGAAGCGGTTGTTTACAAAATCAAAGGCAAGATGTTTGCCATCATTGCAGAGAGAAACGGTCGGGAGTATGTCAGCGTAAAAGTAAAACCAGAAGATGGAGAAGTCTTAACGTCGCAGTTTACGGATATTATCCCGGGTTATCACTTAAATAAGCGTCATTGGATAACGGTTTATTTTAACGGTGATGTCGAGGATGGGTTGATTCAAGACTTGTGTGAACGCTCTTATGCTCTTGTCGTTGCCAAGCTGCCGAAAGCACAACGAGCGTTGCTTGGTGAGTAATCGGCAACGCACTGGCCTCTGTTGTTTTGTCGCTCGTTGCTCGTAGCCTTTACGGAAAAATTCGCACCTTTTTCATCCTCGGGCTATATAAGAATAAGAAGGTGGAAAAGGGGAATGATATGCGAGCATTATCTGAATGGCTAAAAGAATACGGGGAGAGTCACCAAAACCCTATCAACCAAAAGATTCACACAATCGCAGTTCCAGGTATTTACCTTTCTGTGGTTGGACTTATTTGGTCGATTCCCCAGATTTCATTATTAGGCTTAGAACTTAATTGGGTTTGGGTAGCGGTGATCCCCACTTGGGTTTTCTATTTTCGTTTGTCTCTGAGTGTATTCATGATGATGATCGGCTACACATTAGCGTGCATTGGCCTTATTTGGTCGCTAGAGGTATTGATGTTGCCCGTTCTGCATATTTCTATGCTCTTGTTTGGTGTATTGTGGATATTGCAATTTATCGGTCACAAGATTGAAGGTAAAAAACCGTCGTTTTTTGAGGATTTACAGTTTCTACTCATCGGCCCGATTTGGGTGTTCAGAAAACACTAGCGATAAGCAAAATCAGGCATCATCCGAATGATACAAGACATATAACGTTCAGAGATTATGTAGCTCTTACTACAGAATAGCTCTCCTTCTTATTGCCACGACAAGCATTCACTTTAGATACGCACTATGATTAAAGAGGTGCCAACGCACTTTACGCTATCGAGATACTTAAACTTACGGCAAGTTTACTTTAGGGGGATGAATGTACGACCGACAATATAAATATGCCTATTGGAGAGAAGAGCGTAAAAAAGGCAAATGGCACTATATATTAAAGTCCTTCTTTATGATTTGTTGTGCATTACTGCTTGGTAAAGTCATCGGTTTGTTCATTTTTGGAGAGCTGCATTCTTTAAGCGACATTTGGGAACAACTCCCTGCGGATGTTTTTATTATGATGCTCGTGGGCTTCCCAATTAGTGTCCTTGGTTGGTACCACGAAGAGTCAAAGTTTTTCCGGGCACTGCGACGCAAAGAAAAGCGGTTAAAAGGCAATCAAAACAAACCGAAATAGAGTAACCTTTGTCTCTGTTTGGATTGCCACTTACCTATCTGATCGATTCTATCCCTTCCAGTCGTTTAGCGTTTAGTTACGTGTTGCAAAAAGCCTTCTTAATACAACAGCCCCCAGTGTTGTGGAAATTGGTACTGTAAGAAACATTAAAAAACGAAGTTGAGCATTAGCGTATAAAGGCTCGCACTGTCATCCTTTGGGGCTGATGAAAACGCGCCAGAGCTATTATTGTAGGCGTTGAACCTTTGCCATTCTGCATTCAGGGAAACGTTGTAATCTAGGTCGTATCTCAACCCGAGTAAGAAACTGTCTCCACTTTTTTTATCCCGACTATTAAACTGCTGACCGTAAACAATATAAGGAGTCAGCTTGTTTACATTATAACTTGTTGTCGCGTACCAAGATGAGGAAAGATTGCTGGTCTGTCCTTCTGCCATAATCACAATGTTATCGAGCTCGTATCTTAACCCTAGAGAAAACAGATCGATCGTGTTGTTTTTTTCTGTTTCAACTAGACGGTCAATGATTGTGGTTCCGCCACCGGGAGTGGACTGCTCAATGTTAGAGAGCGTCGTTGTTTGATCATAATCGCCGTGGAGGTAGGAAAAATTCCAACGATAGCTCTCTCCGCTTAGCGTTAAGTTCATCCCTGCAGTATTGTTTGACTCAATTTCCAATTCAGTACGTTCATTGATGGTTACGTCACTATTGTCTTTAAACCCGACAAACGGCATGGCGGTAAGTACGACTTGCTCATTGAGGTCATGAATCCAGCGTGCAGATAGGCCGTTATAAGCCGTGATACCTAGAATGCTGTCATATACCTCATTCGGTGGGCGGGCTTGGGTAAAAGCGTGGCCGACATAGTTGTACTCAGACATCAAAAACAGTGGCAGTCTTAAGCGTCCTCCTCGTATTTCTATGTTTTGATAGGTATAAGCCAAATACGCCCACTCGAGCTGAGGCGAGCTCCAATGGTCTTGCGGGCGCTTTACGACTTGTGCGGATGCCCGAAATGCCTTGTGAAAATAATCGAGCTGCATGCCGAAAGTGGTATCGCAATCGAAACAAGATTCATCGCCAATAAAGCGGTTAACTAGTAACGTAGTTGGGTTATCGGATTTTGCCCACGAAGTAGAGCCAAAACCACTTAAAGAAAGTTGTTCTGTTAGTTCAATCGTGGCTGAGCTCGGAAAGGTCGCGATACTCAGCGATAACATGGTTAAATATTTTTTCATATCAATTCTCCGAGCTAACCACACATAAAACATGAGCATTACTAGGGACGCTCGATGTTGGGGCATAACCAATTCTATTCGGCTTCTCTTGCATCCATGCTATGAGGTCATCAATGCTGGAGCGTGCAATCACTTTTGGCGGTCTAGCTTTACCTGAAAAAGACAAGCTTGCCCAATGCGCGTTCATTTGCGCTAAATTTTTGTTGAGAAGATAACGATAGAACTCAGCTCTTTCTGTTGATGTCGCAGGCCAGTCAGAGAGTTCAATTCGCTGGCCTTGTAAAAGTTGCGTCTTCCCTCTGTACAACTTTCGCGCTTTATTGACAGTGAGCGGAGAGAATTCGTCATTAAATGAGAAAACGGCGTAGCTCTCTGCAGCGAGAGCTTGGCAATTTAATGAAAGAAGGGCAATCAGAATAAACAGATAGCGTTTTATGTAACGCAAAGGAAAAGCAACGCGAGAATGATTTCTACTCATAGAATCCACCTACATTGCTTGTTCAATTTGATACAACAGTTTTTCTTTGCGCACAGGCTTTGGTACGTAGGCATCCATTCCTGAATCAAAGCAGCGTTGAATGTCATCATCTACGACGCTTGCTGTTAATGCGATAATGGGCGTCTTAGCTAATCCTTTACTCGCTTCATAAGCTCTAATTTGCCTAGAAGCTTCAAACCCATCCATTATGGGCATCATGCAATCCATCAAAATAACATCAAACTTTCCATCTTTTTGGAACATTTCGACTGCAATTTGTCCGTTTTCTGCGACTTCGAATTGATAGCCTGCTTTAGATAGCAATAGAGAAGCCACTTTCTGGTTCACTCTATTATCTTCGACAAGCAAGATGCGTTCGGAGCGAATAGGCGTTACCGTTGCTTCTGGTTGCTCAGAACTTGCAGGTAGTTCATGAGTTTTATCGGGGGTGGTGTTCTCTTGGTGTGGTTCAGCAGGCGTCGTGTTGGAAACACGTAACCCAATTGCCTTATCTAACTTCTCTTTAAGCAACCCTGCTTTAAACGGTTTGGGCACATAGTCATCCATTCCAACGTCAAAGCATTTTTGTATATCATCATCGACCACACTTGCCGTTAGAGCAATAATTGGAATTCTGAAAGCGCGTTTTTCTTTTACTTCTATTTGACGAATTATTTGGGTGGCTTCAAATCCATCCATTACGGGCATCATGCAGTCCATTAAAATTAGGCTGTACTGATTCTGTTGAAATTTATCAACCGCTTCTTGTCCGTTTACTGCGACATCAAAGTCGAAGCCAGCTTTTGTGACGTGTAGCCCCGCGATTTTTTGATTGACCGTATTGTCATCAACGACCAAAATTTTCGGCAGAGATTTAACATGTTGCGCTGAAGTGCTCTCTTGTTGTGCGTGCGAGAAATTTGCCGCACAACTTTCAAGTGCTTTAATTAAGCGCTGCCCTAGTAGTGGCTGAGTGACCAAGGCGCTGATACTGTTTCTAAAGTCGAATTGTGGGCTATGAAGGTGCTTGATGAGGCAGACACGAATGTTTCGTTTACAAAGGCTTTCTATCTCATCGATATGCATCGCCGCTGCATTTGGTGATGCTTCTACATGAATAACGATAACGCGCTCGTTATCAATCCACGTTGGCAACGCACTTAAGGTATCTACTGACTGCGTTATATTGATGTTGAAAAAACTTAACTCGTTACGCAGTTTTTGTTCTAGTTGAGTACTGCTGCATACAATCCATATGTCGTTGTGATTCAGAGCGTGATAAGCGTTAAACTCTTGAGTCACAACAGGAGCAGTTAGTTCAAAGAAGAAGCGACTGCCTTTACCTTTCTCGGATTCAAGTTGAATTTCTCCACCCATTAGCTCAACTAATTGCGTGCTAATGGCAAGCCCAAGTCCAGTTCCCCCAAATTGTCGGGTAGTAGAGTTATCCTCTTGGGCAAATGGAGCAAATATTTTCTTTTGCTGCTGGGCATCAATACCAATCCCAGAATCTTTAACGGAAAACTCGATGACCGCTTCACCATTTTTTATTTCGCGGGTGATGACCGATAGCTCTACACTGCCTTGTTCGGTAAATTTTACCGCGTTAGACATGAAGTTCATGACAACTTGGCGTATACGATGGTCATCCAACATTACGTGGTAAGGCGTGTTACGGCTAATGTTGACTTGCACATCGATGCCTTTTTCCTTTGCTTTCGGTGAAATGATAGAAGCAATGTCATAGATAGACTCTCGAACACAAGTTGAATGTGGGCTAATGAGCAACATCCCAGATTCAATTTTTGAGAAGTCTAGAACGTCATTAATTAAACTCAAAAGCAGTTGGGAGGAGGTTTCAATCGTGTCGACGTAATCGCGTTGTGTGGCAGTCAGGGAAGTATCGGATAACACTTCAGAGATGCCAATAACGCCATTTAGCGGCGTGCGGATCTCGTGGGACATGTTGGCCAAAAAGCTACTTTTGGCTTTACTCGCCTTAATTGCATCATCTTTTGCTTGTTCTGCATCTTCTTTAGCTTGTGTGAGCTTTAGTCTGGACAACATCCGCTCATCACTAAGCTTTTTTACCTCTCGAGCAAACTTACTCAGCTCGTCTTTACCCTTTATTAGTTGAGCAAGAGGTGAATTTTCAGTGTTACTTTGTTCATTGCTTTCGTTACTGAGAAATTTGAGGACTAGATTCAAGTTTCCAGTAACTTTTCGCACCAATCTTAGCGTTAAACTTACGACCAACAGCGTTAAAAGGCTCATCATTGCGATAAAGGTAAAGCGGTGCTGTGTCGTCGTGTTGATTGTCTTTGATATATCATCACTCAGCTGTTGTTCCATTTTGTCGTCAACACTTTGTAATAACGATAAGCGTTTGTTGAGTGCAGATAACCCCGCATCAATCTCATCCGGGGTTAATAATTTGAGTTGAGCTGGTTGCAATAAATAGGCACGAAACTCTTGGCTTTTGATAAAGACTTCACCCGTAAACGTCTCAATGAGCAGATCTACTTGTTGTTGATTGGCATTTAGCGTCACAAAACGCTCTAGAAATAGTTGTTGGTTCTGGATTAAAGATTGGATAGAAGCCTGTGTTGTGAGGTCATACTCGTTATTTTCCTCTGAAGATCGAATCAAATATTCGCTTAATCTATGCTCTTCAGTAGACCAAAACATCAACCATTCAAGTTGCATCAAAGAAGAAAGGTGAGTGTTTGTTTCATAACTCACATTTCTAAAATAGACTTTGTCTAAGCTCATGAGGATTTCTTTGAACGTATCAGCTCGCCACTCTGCCGCATCTAACTTTTCTTCTTGATTTTGCGAAGAGAGCATCGAGAGGGTTGCTTCCTCAAAGCTTGTCAACTGGTTTAGTATCTCAGCGTTTTCACCGAATACTGGTGCTGCAGTGTCGCGTAACAATTGAGATATCTGCTGAGTTTTTAGTTGCTTATCTATTACATCAGGGTTATTCGGTAGGTGATAAAGCGAAGATACGCGGTCGATGTAGACAGAGAATAACTGTGCTTTTTGTAGTTCCTGAGCCTGGATAGAAAGGCTTTGTACATGTTTACCCGCGAGGACAAGCAACAATAAAATTGGCAGCAAAACCAACCCAAATAGCTTTTGTTTTACCGACAGGTTGTTCCAAGAAAAGATTCCTACCACGCGCATTTCCATATCCAAGAAGTTGATATGAAAAGTGTAGTTTATTTATCTCAGATGTTAGATTTTAAGAGAAAATTCATATTAATGAGGTGGGGGAAGTGTGACCGATATTGCATTACGAGTACTAACGCGCTAAGCGGCAATAGTTAACAAAACGGCGTTCTAAGCAAAGTGATTGACGCTTTGAGCGCCACTCCCTCGTTGGTGTTCAAATGCAATCAATTCCTCGGCAGGTACAGGTCTACCTAAGAAAAAACCTTGTACGACGTCACAGTGGAGAGACTCCATTCGTGTGAGTTGAGTTTGAGTTTCTACGCCTTCGGCTACTACTTTCATTCTTAGGTTGTGAGCCATGGATACAATCGCGCGAACTAATGAATCGTCTTGATCGCTTTTTCGGATTTGAGCGATAAATGAACGATCAATCTTGAGCCCGTCAAAAGCCATATGTTGTAGGTAGGCAAGGGCTGAATACCCCGTACCAAAGTCATCTAGCCAAACTTCCACTCCGATACTTTGTAGTTTTTTAAGCACATATTGAGCTTTCTCTGTATCATCAATAAAAAGTGACTCTGTCACTTCAACATGAATGGTTTGAGGGGCGACATCATGTCGTCGTAAATACTTAGAAAATAATTGACTTAAATCTTGGCGATAGATTTGTCTTGGGGACAAGTTTAATGCGATGTGAAAATCAGTACCGAAATGTTCTGCCCACATTGCCCGCTGAGCAACTGCCGTCTCAATGATATGTTCTCCAAGCTCCAATATTAAATCACTTTGTTCTGCGATCGGGATAAATGATTCTGGACTGATATAACCTTTCTCGGGATGATTCCACCTAACCAATGCTTCGACCCCAATTAGGCGATAAGTTTTTAGATCAAATTGTGGTTGATACCACAGCTCGAATTGAGACAAATCACGTACTGAACGACGCAGTTCTCGTTCTATGTATAAACGTTGTTTAATCGTTTCATCAAACGTGGAATCGTATATCGTCATAATGTCTTTACCGCGTCTTTTAGATTCCTGCGCCGCAAGAGAGGAAAGCTGTAAAAGAGACTCAGCGTTTGAACCAAATTCTGGATACACAGCAATTCCGAGGCTTGCCGTAATTTGAATATCGTTCTCTTCCAAACTAAAGGGAGAGAGTAGTTGGCGATGAATAGCGTGCGCTTTTTCTCTAGCTTCATGATTGTCCGAGCACGGAAAGGCCAGTACAAATTCGTCCGCACCTACTCGACTTACGATGGTAGAAAGGCGGTAAAGCGGCTTAAAATAACTCGGCAAACGGCCTTGAAGCTCTGAGGCAAGATGGCCTAGCAATTTATCCCCAATGTTATGTCCATAGTTATCGTTAATGTGCTTAAAGTCATCCAAGTCAATAAACACAACCGCGAGTGAGGGGGATTTGTGGTCAGTTATTTGCGTTTGAATATCAATGAGTAACTTTTCTCGGTTTGGCAGGGAAGTCAGAATATCGTGGTATGCCATGAACTCAACTCGGCTGGTGTATCGGTTCACTTTGTTTGACATTTTGTTGTACGCTGAAATAAGTTCTCCCACTTCATCTTTGCTTTGTATGTCGGTGACTGGCAGCGCTTGGGTATTTGACTCTGAAAATTGATCTTTTAGTTGCTTGAGTGGCTTAGTTAACGACCGCCCCAAAGCATAAGCGATGATGCTACCGAATAGAACGGATATCCCACTGATCGTTAGCAGCAAGTTAAACATCTTCTGTTTATCGTTTGAGGTAATCGCTTGGACTTGTTCAATGTTCTGTTCTTTCTCTTCCAGTAGGTGTATCAAGTTAAGCTCAAGATACACCGCCCCAAGAGTAATGTTTGATTGCTGAATCGGCGCTGCGATCTCCAACTGATGCTTGGAAAAGGAAACGAGAGTTCTAGATTCTTCTATTGCTTTCAAAATAAAAGGAGAGCGGTAATGAGGTTGGGCAAACATCCTTAGCTGAGTAGTGCCGTCGTGAAAGATTAGCCCTTCATTGTCAACAACATGTATTTTCGAGACATCTGGCTGGCTCAATGTTGCCTTAATTTGCTCATACGCTTGACTGATATTGTCTGTATAGAGTGGATCAAAAAGCTGTTTTGATAATAGCTCTGCATAAACCAACCCTTTTTGCTTAACGTAAGATTCTGTTTTTTCTTGAGAGTTGTTCGTGATTTGTTGAGTTAAGCTATTTGAATACGCATCGTAACCGTGCATGTATAACGCAAGATTTATCACCACAACAAACAAGACAACGAACATTGTCGAGCAAATGTATTTGGTTTCGAGTGAGAGCTTTTGAAACATCAATCCACCTTCGGTAACAAGTGAACTGACTTGCGCACTGTACTTAAGGAGGCTCGCATTTCTGGAGTAAGCGCGCTGAATTTTTTGGTGTTCTGAAACTTTTTAAGTGCGAGAGAGCCTTCGTGAGTTGTATCCATATCAAGCAGTATTGACGTGATTTTACGCTGTTGCTCTAGGCTCATGCTTGGAGAAGCGAGAATTAAATCCCTGGGTATTTCAACAGAACGAGAAAAAATCGCTAGTTTGTCTTTCATGTTCTCTGGCAAATCTTTGGGATTGTTCCAGTTGAAGTTACTGAATGCTCCTGCTGCAACTCTCTGTTTATATACCCATACAGATAGGTTGATTTCATTTGACTGAGCGAGTTGCTCATCAAGGAATAAATAACCAATGCTGTCTTTGGCCGGTTTGTCATCAGGAGAGGGAAGGTATTGCAGTTTTTCTCCGTGATTCAGCAATGTAATCGCAGGTAGGTAATAGCTGCTGGTAGACGTGCGCTTTTCGAAAACAAGCGTTTTTCCGCGCAGGTCAGAAAGTGACTCAATGCCACTCTCTTTATTAGTAAAGAACACCGTATGATATTTTTGCAGGCCTTTTTTCCATCGTATAGCAAGAACTTGGCTATTAGACTCCTTTTCTAAGGTCATCGCATTAAAGGGGGTCGCCGTTGCAATTTGAACGGTGCCATTTTCAAGCGCAACCGCGAGCTGACGATAATTTTTAAATACCTTTACCGCCCCTTTTGCGTAACCATATTCAGTCATATTTTCAGTTACATACTGAGTAAGGGGCGTCGCTTTTTTGATTTTGCTTTGGGCTTTATTGGACACAATGCCAAATGTGAATGTTTTCTCAATATTTTCTTGTGCACTGACGACAAAAGGTGAACTCAGCAAAGTGAGTAATAACAGAGTGCAGGCAGGTTTCATCCGGCTTCAACTTCCTTCTGGTGCATGTCAGTAATATTTAGTATTTATCAATGTGCCGAAATCAATCTTAAAAACAGTATGATGTACAAATTTCGTTGTGTGCGCACTTTTTATAATGTGACTTGGTCACTTATTCCGTTCAAATAGTACCGAATTTGACGTTTATGTACAGGATGAATGTATCACCGTGAGTCTGAATTCACTGGATTCTTGGTCAAGCGCTGTATTGGCTGTGAGCTAATGCGCCTTATGTATCGCTATTTTGTACTAAGAAAATTTTTCCAATTGTTTTTGATACTTTTTCTCGAGAGCTTCATTGCCTGCTGCACGTTCAAGTTGAATCATGAGTTGCAAAGAGGGCTTCTTCACGCCATACATTTGATTGAATCTCATTAATCGAATTCTAGCTTCAGTATAATCACCGCTATCAATTTCTATTTTAGCGAGTTGCAAAATCGATTTTGGTCTATGGGGATCATGATCGATAGCTCTAGTAAAGTAGTATCTCGCTTTGTCTTTATCTTGTGATTTTAGCGCACAAAAAGCTGCATTCTCATAGCTTGCTGGAATAAGGTAGTAATAAGGCTGCTCAATGGCTCGATTAAACATCTGATCGGCTTTTTCGAAGTCACCTCGCTTGCAAAGAAAAGTACCGTAGTTATTGAGCACATTTCCGTTTTTAGTGTGTTGGCGTAGAGAGCGTTTATACATCTGTTCGGCTTTAATATCTTCACCAACCGTTTCGTAGTAGTGAGCCATAGATAATTGCGCGCGATAGTATTGAGGTGCGTGGTTTAAGGCTTGTTGTAAGTTATCATGCGCGCGAATCATGTTACCGCCGTCTAAATAACCTAAGCCAAGTGCGATACGTGATTCTGCCATTGCCACAGGATCGGCTTTAACGACAGGGCTTCCATCTTCTTTCACCGTCACGCAACCCACGAGTGCAAACTGAGACAATAATATTAGTGCACCGAGCTTTGCTGTTTTCATTCTTTATCCCTACATCCCTGAATCTTTCTGCATGATATGAATTACTTAGCAAAAACCTATTGAGGAAAAAACACTATGCGATCAGGTTTGCAAACTGTTATGAAAAAGCCGCCATATGGCGGCTTGGTTCACATATTACATTTCGGTAATGATGAGTGCTTTGTTTGCTTATTTTGAAGCTAATCGTCTTTAGTGAAAGCATCTTCACTGAAGTGATCGAGGTCGTACGGTGTTTGCTGATAAACACAGTAGTTCAGCCAGTTTAAAAAGAGGAGGTGCCCATGGCTTCTCCAGCTTGCAATTGGTGGGTTATCTGGGTTGTTGTTTGGGTAATAGTTGACAGGAATAGCGGGCTCCATACCTTCGCTTAAATCTCGGATATATTCATTATGTAAGGTGTGGGAATCATACTCAGGGTGTCCTGTGACAAAGACATTGCGTTTGTCTTTTGTGGTGGCCAAGTACACACCTGCGACATCCGATGTCGCTAAAATGTCTAAGTCAGTATGCTCTTCTAGAAAGTGAGGCGAAAAATCTGCGTAACGCGAGTGAGGAGCCAAAAACGTGTCATCAAATCCGCGTAAGATAGGGTGAAACTGATGATGGATTTGATGGTGATACACGCCTGAAAGTTTTTCTTTACGCGTTTTTTTAGGTAGATCGTAGAGTAGCTTTAACCCTGCTTGCGCAGCCCAGCAAACATAAAGAGTGGATGTCACATGATCTTTTGCCCACTCCATGATGGTTTTGAGATGATCCCAATAAATGACATCTTCAAATTGCACCAAACCTAATGGAGCCCCAGTAATGATCATGCCATCGAAGTTTTTATCTCGCACCATTTCAAATTGGCGATAAAACGTGTCTAAATGTTCAGTTGGCGTATTTTTACTCGGGCGGTTATCAATGCGCAGTAATTCGACGTTAACCTGTAGTGGGCTGTTTGAGAGTAGACGCAGAAACTGAGTTTCAGTCTCTATTTTTTTTGGCATCAGATTAAGGATCAGCACTCTTAAAGGACGTATTTCCTGACTCGCTGCACGCGTTTCACTCATCACGAAGATGTTTTCTGTCCTTAATACATCGGTAGCTGGTAATTGATCTGGAATTCTAATTGGCACGACTTTCTCTCCCTAAGTATAGTCAATATAGACGTCTATACTTCTAAAGCTAACTTAATTAAGTTTAGATGTCGATACGAAATCCGACTTTTCAATCTACTCTTTACATTATGGTAAACCGTACTCGGGGTTGTCACACAATTGTGACTAAAGCAGAGTTTCTGATGAGATAGGTTTGAAACGCAGTGTGTACTATTTGCTGGTAATTATGCGATCACGTTAATATGTGAAGGTGACTTCGTAGTAAGGAAGTCTCAAATTAATGAGCCATACTAAAAACAATCAGCTCACCATTTTGCATTAATGTGCATATTTGGAAACATCGTCAGTGGAGGACATTATGTTCGGTATTTTCAAGAGAAAGACAAAGATTCAGAGCATCGCTCAAGAAGTTCCTTGCGTGCTACTGCATTCGTTTGGTGATAAAGACATTTATACGCCGGAAGAGATTGATCAAGCTCTTCAAAAGCTGGGTTATGATAAGAGCAAGGATATCAGTCATTATCAGTATGCGTATGGAATGTTTGCCGATGAAGCCTCTTACGAGCTCCTAGAACTAACGGATGAGCTAGGTAATTATGGTCATTTCCAACGTGAAGTAGGTAAGATGCTACTCAATACACCTGAGCCGATTGATATGCATATCTACTTTGAAATTTCTCGTCAGCACCAAAACGTCAGCCTTTCACCTGGTCATCAAAAAGTAAGCGAAAGTGATGGTGTGTAAACATCGTTAGTGGTATTCCATCGTGAGATGAGTTGGGTATAATGCGCGGCCTAATTATCCGGACATGTTGTCGGTTACATTTCTGTTGAGCGTTAATGCCTTATGTTCAAAATGCTTGTCTCTATGCCACCAATGTTGGCGCTGTCGATCGCGATTGTATGTGAAGTGATTGCCACTTCTTATATTCCCAAAACAGAGCAATTTACGAAAGTAATGCCGAGCACAGTCGTTTTGATTGGTTACGGCATCGCTTTCTTCTTGCTTTCCGTCACAGTGCAAACAATGCCTGTTGGGGTTGTTTATGCCATATGGAGTGGTGCTGGGATCGTTTTGGTTGCGACGGTTGGTTACTTTGTTTACGGACAGCGTCTAGACTTACCAGCCCTAGTTGGTATTGGGTTTATCATCGCTGGTGTGTTGATCGTAAATTTATTATCCAAAACTGTAGGGCACGAATAACGCCACTCTACTTGTTAAGTGAATAAGAAGCCGCTGCGAGAAATTGCTGCGGCTTTTTAGTGCAAATTCAATCGCTAATGGCGAGTATTGATATGACGTCTTATTGTTGTATTCATAACAGTCGCATTATGTGATTGAAAAATAGACATTATTTAGCGCATTGAAAATACAAAGTTATGTTTCTTCAAACTTTAGGAAAGGGCAGTAGATAAATCACTCCGATAGATGTTAACGTGGCGACTCATCTTTACTGCTTTTCATTCCCTACATATTTCTGCAAAGTTCTTATTGTGTAGTGTGTCGAAGAACCATAGAATCCGCGCGCTTTAATTTATGTTATTAGCGTTATCAATGATAAAAGTGCAGTCCATTATCATTGTTTTTATCACTTATAGATGGGCACATCTGACAATACTTACATGAACAAATACAAAAAGCCTGCATTCAAGGCCGAATTTCTTTTGCCTCGTTACTGGGGAACGTTAATTATCATTAGCGTGATGTACTTACTTAGCCTCCTTCCTTTTAAAGTTCAACTAGCTTTGGGACGCAACATTGGTCGTTTAGCTATGCGATTCATGAGAAAACGTCAAGTTACGATCAGACGCAATCTTGAGCTTTGCTTCCCTCATATGGAAAAATGCCAACGCGAAGCAATTCTAAAAGACAACATCGACAATACTGGCATCGCACTTTTTGAGACCGCAATGGCATGGTTTTGGTCAGATAAACGGGTAAACAAACACGTCACGATAAAAGGCATGGAGCATCTAGAGGCTTTAGAGAAGTCAGGCAAAGGTGCATTAATGTTGGCCGTACACTCAATGAATCTAGAGTTAGGTGCTCGAGCTTTTGGCATTAAAAAGTCTGGAACCGGTGTTTATCGCCCAAACAATAATCCGTGCTTTGATTATTTTCAGTATAAGGGACGCTCTCGCTCTAATCGTACACTGATTGATCGTAAAAACGTCAAAGCCATGCTTGAAGCACTTAAAACGGGTGAGCGGGTTTGGTATGCACCGGACCATGATTATGGTAACCGACGCTCGACATTTGCACCGTTATTTGCCGTTAAAAATGCTTGTACTACGACAGGTACAAGTTTGTTGGTTGATTCTACAGATTGCGCCATTGTGCCTTTTACGATGGTAAGAGGAAAAGACGGACACTATACCCTAACCATTAGTGCGCCCGTCGAAGGTTTCCCGAAAGAGGATCATCAACGCGCCGCCGCATTCGTGAATCAAATAGTTGAAACATCAATCATGGCAAGTCCGAGCCAGTATATGTGGCTTCATCGTCGGTTTAAAACTAGACCAGAGGGTGAGGACTGTTTGTACAAGCCTAGGCTCATCCCTAGCTTGGCATAGCATGTAGAGACTAAAAAAGCCCAAGGAACATACGAACCTTGGGCTTTTACTTTCTATTCGTTTCGCTTTATAAGTAGCGATCTTTTAGGTGAGCTTGAAAGTGTTTAGCATTCAGTGTTTCACCCGTGGCTTGTTTTACCAACTCATCAGTGGTGAATAAGCTACCTTTACTCCAGATGTTTTCCGAGAGCCAATTGAATATCGGAGCTAAGTCGCCAGAACGAATAACCGCATCTACATCGACGGTTTGTTTCATTGCTGCCATAAATTGTGCAGCGTACATCGCACCGAGCGTGTAGGACGGGAAATAGCCAAAACTTCCGTCTGTCCAATGGATATCTTGCATACAGCCATTTTTGAAGTTTCCTTCGGTTGATAGCCCCAAGTACGCTTTCATCTTTTCGTTCCAGAGTTCTGGTACATCTGTATGTTTGATGACGCCGTTCATGAGATCTCGCTCAATTTCATATCGAAGAATAACGTGAGCAGGATATGTTAGTTCGTCAGCATCTACGCGAATAAAGCCTTTTTCTACGCGAGTGTAAATTTTGGCTAAATTGTCTTTTTCGAATTCACTACCAGAAAAATGGTTAGAAGCCAGTCGAGCGAGGTGATCGATAAACGCGCTGCTTCGTCCTATTTGCATTTCAAAGAAGAGTGATTGTGATTCATGAATACCCATAGAGCGAGCTTCTCCCGCGGGTGTTCCTGATAAATCTTTTGGTAGCCCTTGCTCGTATCGAGCATGGCCAGTTTCGTGGACAATTCCCATCAATGATTGGACAAACTCGTTTTCATTATAACGTGTCGTAATACGCACATCTGTCGGTACACCGCCACAAAATGGGTGGGTACTCTCATCAAGTCGACCGTGTTCAAAATCGAATTGAAGTAGCTTCATGACTTCCAAACCGAGCGCTTTTTGCTTTTCCGCAGGGTAGTGTGCAGTTGGCAATAAGATGTTGTCTGATTGTTGTTTTTCAAACGCTTCATCGATCAAAGTAGGAAGCCAGGTTTTCACGTCAGCAAAAAGAATGTCTAACGACGCAGACGTTGTGCCAGGTTCATAAACATCGAGCATGGCATCATAAGGAGTCGTGCCATTTGCTTCGGCTCTAATTTGCGCTTCTTCCTGCGATAGCTTTACGACTTCAGCCCAGTTCTTTTCAAAACCAGCCCAGTCATTTTCTCCACGTTGCGTACGCCATGCATGTTCACATTTGGAGCCAGCAAGAGATTGAGCTTGAACTAATGATTCTGGTAGTAAGTTAGCTTGCTGCCACCCACGCTTCATTTCTCTTAGGATAGATTTTTCTTTTGTAGACAGCGTCTCTTCTTCTGCCTGAGCGAAAAGCTCTCCCAAGTGCGGTTGAGTCATTAAAGAATGGATATGTACATCGAGCTCTGCCGTGGCATTCGAGCGTGCTTCAGCGCCACCAGGTGGCATGACCGCCGCTTGATCCCAATCTATGATGGCTGATAGATGCTCAAAATTTGCCACTTTTTTGGAATGTTCAACGAGTTTTGTAAATGCGTTCATGTGACTACTCTTATTCTTTTGTTCTTTCCCTAAACACCCGATAACGGGTCCTTCATATGGTGTTGCACTAAGCAACCTGCGTTAATTTACTAATAATTAACAATTAACTCCAACCCATTGTCCATAAACTCACCCAGTTGTATAGCTCTCTTAAAAAAGAAGCTTGCGAATCTTGTGGATTGGCGGTATTGATGAAGGATTGACAATTAATTATCACGATAATATGGATATTTTGAATTTCGAGGCATTTATTATTGCCATTACGATTTTAACGTTAACGCCAGGTTTAGATACTGCACTTGTTATCCGTAACACTAGCCGATCGGGCCTAAAAGATGGATGTACAACCAGTCTAGGGATTTGCTTTGGCTTATTCGTACATGCTTTTTTTTCTGCGGTTGGTATCTCGGCGATTCTTGCGCAATCAGCAGAGTTGTTCCAAATCGTAAAAATGATTGGCGCAGCTTATCTTATCTGGCTTGGTTTGAGCAGTTTAAAAGCGCTAATGTCGTCGAAAGATGGATTGACCGTGACCGAGCAGATTCACGAAGTGTTTAATGGTAAGCGCTCTTTTAGAGAGGGCTTTCTTTCTAACGTCTTGAACCCGAAAACGGCGGTCTTCTATTTGGCTTTCTTGCCACAGTTTGTGAATCCAGAAGGTTCACCCTTGCTTCAATCAATGATGATGGCATCTGTACACTTTGCTATTGCGATGGTTTGGCAGTGTGGTTTAGCTGGCGCGCTCAACTCGGCTAAAAATCTACTAAAGAATGCAAGCTTTATGAAGTGGATGGAAGGCGCGACGGGCGCAGTATTAGTCGCACTTGGTGTGAAGTTATTAATTGAAAAACCCGTTTAATGCGTAATATTTATCGATTGTTGATACTACTCGCTGTATTTATTGTGGGGATAGGTGCCGCTGTTGCTTGGCATACGTGGCCACAAGTACAGTTTGCGCAACGCGGCATGATCTGGTCTTGGCACTGGGGCTACTTCGAGCCTTTTGCTAATGGAATACAACAAACGCGAACTCAAGATACTAAACAGTTATTGCTCAGGCGTGTGTATTTGCATGACGCTATTGTCGTTTTTGTTTCGACAACTATGGACAATAAATTTGAGGTTGACGTTGTAAAAGAGCAAACCTGTGAACCTAAAACGACGACTTGGGCTTCGGTCTCTGTCAATCATCAACGTGTCAGGCATGTACCTATGGTGTGCGATGCGTTTGGGCAAGGCTACTTTTATCGCTACATCGGGAAACATCTGGAATCGATTGAAGTTGGTGTCGGCGACTCGTTTGTAACAGAAGCATTTTTAGACTGGCCGCTATCAGAGTTGAAAGCGGATCAATTCAAGCAAAAAAATGCGAAGTTTTTTGAAGAACGTGGAGAAAACGTTGAGCATCAATGGTTGAGAGATTAACCATTTAACCGAAGATAAATAAAGCCCGCTAAATAATAGCGGGCTTTGTGTTTTACCATTTCTAATGTGTCTTGCTCTCTGTGACTGACAGTTTGTGACCGCAAACCTGCCGTTTCACTAAGCTTTCACTGCTTCAACTTTACCTGATTGCGATGTTGAGCTAAAGAACAGTTTGGTTTCTGCCAGTACGACGTGACGCAGTGCGATCAAACCAATTAGGTTAGGAATTGCCATCAGACCGTTTACGATATCAGCCAGTAGCCAAATCATATCGAGGTGAAGGAATGCACCAGATGCCACCAAGCCGACGAAAATCAGTTTGTATGGAAGCACAGCTTTAGTTCCGAACAGGAACACAACGCAACGCTCACCGTAGTAGTTCCAACCAAGAATGGTGGTAAAAGCGAAGAACATCAAACCGATTGAGACGAGCATAGGACCAAATGTATCTGCATTTAAACCCACCGCAAAAGCATGAGTCGTCATCGCGGCACCTGCAAAGTCACTTTGCCATGCACCAGTCAGGATTAGAGCAAGGCCTGTCATGGTACAAATAATGATGGTATCGAAAAAGGTACCCGTCATTGAAATTAGGCCTTGTTTAACACAAGAGTCTGTCTTCGCTGCTGCTGCTGCCATAGGCGCGCTACCCAAACCAGATTCATTTGAGAACACACCGCGAGCGATACCTGATTGGATTGCCAGCATGATGCTTGCACCTAAAAAACCACCCGTCGCTGCTGTTGATGTAAAGGCTGAAACCAGCACTAATTCAACGGCATTGAACAATTGGTCTGCATTCATGATGATCACGCTTAAACACGCCAACACATAAAATACAGCCATGGTAGGAACCACTTTTCCTGCAACGTTAGCAATGGATTTGATGCCACCCAAAGTTACGAAAGCAACCAAAAGAGTTAGTACAAAGGCAGATAGCTCACGGTTAACACCAAGAGATATCTCACTTGCATCCAGAATCGCGTTTACTTGTGGAAACGTACCGATACCAAAACAAGCAACACCCAAAGCAAACACTGCAAACATGATCGCGAGAGCTTTTGAGCCAACACCGTATTGCAAGTAATACATTGGGCCACCAATCATTTGGCCTTTATCATCGACTCTTCGGTACTTAACCGCCAACAAACATTCGGCGTATTTAGTCGCCATTCCGAAAAGGGCAGCGAGCCACATCCAGAATAGAGCGCCTGGTCCACCGAGTTTGATTGCTGTGGCAACACCAACAATGTTACCAGTACCAATTGTTGCTGAGAGTGCAGTACAAAGAGCTGCAAAGCTAGAAACGTCACCTTGAGTATTAGATGACTTATCTTTACTGAATACCATCGCTAGCGCTGTTGGGAGGTGTTTAAACTGGATCAAGCCAAGGCTAAAAGTGAAGTAAACACCTGTACCCACTAGCAAAATAAGCAGCGGTGGACCCCAGACAAAATTATCGATGGTTTGTAGTAAAGATTGTAGGTTGTTCATGATTTCCCCTTAATAAAACAACTAATAAGGAGAAGAGGGAAAGGACGAGATCAACGATCTCTAAAAGAACTAAGCTATTGGTTGTAGGCGGGAAGGCCAAGCAAAATAGTTAGGTTGTAACTTTCCACTCCTCTGTCCTTTTGCCTGAGAGTTTCACCTTGCGTGAGTGCAAGACTTGCTCCTTCGGCGACCGATTTAACGGTTCTCTCCAGAGGTTCCTCCAACTACAGTCCCCGCTACCTAGGTAGCACCTGAAATAGTTAATTCTTCGGCGAGTTATGCTAATCAAGTGTTAAAATTTGATTAATAACCACTCTCCTGCAGTCTTCATCGGAACAATTACCTTTGATTTATATAAGTTTCTCAGTTGTTACTAAGTTGTTACATAACTCTCAGATAATCAGATAGTTAGCCTATTGCTAACAGCGCATAATTTACCAACTATGAGATATAGGTCAAGTATTTTTCATAGTGTTTTAAACCGATGTACTCCAATTTGTACCCCAACTTGTGTATTCGATAGCATAAAAAACCCCACCGATAAGGTGGGGTAATGTCATATCTTAGATTCTAGTTTGAAGGTGATAGGTTGCTATAAAATGCCACCATTCGATCATCCTCAGCGCGGTCAATTTCACCACGAACAACAGGGATGATGTTACCAGAATTATCAACATCAGAACGAACGTGAAGATTTACATCTACTTTTTGATGTTGTGTTTGAATTGAACTAATCTCTTTACCAGCACGACCAAGCAGATCGAAGATATTTGTATTTAAGAATTTGGTGTATTTGTTATCACCAAAGAAATTAGCAGGGTCTAACAAACCACCTGGACGACCTTCGTAAACGGCGAGAGCACCAGCTAGATAAGGGTTAGCTCTTGCACCAATACCTGCGGCTGCTCTTCCAACACTACCACCTAAAGAACCTGCGGCTTTTGTTGCACCACCAAATCCTAATGTACCTGCGGCTCGACCTATTAGTTTAAACAGTCCTTTGAATACATTTGTTAATGTATTTACAACACTCAAGCCACCGCTTAATACAGTAAAGATTTTCGAACCGACCCAAATACTTGCTAGGGTTTTAGCAATAGTAATAATCTGGTCACCATGCTCGGTAGTGGTATCAACAAAGCTACGTACACTTTCTCCTAGACTACGGAATGTTGGCTGTAACTCTTTAAGGTTAGTCATGACATTGTTAATATCACCACCACCAAAACCTACAAGGAAGGAATCGGCGAGTCTTAAAAAACCCTCACCCATGAGTGTAATGTTCTGTCGCGCTTTAACAAGTGTGTCGATATCTTGTTGTGTTAGGTTGAGGTTGAATCGCTCACGCTGTGCTTGAATCTCCGCTAGGTTATTCATTGCTTTGAACTGATTTATGGCCTCTGAGCTAAAGGATTCCATTAAGAAAGTTAAGTCTCTCATATCTGTGCCCCTTCGCTCTGCTTCCTTCTGGAGCAGGTGCATAACTTCTAATGGCTCTAAACTTTCCAGCATTTTGGTGGTTATTTTGCTATTTTGCTGCAACCATTCTGCGATATCTTTGAATTCTCCAGAACCTGTTAAACGGAACTCGCCCAAGCGGTCTGCGAAATCTTGGTAGTTACTGGCGACTTGATCCATCGACAAACCGAATCGGCTGGAGGCTGCGGCTAAATTCTGGAAGGTTTCACTATCCAAGTTACTCTTTTTAATCGCCTGATCTAACTCTGTAGCTCGTTGCAGGGATTGTTGCATACCTACAGTAGCCAACCCAGCACCTACCACACCTGCTGCCATACCAGCACGTTTGAGTGATGACGCTGCCGCCTTACGGCGTTCATTGTGCTGATGGGTTATAAGTGCGCTCTGTTTAGCAAGTTCTCGTGTCCTTTGTTTCTCGCGGCGGTTGCGATCTGAGATTTGGTTTTTCAATCGTTTCTCAAGGTGAAGCAATTCTTCTGTGCTTGAAGCTTGTTTGAGCTTGTTCAGTAAAACTTTCTTCTCAGCAACACCCATGTCACGAATTGCACTTGTGGATTGAGCAAATCGTAGCAACACTTTCTTCTGTGTAGCTTCGAATTTCTCTTGTTCAAGCTGTAATTTTCGATAATGTTTTATGTGAGAATCTTGATCTTGTTGTCGTTGTCGCCTAGCTCTAGGAGAACCACCAACACCAAGAACGTTTTCTGGGTTAGCTCGATCGAGTTGTCGAGCCAGCTTTTTACTATCTTTTAAAACCTTATTCCAAGACGGACGATCGAGCTTCCATGCAATCGTGTTTGTAAATTTATGAAGTTGTCGAGCCATATGAATTAACCTTCTCTGTTAAAAAATTCTTTAATAATTTGTTCATTCGATTTTTGTTCTAACCCCATGAGATTTACATAACCATCTTTATATAAATCAGGTAGTTTATTCACCTTCCCACTAAAGCCGTTATTTGTGCTGCTAGTTTTGTTTTGACCATCAATGCTTTTTTGTTCATCTGCTGCGGTTAATAAGTAGCCTCGCTCATAAGACACGTTTCGGATATGCTCTAAGAGGAGACGATACTGCATACTATCTGTTGTCCCAACTTGTTTAGGGGTGTATTTAACAATGACGTAATCTTTGAGGTTATAAAATTCATTCACTATCGTTAATTTAGTGCTTCTATTAAACCAATTGAGTAGAATTTCATGCGCATTCAAAGGGCGTTTGTCATCAACACTTAACAAATTACCATTTATATTTGAGAGGGGATTCTTACCAACGTAACAGGTAAGTGATAATGTAGGGTTGCTCTTAACTACATTTGAAGTGATAACGCTCTTATCGCTTACTGGGTATTTGGTAGCATTAGCTTGATAACTGGGTAACACCTCAGTAAACGCATCGGCGTAAAATCTTCCAAGGTTGTTATCCATAATATATGTGGGTGTAATCATAAATCTTCCTTATTTTCTCAGTTCTTCATCCACAATCTTCTTTATCTTCTTCAATACTGTTCGATAATCCTCTTTAGGATCTTTCTCTTTTGGTTTACCAAATAGGGTATTGATAATTAGAATAGGGATGAGGATAAGAAGGAGGGGAGGTAATTGTTGTATAAATTCCATAGGCTTTTTATAAACCCCTTAGTTAAAAAAGGGGGCTGTTATATTTTTATTTGTTATATTGGATAATCTTATAGTCTAGATTTTCAGCTTCACTTTCTTTCACCCAAAGTTTATGCTGTTTATCATCAGCGAGATATTTACGAAGAGGGGTGAAATTTAAATGGGTAAGAACTTCTTCGATATCTTTGTTTGAGGCGTTTCCACACATATCTTTTAACTCATCAAAGAACCAATAATCTCTTGACTCAATGCTATCAAAGTATTGTGAGAAATTAACATACATATCATTTAGGCTATTAGCTTCACTAGCGGCTAATTCAGCAATAGCTTTATCATAAGCTGCTTTCTGTTCAGAATGCTTGTTTTGAGCCCAATTCGTTGCTTTTACAGCATCCATTTTTTCTTTACGTTCAATCTCATAAAGTTCATTAATAAGTTCTTCCACTTCATCTTTGATAGTTTTAATATCTTCCTCAATCAAGCAATCAGGCTTCTTCATGATAAGCTTATTAACACTCAATTGATGGAATAAATTGTGTTCTTGACTAGAGACTGTTTTATATCCTTCTTTCAACAATTCATCATGAGTCACTAAAAGGTGTTGCAAACCTTCTCGGATAAATTCATGGTGATATGCACACAGTTTATTATCTTTTACAAGGTTGCTACCACTTAAAAGGTATGTAATTTCATCCTTACGTGAACTAAATGCTTTAGGTGCGGACGTGGAGATATAAGGAAGGTTATAAGAGGCTAGGTTGAAATTAACCACCTTATCAACACGTTCCTGATCAATTTGTTCTGGTTTAGTCACTTGAGTGCGATAATATTCTTTGATAAGTTCTTCAACAGTTTGGATATTTGGTAAGGTGTCGGTTGCAATGCTCATTTATTGTTATCCTTATTTTGTTTTTTAATTAGGGATTGGAGAGTACGGAGTTTCTGTAAAACTAGTTTGGTTTCTTCTGCCATATTACAAACCTCGTTTCTCTTTAGCTCTACGAACTGCCGCTTCAAGTTTAAGTTTGTGTTCTAATTTCTCTTGCTCGTAACTTAGTTCTTGTTCTGGTTCACTCTTAACTACAGGCTTTGCAACACTCGCTAATGCGGTAGCTTTGGCTTTATCAAAAGCAGGGGTATTGCTATTACTTGCGGTTGCTTTGGCGGTTGGTGTAGGTTTATGGCTGTATACGCTATTACCATGCATGTATGTTAGAAACTCTTCTTGAGTCAGCAATTTATCGACAAGTTTCAAGCTTAATGCTTTATCAGCACTGTAAACTTTTGCTTGAGTATCAATGACCTGTTGCTTACTAAGTGGACGATAGTTAGCTACATGTTCAACAAATTTGGTGTAAGTTTCGTTTACTGATTCTTGTAAGTCGTCTAAAAACTCTTGTTTAAAGCTACCGTCGGCTGCATAAGGGATTTTATTATTTCCAGCGTATACGAAGCTACGTGAAATACCTTGCTGTTCTAGTGCTTTACTGTCGTTTTGCAATTTTATAACCACACCCACCGATCCAATGCTGTAGCTCTCTGGGTCTGCAGTAACATCATGTGATGTTGAGGCTAGGGCGTATGCGGCGCTACAGGCTTCACCATCAATCCAAGCAGTTAACTTAATACCGTTAGCATCAGCGATTTTTCGTAGTTGTTTGGCACAGTAGAAACAGTTGAACGCTTCGCCACCACCGGAACTAATATTCAAAACTACTTTTTTCTTACCTGAATCAGCTAGTTTTTGCATGTTGGCAATTAGATCACTGTAGTTAGTGCCGCCACATAACGCTTGAAAGGGTGTTGGTTTTGCGGTTAGTACTCCAGAAATATCCAATACACCAACACCTTGTTGCTCCAACTTCTCTTTTAATGGGTTTGGTGAACTCAATGCTTCACCAGATAGTGCTAGTTGGCGCGCCTCTTTATTTTCGATAACCTCTGCGATTGTTTCAAAAAAGCTTAGGCTGCAAAGTTGAGGTTTTTGTAAAACTGCTTTACTTAAATAATTCATAATATTCCTTATTATAGTTATTTGATGTAGGAAATCTTGATATAGCCACTTGTTACGCCATCGGTTACAGTAATAATTTTATTATCTTTTATACGACGATATAAGGTGGCAAGTGAAATGTTTAAGACATGCTTATTGATTTCATAGAAAAGATTAACACTATTAAAATACTCGACCTTTCCAGTCAGACTGTCGTAAATCTTGAATTCATATCCAGAACTTTCTCTAATGTTTTGCTTCCTACTACGAATAATACAGTTAGTCGGGGAATATTCGCCTTTATCGAAGAGTCTACAAACATGTGGATTTTTGATTGTAAAGTAATCACGACCTTTCAATTTTTCAGATAGAATAAAGTCGATGAATTTAATTAAGTCTGTAAAGTTAAAATCAACATCGTGATAGTGTTTATGATGTTCACATTTACTATTACAGCGACCTTTAATGCTGTAAAAATGACTTCTCAATTTAATTAATTGTTGTTTGTTTAACTGTGGGTATAGTTCGATAAGCTCAGTTATCTTCATGTTACTTCCTTTTTATTATTATAGGGTTGCTGCTATTGGTAGGGGATAGATTAGAAATCGATTGATTTTATTTTTCTAGAAGCTTGATACATTTTTAAAGCGGCATCGATAATTTCAAATTGCTCTTCATCTTCATATAGATTTCTAGCTCTCAGTCGCATGATATATACATTTTTAATGTTACGACTTCCGGTTATCAATTCATTTAATAGTTCTTCGGGTGAACTATATAAAATCCGTTTTCTAGGCATGGGTTGACCTCCATTGTTAAATTGGATTAGGTTTAAATTAAGTGAGAGTATAAGATTGTTAATTCACTGTGGAAGTGATTAGAAGGTATAGAGTAATTGTAAACTTTTTGACTACAATTAAATGGTGCAAAACCTCAACTTTATATTAGATAGAGGAAAGGAGGAGCCTCATCACTAATAAAATAAGTTGAGTAAAACGCTTGGAGTAACGTTTTTAGCATTGCAACACTAGAGATAACAAAGGAAAATTTTATCGAAAACATAGGAAGGATGTCGAATAAAACTAGAGAAGTCTTTTAAATCACTCTATACAAGTATTATACCAAAAATATATTTATTTGTATAGTAAACACATTAAAATAATATAGACTATTGCTTATTTTTGTGTTAACTGATCATGAGTTTCTTGAATTAAAATACATAGTTCAGCATGGGGTATCTTAGTATTATAAAACCAATCGTAAACGGTAGGCTGTCTTTTACAGTTTATAACATTCTTCATATGTGGAATTAATCGGTTGACTTCGGTTAAAGTTGTCATGTGTTTATCTACACCTGCGCCAGCGTCGAAGTCTTTGAGCATCTTAATGAACCTTGCACTCAGTGTCTTAACGGGTTTTTGTCTCTTAGGAGGTGATAAAGAACGTTCTAACCAGTTATTTAAATAAGGTATTCGTGCCTTTTCAGGTTTAATCTTATAACTATTGAAACCTACATCTAGAAGAATGGTTTTGTATGTCTGTGAGTGTTTTAGGTAAGCCTGAAACCTTATTTTAGAAACTGATAATCCACCACCCATAGGTATCAATTGAGGGCTTTGCTCGATGACATAATCAGTGTTAGCTAGGACACAAGCTAAATCTTGTTTGTAGATTGGTAGCCACTCATTAACTAGTTCCTCAAGTTTTGCCTGTTTCTTTGGCTCTAGTTTTGAAAGAAGCATTTCATACTTTTTGTGTAAGTCTTCCATTTCACACCAACCTTGCACAGTTAAAACGGCGACGAGATTGTTTTAATTTTCTAATTCGGTATTTCTTCACGTTATGATTTCCTTATTGTTACATCGCCCTATATAACGTGCGAGAACGTGCCTACAAGCGATTAAGCACGTATAGAGGGCAATGTATTAGTTTTATTTAGATGGGTGTTAAGGTGGTGCAGAGAGAGTATTAAGGAGAGTTTTAGCCTTCTTACAGTTCTTCAAGGAAAAACTTATACAATTCTTGCTCTAGTTCTTCAGTGATTTCTTCACAATCTTGGTAGTAATCAATGGTGAACATTTTGTTAATAATATTTGGGTGCATAACAAGAAGTCCTAGAAACTCTTCATTTGATAAAATGTCATATGTGTATGTACTACCATTCTTTTCACAAGGGTATTTGTAATCGTGAAGGTCAATCCATTCACCATCAAAATACTCAACAAGTTCTAGTGTGTCTTCATTAGTGATTGGTAAGCTAGCGATTTGTAAAGGTACGGTTGAAGTTTTAAATACTTTTTCCGCTACAGCTTCAGATTGTGTGATGAATAATGTATTAAGATCTTGTTCTGGTTTTAAAATGTGAAATTCAGTGTTCATAAAATTTTCCTCTTGTGTTGTTTTTGGTACATTTTCAAAGCTCACTAGAGTGCCTACGTTGTGCTCAAAGCATGCATCAGGTTTGTTTTTTAGTGTTGTGGGTTAGCCTGTAAAGGCTGTGTAAGGTGTTAGCGTTGCGCTAAAAGTGGGTTAGTTAGAATGGGATTACTGATTCGTGTTCAGGACAATCGCGGTTTAAGCAGTAACCGAGATCATCTAATTTGTCACCGCAAACTTCACAGAGTAGCTTTTTACAGATAGATTCCACTGTTGTTTGATCTGGTGAATAGTCATCCCAGAAATGTGTATGTATCACTGTGAGATATTGCTGCGTATCTGTTCGGTTGAGTTCGCCCTTCGCCAGTGGTGCTGCAAAGTATCCGATCCCTTTACCGTCAAGGTTAATATCTGAAACATCGACATTTCCGATCAGGCCAACCAGTTTAGACTTATCACCCAAAGGTGCTGTTACCTCTGTTAGTGTTTCAACAATCTCTGTTATTACTTCAGCTTCTTCAGCAGGTGCCATGTGTTTAACTGGTTCGGGTTTTCCATCATACGAGTTAGTGAAAAGATTCGTAATATCTTCTTCTCGCTCTGCTGTGTCTTCATCAATAAACAAGTATTGTTCATAGCTTGCCAGCTCTTGCTCGGACTTAGAGAAAGTAGGGCAACCATCAAGGCTAATATCATTCATGAAACCGTAGTTAGCTTCTGATGAATCACTGTAGTTGTCTGGTGCTGGCGTTAAGTCGAAATCTTCAGAGTTTGGGACTAGAACTGCATAATTTTCTGTGCCGTCACAAGGAGTCATATCTTCAAAGTGTGACTTACGTTTTTCTGTGTCGGCGTAATTCTTTGACCAAGTAGCGTAATCCTGTGCGGTTAATTGAACTCCTTCTTGATCCGCTTTCCATATCCATTGATTGAAAGCTTTTAGCTTGTCACCCTTGAGAATTGCTCTGTATTTCTTTGCTAAGAGGTAGTTATTCGCTTTTTTGTCTTGTAGGTTGTTACTACTGAATTTGTTCTTATTACTACCTGCTACATGAGATTTGCTAGGGTAGGTGGCAAGCTCTAAATCAATGTCTTTTACTTCGTATCGGTTACGTGTTCCGTTCCCTTCTTTATGTCTTATCAGTAAGCCAACATCAACCAAGTGATTAATGAATCCGGTTAAGCTACCTTTTGAACCGATACCAAACCTTTTCATTAGAGAATCAAAGCTAGCATATCCGGTGTCGTTCAGTTTCCCATCATGCTGGAGTTTGTGAAAGTAACTGTAGATATTCTTATGGTCTGCGCTGAGCTTCTTACCGTTGTATTTGCAAATGCTCGAAACTTCTAGCGGAATGAGGGTGAAAGTTTTTAGTTTATCCCAATCAATTTTTAACTTGTTGGTCATGGTTGTTAAGCTCCTCTGCTTCTTGTTGTTCTAATGCTGTCATATAAGCGGTAAATGCTTCTCTCATTAGTTGATAAGGTTTCTTGTCTAATCGGCGAACTTGGTGCATTAATCGGTCAAGTTCAGTACTGTTTGGTTTAAAGTTCATAGTATTCACTCCTGTTTCTGTTGACGGTAATAAAGAGCCAGAATGATGTCGTTTTGCATACACAAGATCAGGTCATCTGGGTTGCGGTATGATGTTCTCACAATAGCGGTACGCTTGATCTCATCTCGCTCAAGTCGTTTGAGTTGGTATCGGATGTAATCCCCATCGAGCTGGGGAATGTTATTAATAATGTCGTTCATATAAATTTTCCTTATATAGCAGATACACGAAAACTGCCCCTGTGATTCCTTTGGGTAAAGGCACAGTTGCAAAGGTTAGATTGTGGTGATGTCACCTTACGGAGTAGGTGTAACTAGGTGGTCAGGATGACCGATAGAGCAGGGTAATTTGATTGGTTAATTTCAAACTATACAATAATCATACCAAGATATGAGACCTTTGTCAAGAACTTTTGCTATTTATCGTTGACTACTGTTTCTATTTGTGCTAGCCATATTTCAATAATCTCATGAACTAGATTATTTTGCAAATTTTAGAGCTTATCACTATGAATCGTTTAACTGTTAGATATTAAAGTTATTGGAGTGGTTGTATCTGTCCAAACACAGACTTTTCATAAAAAATATAGGAGATTAACAGAATGCTATTTATAGAATGATGCTTGGTAAGGTGAAATTATTTTCAATTAATTTTGAAATGTTGTGATCTACCTAATCTTCCTCTTAGCTGAAACAAACACTTGTATTCTTGTGAAACCAGTCCGTAGAATGAACCAGTTTCATGGGAGGGTAGGAGTTCGGGAAATAGACCGCTTTTACTTCAATACCAATAAGAACCAGTCCGTAAACTGTACCGCTTTTCCTCATCTAATCTTAAAAAGCAGTCCGTGAACCGTACCGGAACCAGTCCGTAGTTCTGCCCTTATAATAATAATACGTTCACTTCGTTCTCTGTAATAATGACTAAAGCAATCCTTTCAGTCGCCAGCTCCTTACATTGACTGCTTTATAGTAATAATGCTGTGTCGTCTCTTCACTCCGTTACGCTGACCACACAACAACACTACGTTTATGTGTTCACTAACTCACTACGTTCATAAGTGAATATCGCTACGCTCTAACACAAACAGATTTTTATTCTTTATTAGAATATGTATAAGAAGATAACTAACACCATTCCACTACGTTCCATTGTGTTGTGTTCGCCTTGCTCACTAATAATACAACGCTACGCTTATGTGTTTTCTATGTTCACTGTGTTCACTAAGAAAAGAAACCCTGTCTTGTCTTTAAGCTCCGCTTACACATGTTGTGTGTTTATCACTTCGTGATAGTGAATGTGTTTTATAGCTCCGCTATCTATGTGTATGTAAGATTCACGATACAACCCACCTGTAAAGCTCATAGACAAGCTATTTCACTTTCCATGTGTGATGTGTTCATCTAACCCCTAAAGAGGCTGTGTGTTGCTTTCATAAATCTTGTGTTATTCAAAGAGTTCGCAGTGTCGTAATCCAACACATTGCTATACTTAACCTCATGATACTTTTAACTCTGTTCAACGCTGAGACATCACCATGAAACGTTTATTGCTGGCTGCTATGTGCTTACTTACGGCTACTGGACAAGCAGAAACCATCTGTAAAACCGATGCGATAGGAATAACACGTTGTAAGGACTCCAATGGGGTAGAGACAAGGTACAGGACGGACGCACACGGCACTGTTAGATCATCGGACGGAACAACGTATAAGGTTGACGCTCATGGAGCTATACGAGGCTCTGACGGCTCAATATATAAGACTGATGTAAACGGAATCATTAGAGATAACAAGGGTAATACTTGGCGTGAAGATACGCATGGTAAATTGAGGGGGTCGGACGGATCAATCTGTAAGAAAGATCCTCACGGTGCTGTAAGGTGTAAGGAGTAGGGAACATCTAATCGTGATGCCTTGATTTGGTTAGTTTTGAGCTTGGTAATAGTTTCTAGTCAACTTATTATTTAGATGAGTTCAGTGATTTCACCATCAATCACAGCCCATAACTTTCTGGCAAGGTCTGTTGCTTCTGGGGATGGTGCAGTTCTGTCCTTACTTCTTTCAATGCTGACTATGTTAGTCAATTGACGTGCAAATACCTCATTTAAATCTACTTCTGGGTCATTAGAACCTATATTTTTGATAAATGTTCGATACGCTTGTAATTCTTGAGAGTCCATTTGTAGCGTCTCATAGCTTTCTTTTCCATGTTCGAGGTAGATAAATAGTCCACCACAACCACCAGTGATCTGAGGGTGGTAAGTCTTTTTAAAACCATCTCCATAATTAAAGTAAACAGATTCAATATCATAGATAATTGCTTTATCATTTGCAGTGAGTATATAAGGTACAATTTTCTCAATATCCTTAATTACTCGGTTTCTACGAGGAGAAACAGGAATTAAACCGATCACATAATCTATTAACTCATGTTCATCTACATACTCAATTTTACCACTCTTCATAACTAATGAGGGGAGAGAGTTAGACGACATAAGATCATTTTGTTCAAACTCTAGGTGGATATTCTTGGGATTTCTTCGATCAAGGTGTCTACCGTAAAGGAAATGTATGTTGAGATCGTTTGTATAGGACATTTAAACTTCCTTAATTAAATCAGAGAATCAAATACCTTAGCACACTGAATAATCATGTTATCTAGCCTGCTCACAAAGCAGCATCAACATATTTACAGTTCTATTTATAGGTAGTTAAGCAGTACAGTTTATCAATGAAGCTTTATAGAGGTGTGCTAAACAAACCTCTCTATCCATTCTTACCCCACAGATTAAAACTTTTCATAAATGGTAATCAACTTACCAAAAATGCAACAATCGATACTGAATAATAATTCAATCAATGAATATAGACCATGTGTGCAATATAAATGAAAATACTCTGATATTAAGTCGATTTGTGCACTGGATGTGTGAGTGTGGGATAATTGGTGTGCAAATGCTTCTATGCGGCTCAGACAAGCGTTTTAGCGGTGAATTGGTGTAATTGTATTAATGTTGATTAGGACGTTGTGAGAGGACAGGGATAATGAACAATGAATTAGTAAATTCTAATTTATCTTTATATACGATGTTGGTGAGGTATCTATACAAAGATACCTGTTTTTGCAATGCCCCAATATAGTGCAAATAATTTCAAACTTTTCTTGTTCAAAACTCCCAACTTTAAAGATAGAAAACTATCGAAAATACACCATTCAACCTCAATTTATAAATATTAGAATAGCCTAATTTAACATAATGGATCTATCGCGCACTTGAAATGTTATTGTTACGGTAATAAAACGCTCGAATCCCTTACTGTATAAGGCTTGGTGTATGATTGTGGTTTGGTGCGCACATAATAATTTTTGTATTGTTTAATGAAATTATGTTGGTCACACCGTGACAATGTATTGTAGCTGCAACATCGTTGCAAAGGGTAGTGTTTAAAGCTTATGTACGCTTCTGAGAGAAGGTTAATTGTGTGAAGAATGCACTTGCATCGAGTTGTCCTAAAACGGCTGTGTGTGCTTGTACGGACGTACATAGAGTGGGGTGTTTGAATAGAGTGTCTTCTGTATGCAGGTAAGGTGCATAAATATTTCTACATTTCTACGATTTTCACATCTGGGCGTGTGTGCCGTGCTCAGTGAGTCGATCTCTCAATTTTGAACTTCAAAACCTTGCCAGCATTACCTTATCTATCCATTTAGATATTTTGCCATATCTACACCAGAGCCAATATTTTAAATGCTTATGTGTCAAATTTAATTTCATAAATATGCGTATTTTAAGAATAAATATGCTGTTTATGGTATAATTAGACATATAGAAATATTTCTATCCTTCCCGAACTAGTCCAAATACCCCAATTTTAAGCAGTACACCAAGAATTTTCATAAGATACTGAAATATAAGTAAATTATATTAAATATTGGCGTATTTACACAAAAGTAAGCAGCACACCTTTTTACACGATATTTCAGCACATCAAGGTATCCCAATGACAGCAAAACAACGCCTTGCAGAATTAATTCAATCAGATTTAAGAACTCTTACGTTCTCATTGATAGGTGATACACCAAGGATCGCAGAGAGTACGGTAGTCACAGTCTGGTTATTAGGTTTGAATCTAACTCCTAAGCAAGTGGTAGAGCTTCAGCCAGCCGTACACAACTCATCCCCGACACTAACAACCGTTTATAAGATTTCTAGTCGATTCAAAGACACAGTGAAGTTACTAAAGATCGAATCTCACGAACTCTACGCAAAAGCCAACCTACTATAAAAATAAGGAAACAACACAATGTCAGCCGTAACAGTGAATATCCCAGTTCAACCAAAAAATACAAACCAGCGAATTCTTGACCAACAGTTAGAGCAAATTCTAGACCTGATTACGCAGAAAAATAAAAGCTTAGGCGATCTCACGAAAGCATTCCCAAAGCTCACAAAGGTTATCCTCGACGCTGCCACAGGTAAGAACAAGGATATTTCAGGAGTCCAATTGAAAGCTGTCCAAATGGCGTTATCACTGGTTGGTGATCTGGAGAAGTCAATCAAGGAATCAGAACAAATCATCAAGGCACTTGAGAGTGTTAAAGAGGCAGAAAAGGTAACACCGAAATCGAGTGATAATAAATCTTCTCTTCTTCCTAAACTGTAATCGAGAGGTATAATTATGAAAATCCGATTTATTGGTGAGCACATCTCACTGCTGTACAGATACTTAACACACCTTGGTTACAGTGAAGAAGAGATCCAAGAGAAAGGGGTGTACTGTCCATTAATCAGCCTAACCTCTACCGATACTTCAGACGCTTTGTTTGGATTTCTTCTTACTGAGCATGAAAAACTGTTTAGCGTTCTTAAAACAGGTGGGTTCAATCATCTGGTGTTTGTACTACAGCAATTTGTTGAAAATACAGGCTTACCTTTTGCTTCTCCAACACAGGAAGAACTCATTCAAGCGTTCAATAATGCTGCGAAGCTCTACAACAAAGAGAAAGTTGTGGGATGTGAGATTGTTATAGGGTTTGCACAGAGTAATTAAGTGCGTACTCTGTGCATATAGTCAGCAAAAAGAGCTCTCTTTTTGGTAATAGATATGTAATTACTTTAACTCTAAACTAGTCCCCGTTAGTGTTAGTTCGTACATTCAGTTTCCATTTAACATCACCTTGTGAAGCTGCATGTTGATGATGGTTTTGAGGTGGAAATGGATCGCCTTTATTAGATGTGATTTCTTTTTTGCATCCGGTGCAACGATATATGCCTGAAATAGGCACTTCTGAACCTGGACTGTAAGAATTTTTCCAATGAGACTTATCAGCAATTGCTTGTGTTAAGTTCGACTTATCAATATACCAAGACATTGTATTTTCCTTGTTAATTGCATGTTCAGCTTCACAACATAAACCATTATGCAATCACACGCATTGATATACACCACATTTAGAATGGATGTCTTGATAAATTTAGTATTTAAATACAACTATATTTGATAAGCATGATCATTGAAGTGTCACCACCCAGTTACCACCTTTATCCTCAATCTCATATTCATAGTTGAAGTTGTTGCATACCACCGAAAATCCTCTAGATAATATCATTTCTCTAATTGCTGAAATTGAGTCACATTTATACCCAGTAAGTTGAATTAAACGTACCATCTGAGGGATTACTTCTGGGTGTTCCTTAACTCCTTTTGGTAGGTTCACTTCAGATTCAAGTAGTGGGTGAGTGATGGCTTGTTTCTTCGTTGTTTTTGTTGCTTCACTAGCATAGTAGGTAGAAACTTCTATATTGAAGTCCTTGCCGTTCAGTTTAGCTACATTAAACTTTCGGCGGTGTTCAATCGTTGCGGTTTCTTCATCCTTCCATTTACCTTGTTTAGCATTTTCTAAAGTTGACCAGATAACAGAAGTTCCATTGTTAAAGAAATGGCAAGCATAATCACTTTTAGTTCCTTCCGTATTAATGCTTACAATGGAAAACCTAACGTCTTCATTTTTTGTAGTTGTTAAGAGAAGGGGATTTTTGTTTGTAACTTCACCTATGTAGCTCTTGCAAATATCATCTTTGACTCTGGTGGATAGCTGACCAGTATCGTCAGTTACTTGTTGCTTGTTTTGGTTAAAAATGATTACCACTGCCAATGCAATTAAACCCCAAATCAACAACGGTTTACCTTTAGATGCTTGTTTTGCATTACTTTCTGGTTCTTTCTGAACGGTCTGCTCGTTTTTAGGTGTGTCGGAGGTTCGAGATTCTACACTGCTTTGTATGGGCGCACCTTCTTGTTGAGGTGGTGAAACGTTAACTTCCGTTGGACAACCACAGTTTATACATGCGCTTGCCTTATCGCTGTATTCCTTTCCACACTCTGTACACGTTATCAATGCCATCAACACACCCTAGATCATGTTCATCTAGTTACATATTTTAGTGCCTTAACCTTAAAGTAAGATTGCACTAGTTCAAAAAGTGTAGAAATTGCACTTATGGAAAAATTTCACAGAACTGTGTATTTATACAGTATTGGTATATTCTAGCATTTTGAGCAAGTGAGGATGTCAATATGAAGCTTACAGAGAACCATTTTACCAGACCGTTAAAATCTGCATTGCTCGTAGAGTACCGTTGTGAATGTGGTGAAGGTTTTTATCGTGTATCTCAAGACCACCCGATAACGAGACACAATCAGATCCCACACCTTTGTTCCAGCTGTAATCAATTAGTCTATTTTGCTGCGCCTTATCCCTTTGTAAGAATCAACAATGAACATGACTTTGTACACTGGCAAACGTTGAGAGGTGCAAACTTGAAAGGTTAAGTGACGCGGGGTAGGTAGACTTATTATGTGGGGGACTGCGGTTATTAGGGCGCTCAATACACAGTTTAGAAGCCACATTTGAAACATAAGCACATCTATCTTTCGCGCCGATTTCAGGTAAAAGTGCCACAAAAGCAATAAGAACAGAAGTATTGAATTCTTGAGGTTCAATATCCTCAATGCTGTCGACCAATGACAGTTCGACGGCTAAAGCGACATTTAAAGCATAAATAACAGTCTCTTTATCCAGTGATTTAGCAGCATTAACAGCAGCTTCAATTCTCGCTCTGTTAAAAGGAGCTTTCCTTCCGTCACGTTTTATTACTATTGGTTTCAAATGTACCTAGCCTCGCTAGAATAAACATATCAACTGTTTAAAAAACATGCTGATTCTTAAGAAGGTCGGTAAAGAGCCTTCTCTATGAAAACCAGATTATTTAGTAAGATACGTTAAAATAATCTTGTCCCCAGATTTATCAAAGTTTGATAGCTACAAAGCTATCCTGATGTTTGTAAATGTTTGATTTAATTCATGACAATTACTATTTAATGTCCTGAATGCTAAATTCTATTCTCTTTCGGCTTAATCGATAAAACACTCCTTATTTTGAACAGTAGGTAGATCATGTTCACCACCAATGCCCCCCAATCTTGTGAAGCGGAAGCTTCGATTAGAAGAGGTATATCTTTGTACAAAATATACCCAATGATAATGACTCGACTTAGTTTGTAGTTTGGATTCTTTCTCATTTGCGTATTACTCGTGCAAAGAGAAAGCCCTGAACTGGATTTCATGCCTGCCAGCGAGGAGTGACAGGTTAACTATATGATGGGGAGTATTTAACCTTTTTTCAAGAACCTACTTAAATTAGAACTATGTAATCTCAGTCACGGAGAGCGATGTTTATATCAAACTCCAGTTTCTCTATGATTTCCTGCAATAACCTAGGCTTATAGTCCTTACCGTAACGACCATATGTGATCGTTTCATCTGAATGACCCAACAGGTAAGAAGCTGGACTATATTCAACACCCAACTGTTTGAACTCATTGGCTACAGTGTGTCGGAAAGAGTGGAATGTCTTTTTGTAACGTTCATTCTTGTTTAGAACTTTATCACGCTGAATACTGAACCACTTAGAAGGGTATTTACCGTAACCATCTTCTGGTAAGTATTTGAGAGTAGGGAACACTAGCCCTAAAGGTAAGCTTTTAACGTAGTCGATAAACCCTAACTTAATTAATTTACTGTGTATCGGGATATTCCTAAATGCAGCTTTGGTTTTGAGCTTTTGATCCGGTCTATCTGCATTGATGGAGATACACCAAACTCCATCTATTTGCTTGATGTTGTCGGTATATAATTGACACAACTCATTAATTCTAGCTCCCGTGTACAAACCTAGTAGTGGTATCCAATAGTGCCAAGCTTCTTTGGGGGGCGTCTTGTATGGTTCTATAGTGAATAACTTTTTAATGTCTGAACGTGTGAAAACTCTCCTTTCTTCACTGGCTTTGATTTCTTTACGTACTTGCAACTTAGTGAACGGGTTTTTATCTGATTTTTCATTCAAAACCAACCAGTCAAAGAAACCGCTAACCACCTTCAACGTGTCGTTAATCGTATGAATACCGATAGGTTTATCACCAAAAGCAATAATTTGTTTAATCGGTTTCCCTTTGTAACGTGGGTTGTTGTTGATATTGGGCGGTAGCTGCACAAGTTGGTGTTTAAATGATAAGGCATCATCACGGGTGAATGAGTTAATCCCTTTGTCTTTAACAATGCGCAGTAGTAGTTCAAGTCTAGACCGATACCGAGCTAGGGCTTTTGGAGATACCCTATCTACTGTTTTAGCTGTCAGAAATAACTCTATACATTCGGAGAGTTTCGGCTCTTTCTTTTTTACTTGCTGCTTAGCATTTACTTGGGGTCGCTCTGCTATAAATTGATTAGTTACAACAGGAGTCTGTGACAATGTTATGTATTGGAGTTGAAAGAATTCTCTATCGTAATTTGCAGTATGTTTCGTTGCTAGTATTACAGCCTCACGAGGGTTGGTTGTACGAAGAGAAAAACGTACAACTTTAGCATTTTGATAGTGATGTTGAAGGTGGGAGGGGATTCGTCTCTGATAGTAAAAGGTGTTGTTTCGTTTGGTGAGATGTCTCATTTAAATGTACCCCAAAATGTGGGTAACATCTAAGAAAGTTAATAATATCAGATAGGTAACTCTAGAAATTTAAATCTCCAGAGGTTCCTCCAACTACAGTCCCCGCTACCTAGGTAGCACCTGAAATAGTTAATTCTTCGGCGAGTTATGCTGATCAAATGTTAAAATTTGATTAATAACCACTCTCCTGCAGTCTTCATCGGAACAATTACTCAATTAAATGAGTAAAGGTTAGTTAATGATGCTGGTCATCATTAACGTGTGAACTCTATCATGTTTTTGGTCTATTTCAACACCCTATGTCAATTTATTTTTAATGAAATAACCTCATCAATTTTCATGAAGGTATGTTTGCCAATCTTTTTGTGCGAGTCACGGCATAAATAAAATTTATTGGGTTAGGGAATGGAACCCCAAAACATTTCAGAACGATAAATGTGTTTCGATTGTTACGACATAAGTTATTCAATTAAGGACACAAAATTGATTAAAATCGGAGCACTTATTTTAAAATCTACGCTAAGTTGACCTTATGGTACGTATAAATGGGTTACAATGAACCTTTGTGAAACAGTCTACGGACCTAGGCAGTTTTTCATGAGTGGACAAGGAGGCGGTATGACCAGATTATTAGCCATTGCGGTGTTGATTGCAGTAGCATTTGTGCTGTTTCGTTATCGAACCAATGAAAAAGTCCAAAAAGCGACCGTTATAACATTAATTGGCGCATTTCTGATTTATACAGCATCAATTATGTTTGCGGAATTGATCCGCTAGCAAAGTAAAAGAGTCCTTGGAGTAGTATACGGTGAGTTCTCAGAACAAAATGGAAGAGCAAGACGACGTAGTTGTCATTGAAGAGCGTGACAAACGTACGCATATCTATATCGCAATCGCTGCGGTGTTAGGCTTGGCATTTGGTGGCCTTGTTGGAGCGGTTGTCACTGCGAACAAGTGGGAATCGACTTACCACGTATTAGAAGAAAAGTATCAAGCACTAACGCAAGATAAAACCCAGTTGGCATCTCAAGTAAAAGTGCGTGAAGAGGCGCTTGACCAAGAGATACAAAACCAAGTTAGTGAGTTACTCGCCGCGAAAGATGAAGCTCATCAGAAAGCACTTAAGAAGTTGCAAAAGCAATTGACTGAGGTCGAGAAGGTTAACTTGTCACTAGAGTCTCAATTGAAGCAGCAGGCAGATAAGATCAACACGACGAAGTCAGAAAATGAGAAGTTGAGTCGTCAAGCGGATATGCAAGCGACTATGTTTGAGCGGTCCCGCGAAGTATTCCAGAAAGAGCTAAAAATTTCGCAAGAATTAGAGTCTCTCGAGAAAGAACGGTCGAAATTATTACCTAAGATTGAGAAACTCAAGAAAGAGTGTGACGTATTTTTAGAAGGCAAATCTTGGGACGTGAAGTCGGACGCGTGTGATAAACATGACGAAGCTAATTCACGACTAAGTCAGGTCGATCAAATGATTGAAGTCTATAAAATGGACCTCAAACAAATCAAAGCAATAACGGAAGATATCGGCCTTTAAGTCTTTTGTATCCGATTTTTGAAAAGCAAAAGGAGCTCTTTAAGAGCTCCTTTTTCGTTGTTAGCTATGACTTTAAGGCTGCTCGTATATTAGATTCGTGAGGCGTCATAGCCTGAGGCGAGCAGGAGCTCTCGTTCGTGTTTAATCAGCTGAGCTCGATCTTCAATTAGTTCATTGAGTGCTTGAGATGGCTTACCTGCTAATGCTTTGAACGAAGCAAAAGATTCCGCGGTGTCGATTTTATCAATCATCTGACTGATGACATTACGAGCCTCACACGGGTTACTCGTCGTTGTAAAGTATTCTACTTGCTTTGCTGCCGATTTCATCTCAGTTAATAGCTCAAGCGGGCTACTTTCTTTGGCTACTGCCATGTAGTTATCCAGCACGCGCTTTGCATAAAGCAGTTCTTTGAGGGGGATATCTCTTCCGCTCTCGATTAGGGATTCGCTAAGGATCATACTTGAGCTCATGGGCATTCCTTCTTATTACTACGCCGCTTTTAATGTTTCCTTGAGTCTAATTTATTGAAGTCACATTGGGAATGGGTAAAAAGCATTTTTAACGCATTTTTATTCATTTATGAAAACACGAATGCGATGCTTATCTGGATCGATAGCCATAAAATTTAACCCATACACTGATGTCGCTGGTGGTTGAACAAACTCAACACCTAGGTCTTTCCAGCGCTTGTAAATGCGCTCTAACGTATGCCTGTTGGGCACTGATAAAGACAGCTCGGTGCCACCACCTCTAATTCCGCTGTGGGGTGAAAGATTATCTCTTTGCTTGAGTGTCAACGTTAAGCCTTCGGTCAGTGGAATAGCGGCGAAGGTTGGAGACAACAGCGTGACTTTGCGTTCGAACAGTTTCGAATAAAAAACTTGGCTTATGTGGATGTCCTCAACGTAGAGAACGAATGAATTGATAGTCAGCATGGTTTGTTCCTTAATCAATTAGAAATAGTAGGGGCAATCTAACGGAAAGGAACGACAGGAGTTGTCAGTAGAACATTCTCGAAGGTAAGTGACAGAATAAGAAAAAGGAGCCGTTTAGCTCCTTTTTATCAGCGGAATCATTGGTATTAATGAGTGTGTTTGGAAGAATACCAGTTGTTTTGATACGCTTTAGATGCAAATAATGCGTTTGCTTTTGCACGCTCGATAATAGACTCGTCCACCTCTAGCGGCTTCATGGTTTGGTCTTTAAAGTCGTACGTCAGGGTCGATACCTTTTCACCAGGGGAAAGCACAACGAGATTGTCGCGCGTTAAATAACCAAAGTTTTTGTCGTATTGCATCATTGCGCGCTCATCTTCGCGAGCTAGTGGCTTCGTTAAATCACGACCAATCATCGGTGTTTTAGCATCTACCCCAATTAGAGATAACAGTGTAGGCGGCATGTCGATGTTGTTTGCTATGCGGTCATCTTTACGTGGTTGAATGCCTTTACCAAGGATCAATGCTGGAATGTGAAAGTGCTTAACCGGAACAAGGTTAGCGCCAGAAACACGTGCATCATGATCTGCAATTACAATGAAAATGGTATCATCCCAATAAGATGACTTTTTCGCCTTTTCAAAGAAAGTGCCCAAAGCGTAATCGGAATATTTTACGGCGTTGTTACGCGTCATATGTTCTGAATCGTATGGCTCAATTTTGCCTTTCGGATACTCATAAGGGCTATGATTACTTGACGTAAAAACTAAGCTAAAGAAAGGTTTGTCGCTTTTTGAAAGGCGTTCAAACTCTTCGTTTGCTTTGTTATATAGATCTTCATCACTAACACCCCAAGAGCCAACAAAGCTTGGGTTGTTATAATCATCTTCTTCTACTATTTGATCAAAACCGTTACCAAAGAAGAAAGTTTTCATGTTGTCAAAGTTGGCTTCACCGCCGTAAATAAATTGCGTGCGATAGCCTTGAGCTTTCAGTAAGTCCGCGATGGTAAAGAAACCCGTTTGGCTTTTACTCAGCTTCACTACCGCGCGAGACGGAGATGGAGGAAAGCCCGTGGTTACGGCTTCAATTCCACGAACAGAACGAGTACCAGTGGCGTACATTTGTGTGAACTGCCAACCTTCCTTCATGAGTTCATCAAGGTTTGGTGTTAGAGGCAAACCACCCAAAGCACCGACAAATTGGGCGCCCAAGCTTTCTTGTAGCAAAATCACTAAGTTTTTATGTTTACCTTGGTAAGTCGCGGGGTTACTGTTCATGGTTGGGAGTAATGAAGGGGTGAAGTCGGACTTTGTTGATGAAGTGCGAACTAATTCCAACATCTTTTGAGTGTCCATTTTTCCGTAGAACTGCTCCGCGCTCTTTTCTGACTTCATGCTATTAACCGCAAACAACAATGAGTAAGATGAGTTCAGTGCTAAGTCGTTAAGCAGTGGATCGTTAGAAAAGGCGACCATAGCAGGATTTAGCGGGCGGTGACCTAAAGATGAGCGAGCACCTGCAACCCCAAAAAGAACAACGAAAAGTGCCAATAGTGGTCGCCATTTCCAGTTGACCTGCTGCGCCTTATCGGTCAGTTTCTTACTCCACTTCCAACCTAAAGTGATGGTTAAAACTGTACCTAACGCACCAATAAACAGTTCTAATTTGTAGCCAGTCCAGAGCATACTCAAGACTTCTTTTGGGTAGATTAAGTATTCCACAAACAGGCGGTTTGGACGTAGGTCGTATTCCTGAATGAATGGCGCTGTTGCTAGCTCCATGTATACAAGCACCCAAAGCCCTAAAACCATCCATATGCGTAATATTCGCTTCCAACACTCTCCCATCTTACCGGTTAATGGCATGAAGGTTGATAACAGTGCTGGAAGAATAAATAACCAGCAAAGCGTTGCAATATCTACGCGCAAACCTTGACCTAGGATGTAAATTAAGTCGTTTAGAGAGTCAATACGGTCAATCTGCCAAAAAGCTAGCAAAACTCTTGAGATAGACAGAAATAGAAGCGAAAACAAAGAAAAGGCAGCAATTGGCTGCAAAGGCCCCCACACAGAGCTCTTTGATAAGTTTTTCATATTTATTCGAATAGTTTAATTGTTATGTTGTGTTGTTTTTAGCAAAGCAAGCGTGAAATAAACGTGAATTATAATGTGGGTTTATGGTCGAGTAGTGTAAGTGTTGGTATGTCTATGTAAGGGGGAGGGGCGTTTGTGTAAAAAAAGAGCCAGTTAATAACACCAACTGGCTCTAGAGATTGATAAAGGCATGATTACATTGCGGCTTTCTTCGCTTCTTCGACCCATGCGTCGAACTTTTTCTGGTTCGCTTTGATCCAACCATTTACATGAGACTCGATGTCCGCTGAGCTGTTCTTACCTTGGCTCATCATCATATTCTGAGCACTAACATCATTGATATTTAGTTTGATGATTTCAAACAGCTTTGCAGCAGCAGGGTTGTTTTCTGTAAACTCTTTATTGGCAACGATGCGCATAGAGTTCATCTCGAAGCCGTAGTTCTTACCGTTCTCTAGTGTTGTATCAATGTCCTTACGCTCACCAGGAAGTGAAGAGAATGGCACTTCTAACCACACAACATCTTTCCCCGGAACTAAAACGCCACTTACCCAGTACGGTGTCCAAGTGTAGTAAAGAATCGGATCGCCTTTTTTGTAACGTGAGATCGTATCAGCGATAATCGCCGCGTAGTTACCTTGGTTGTGTGTTACTGTGTCACGAAGTTTGAAAGCATCCAACTGATGCTCAACAACCATTTCACAACCCCAACCTGGGTTACAACCAGTTAAGTCCGCTTTGCCATCGCCGTTTGCATCGAATAGCTTCGCCAATTTTGGATCTTTTAACTGACCAATGTTAGTGATGTTATATTTTTCCGCGGTTTTCTTATCGATCAAATAACCTTGCGCAGCACCACTTACGTATTGGCCTTTACGGAAGAACTTATCATCACCGCCAGACATCGTGTACTTATCGGCGTGAAGAGGGAACCAACCAACCGCTAAGAAAGTAGCATCACCTTTAGCAATAGAGGTGTAGCCTACGTTGTAGTCCACTTCTTTGGTCGGTTTAACATCGTAACCAAGCTCTTCAAGTGCGCGGTTTACGATCAACGTTTGAAATGTTTCTTCTGCAACGGTTGATTGAACAGGCTGAACAGTGACACCTTCACCCGGTAGTTCACTTGCCACACCATAAGTTGAAAATGCGATAGTACTTAGAGCTCCAACAGAGAGCGCTTTCTTCCATGAATTATTCATTGATGTTTCTCCTAAGTTTTAGATCGTCTTGGTTCGTCTTTGTTTTCAGTTTTAATAGGTATGAAACAGGACCTGTGTGATACCAGCGAAGTTTAGTGTTGCCCGCATTAACCCCTAACACCTGGGTGATACGGTCTAACAAAATCGCAAGAATAACGATGCCTAAGCCACCAACAGCAGCAAGACCCATATCAAGTCGGCCAATACCACGAAGTACCATTTGGCCTAAGCCGCCAACAGCAATCATTGAAGCAATCACTACCATAGAAAGTGACAGCATTAAGGTTTGGTTTACACCTGCCATGATAGTTGGTAACGCCAACGGTAACTGGATGCGATAAAGCATCTGTTTTTTGTTTGCCCCGAAAGAGTGGCCAGCTTCGATAAGCTCTTCAGGTACTTGCTGAATACCCAAAATAGTCAGGCGCACAACGGGAGGCAGGGCGAAAATGATCGTTACTACTACGCCAGGAACGTTACCAATACCAAACAACATAACAATTGGCACAAGGTAAACGAACGCGGGAGTCGTTTGCATTGCATCTAATATTGGCCTAACAAATTTGGCAGCGGTTTGGCTCCTTGCCAACCATATCCCCATTGGTAGCCCTATAAGCAAACAGAAGAAAACGGCGGTTAACACCAGTGCTAGCGTTGTCATCGCTTGTGACCACGCACCAATTAGGCCAATGAAAACAAGGGATACAAGAGTAGAAAAACCAAGTTTTACATTGGAAAACTGCCACGCTAGCAAAAATAAAATGAGTACCATTATAGGCGCAGGTGTAGACACCAAAGCAGTTTCAAACGACGTTAGAATAAAGTCGATTGGAACTCGTATTGCTTGGAAAACAGGTCGACCATGTTCCACCAGCCAGTTCAAACCGGACTCTACCCAGCTATCGAGGGGTAAAACCGCATCTTGGAATGGGTTCATAATATCGAATGGCGCTTGCTCTACAGTTTCTGAGTTGAGCCAATCATTACTTGGTGCGGCCTCTGTACCTTGCGACCAAGGATCATCTTGCGCAGGAGCAGTATTTGACCAGGGATCATTGTTAGTTTGCTCTGAAGACATCGTGTTAATCCTTATCTAGTGTTTGTAGAAGACGTGATTTAGTCACGACACCAAAGTAAGTTCCTTTCTCATCTACGACAGGCACGGCATAAGGAACACCAGCAACCAGACCCAAAATGTCATTAATTGACTGATCAGGCTGAAGAGTAACTTCATCCGGTAATTGAGCACTGGCTAACGAACGGTTTTCTTTATGAGCCAAACGTAGTGAATCAAGAGATACGATGCCGGAATATCGGCTAGATTTATCGACGACAATGCCGTAATCACGGTCGTGATCCATCAGAATCTGCATCGCAGAGCCTGGACCGTCATTTTCCGATTTCTTAAAAACAGCCGCTGGCTTCTTGCGCGCGATATCTTTTGCTGTCAAGACACTTGCGATGTTTACGCCGCGGAAAAACGCTTCGACATAATCATTTGCTGGACTGTGTAATATTTCATCAGGTGTACCAACCTGAACAACCTCACCGTTTTGCATGATGGCGATACGGTCGCCAATGCGCATTGCTTCATCCAAATCATGAGAAATGAAGACAATTGTGCGTTTGTCATCGTTCTGTAGACGAATAAGCTCATCTTGCATCTCAGAACGGATCAATGGGTCTAAAGCGGAAAACGCCTCATCCATTAATAGGATGTCTGGATCACAAGCTAACGCTCTCGCTAAACCAACGCGCTGTTTCATACCTCCGGATAATTCGTCAGGGAAAGATTCTGCATAAGGGTCTAAACCCACTCTTTCTAAGGCGGAAAGGGCACTTTTCTGACGCTCATTAACGTCGATGCCGGCAAGTTCTAAACCAAAGGCGGCATTTTCAATCACCGTCATGTGTGGCATGAGTGCGAAACTTTGAAACACCATTGAGATATTGTTACGACGAACTTCTCGAAGTTCATTTTCGGAGATGTGGGCGATATCTCTTCCTTTGAGATAAACACTGCCTTTAGTCGGCTCAATGAGCCGGTTAAGAAGTCGAACAAGGGTGGATTTCCCGGAGCCAGAAAGGCCCATGATTACGAAAATTTCCCCTTCATTTATGGTGAGAGATACATCGTTTACGCCGACTGTTAAACCTGTCTGTTCAAAAATACCGTCTTTATCGACGCCTTTGTCGATAAGCGAGAAGGCTCTCTCTGGGTCTTCTCCAAACACTTTATACAGTCCCTTAACTTCCAGTATGGGATCCATGTTATCTGTCCTTTTTCGTGTGTTTATAACTGTTTAACGATTTGTACTCTAATTAATTTTAGTTCAACTTTCAACGAAAGGGGGTTGGTTAACTAGTTCTGCCGTGCATAGAGAATTCGTTGAGCAAGGTATGTTCAATTCTTATTTTTTATATTTAAAACAATTGCTTGTGATGTGTTTTTATCCACCATAACGTTGCCCTGACGTAGGGTTGAATTTATTTTGAATTTTTTTGTACATTTCAACTCAACTCGCTTGCATAGATATAAGCTGTGATAGCTTAGAACTCTACATGTAAAAAGGTTAGAGCTCTAATTTTTGGTTAAGGCTTGGTCCTGTGAAATCGGTTAGGTACTGTTATCCTTAGATTTATTTATTGCTTGATTTCACTCAGGGTGATATTTATCGCTGTAGTTTAGGCAACGTATGGAATAAAAAATGGAAGCCGAACAGTTAGAAGTGCTCAATTTCATTAGCCAGTACCCACCTTTTGATGACCTACCTGAAGAGCAGCTTAGAAAAATTGCTCTCAATGCCGAGGTTGCATACTTTCGGCAAGGAACAAAAATCCTTAACTTCGGAGATACGATCCGCGACTTGTATATGGTGAGAAGTGGGGCGGTAGAGATTTATCGACGTAAAGGTGAACTCTATAACAGGATTGATGCTGGTGGACTGTTTGGTCAGATGGGGTTGTTGATGAACAACCGCGTACGGATGCCAGCCAAAGCGATAGAAGACACTCTCGTTTACTGTATTCCGGAAAACATCTTCAATGAACTTTGTGATGAGTTTGAAAACTTTGCGGACTACATGGAACTGGAAGATAGCGCGCGTTTGCGAAGCGCAATATCTAGCCGCTCCGAAAGCAATGACTTTACCACCGCTAAGGCACGTAAAATCTTAGCAAGAGAGCCAGTAACTCTGGAGGCAACGGCTTCAATTCAGGAAGCTGCGATACTAATGGCAGAGGAAAATGTCACCTCTCTGCTCATTATTCGCCCGACAGAGGAGCTCACAGAAGAAGATGACGAACAGCTGCTTGGAATATTGACTGATCGCGATCTTTGCATTCGCGTACTAGCTCAGGGTATTGATACCAATATTCCAGTGAGTGAGGTCATGAGTTATGACGTGGTTTCATTGGATTATAACGCCTATGTGTTTGAGGCCATGTTAACCATGTTGCGTTACAACGTGCATCATTTACCAATTTTAAAAGATAAAAAGCCGATAGGAATTATTGGCATGACGGACATCGTTCGTTATGAATCTCAGAACAGCCTATTGCTAGTGAGCTCTATTTTTCAGCAAACCAGTGTCGAGGATCTCAAGCAGGTTTCTGAACAAGTAAAAGACTGTTTCGTAAGAATGGTCAATGAAGATGCCAACGCGCACATGATTGGTCGAGCCATGTCGGTTATAGGCAGTAGTTTCAAACAACGCCTCGCTGAATTAGCTGAGCAAGAGTTCGGCCCAGCGCCCATTCCTTATTGTTTAGTCGCAATGGGTTCAATGGCGAGGGATGAGCAGCTAATTGTAACGGATCAAGATAACGCGCTTATTCTCGACAACAGTTATGACGTTGAGATTCACGGAGAGTACTTTGAAAAGTTTGCTAAATTTGTTTGTGATGGTTTAGCGGCATGCGGCTATGCTTATTGTACTGGAGACATTATGGCTACCAACCCAGAATGGCGAAAAACTCGTGCAGAATGGGAAGAATGCTTTGGAAACTGGATAGACAATCCAACCCCTGAGAGGTTGTTAAATAGTAGTATCTTTTTTGATCTCCTCGGTGTGCATGGGCGAGTGAAATGGGCGGAGCAATTAAGCAGCTTTATTGTGAGACGAGCGAAAAGAAATAACCGCTTTCTTGCTTGTATGGCGTACAACGCAATACGTAGGACGCCTCCACTGGGCTTTTTCAAAGACTTTGTGATGGAGAAAGATGGTCGTCATCGCAACTCGATTAACTTGAAGCGAAGGGGGACGGCTCCGTTGGCCGATTTAATACGGGTGCATTCTCTGGCAATCGGTTCCCGATCGCAAAACTCTTTCGACCGTTTAGATGACATTAATGATGCTGGCATTTTACCGAAAGGTCGAGGTTTGGATTTAAGGGATGCGATGGAGCTAATCTACATGGTTCGAATTCGTCACCAAGCCCTTGATATAGAAAATGGAGAAGAGCCAGACAACAACATTGAGCCGGAGAACATGTCTGAATTTGAACGTCGAAACTTAAAAGCAGCATTTCAAATTCTAAGTAACGCACAGAACTTCATTAAGTTTCGATACCAGAGAAGTAGCAAATGATGTGGTTCTCAAAAAATGTAGAAAAAGAACAGCTGTTGTTGGATACATCCCAGACGCCAGAGTGGTCAATGTTGTTCAAACAACTCGCTAAAGAAGCGAAAGACGAGAGGCTCAAACGCTATTATTCGACACCGATGGTTAATGGGGAAACACCAATTGAACAAGTGCCATTTGTCTCGGTAGACTTTGAGACAACAGGATTGAACTCGGAAGAGGATGTCATTCTCACGATCGGACTTGTGCCGTTTACTATTGATCGTGTTCAATGTAATGGCTCTGCTCATTGGGTCGTTAACCCAAACAGAGAGTTAAACCACGAGTCTGTCATTATTCACGGTATCACTGACTCTGAGGTTAAAAACGCGCCGCAGCTGTCTCAGATCTTGGGTGAAATATTGGATGCGTTGTCAGGCAAAGTGGTACTTGTTCACTACAAGAACATTGAAAGGCAGTTCTTTAATAACGCCTTGCTAAATAGCATCGGAGAGGGGATACAGTTTCCTGTTGTTGATACGTTAGATATTGAGTATGCGATACAGCGCCGTGAATGCAGAGGTTTTATCAATAAGTTGAAAGGCAAGAAACCCGGTTCTGTACGATTAGGGCACGCTCGTGAAAGATATGGCCTCCCTGCTTATCAACCTCACCATGCCCTGACGGATGCGTTAGCAACTGCGGAGCTGTTTCAAGCACAACTGCAGTATCACTTTAATCGAAACATGCCAATATCTTCGGTTTGGCAATAGGCGTTATTTATGGTGAAAACAATAAAATGCAATGAGAGATAGGGGGCTTTAAGATTATGATGGCGGATTGAGTAACCGCTTATAAGAACAATGTTTTATGAACATGTGCTTGGTAGTGATGAAGACGTTTCATTACTCGAACTCCGACAAAAGTAATTTAAACTTGGTCACGTATTTTTAAGGAGATTATCCGTGAGCACCGATAATAACGGTGGCATTCAACGCCCCGATGGAAAAGTAAACGCAATAGATACTGACTATCAAATTGGTCAGGATAACGTTGCGCTAAAGGTAGGCCCATTTGGCCTTGATATTCACAACCGTGTTTTTGCAATTTCTGGCTTAGCAATCGTCATGTTTGTTGTGATAACACTATTATTCCGAGAACAGGTAGAGCCGTTTTTTGCAGACCTACGAGCGGGTTTGTTGCACAATTTAGACTGGTTTTTTCTCGCTTCAGGTAATATTTTTGTCATTGTCTGTGTCGGATTGATCTTCACACCATTGGGCCGTGTGCGAATCGGTGGTACTGAAGCAACACCGGATTACTCCTATGCCGGATGGTTGGCAATGCTATTTGCTGCAGGTATGGGCATTGGTCTCGTGTTCTTCGGTGTATCAGAACCGATGTCCCATTTTAGTTCTGCGATTGGTGGCGTGAGCGTTGAGAATGGTGTACGTACTGACTGGGCACCGCTAGGTGGTGCAGAGGGCGATGCAACTGCAGCTTCGGCATTAGGGATGGCTGCGACGATTTACCACTGGGCACTTCATCCGTGGTCAATATACGCGCTCTTGGCTCTTGGGCTGGCTATCTTTTCATTTAACAAAGGTTTGCCACTCACCATGCGCTCAATTTTTTACCCTTTGTTTGGTGAGCGTGTATGGGGTTGGACTGGTCATATTATCGATATTCTTGCAGTGGTAGCGACGGTTTTTGGTTTAGCAACATCGCTAGGCTACGGTGCATCTCAAGCCGCAACGGGTTTGAACTTCCTGTTTGATGTCCCAATGACCAATACGACGCAGGTTATATTGATTATTGGTATTACTGCGCTCGCTTTAATCTCTGTTGTGGCTGGACTCGATAAGGGCGTGAAGATCTTATCTGAAATCAATATGGGTCTTGCAGCACTGCTATTGCTATTTGTTATTGTTGTTGGCCCGACGATTGCGATTTTAACTGGTTTCTTCGAGAACATCGTTTCCTATGTGGCTAATATCCCTGCCTTATCTATGCCATTTGGACGAGAGGATGTGAATTACTCTCAAGGCTGGACGGCGTTTTACTGGGCGTGGTGGATTTCTTGGTCACCATTTGTGGGTATGTTCATCGCACGTGTGTCTCGCGGTCGTTCGGTTCGTGAGTTTATTATTTGCGTTATTCTTATCCCATCTTCAGTTTGTGTGTTATGGATGACGGCTTTTGGCGGTAACGCAATTAGCCAATACGTTAATGATGGCTATGAGGCGGTGTTTAACGCAGAACTGCCTTTAAAACTTTTTGCCATGTTAGATGTTATGCCATTGGCTGAGATAACATCTTTTGTCGGCATTATCTTAGTCGTGGTGTTCTTCATTACCTCTTCTGACTCAGGATCACTGGTTATTGATACTATTGCTGCGGGCGGTAAGGTCGATGCACCAACGCCACAACGCGTGTTCTGGTGTACGTTTGAAGGTTTGGTTGCGATTGCATTGATGTTGGGTGGTGGTCTAGCTGCTGCTCAAGCAATGGCGGTGACGACTGGTTTACCATTTACTATTGTTTTGCTTGTTGCAACGGTATCTTTGATAAAAGGTTTGATGGATGAACCTCGTCCAAAGGCGGTTTCTAAGAAATCAAAATAACTAGTATCAGCAGTTAAATTATTGATAAAAGCGGTATGCGAAAGCATGCCGCTTTTTTTTGGATTTCTATTTTTCTCTGAGAAATGAACAGCATGGAAAATGGTCTTATTCTGGTTGTTTTTTGTACTGTGCATTTAGGTGACTATTTAATAAATTAGACCTCGAACTATTTTAACTTTTGGTTAATAGGTTTATTTTTGTGATTCGTATCACAAAAATACCGATAAAAAGGCGGATTATTTGATTTTTAGTCGCGAGGGATGCCCATAATAAAAAGGAAATTTAATTAGACCTCAAAGGATATGTATTTTCACATGATCACATCAGCACCTTGGGTCCTTTATCCAGAGATTGGAGAAGACTCAAGTAAAAAATGGATTTTTCGTGAGCCTAAAATCTCTGATGGTGACGACATTTACAGCTTGATTGCAGACTGTCCTCCATTGGACATGAACTCATCTTATTGCAATTTCCTACAGTCTACGCATTTCAGCAAAACCAGTATTTTGGTTGAGCAAAAAGGCGAAATCGCAGGTTTCATTTCCGGTTATCAGAAACCAGACGAGCAAGACGTTTTATTTGTCTGGCAAGTTGCAGTCTCACCTCGCTTTAGAGGTCATGGTTTAGCATTCCGCATGTTGAAAGAACTTCTCACCCGAGAGGAATTAGGCGGTGTTAAATCGGTAGAAACTACCATCACGGAAGATAATAAAGCCTCTTGGGCACTATTCAAAAAGTTAGATGCGATGAACGGCAATTCTGGCCAAGTAAGCACATTTTTGGATGAAGAAGCCCACTTTAAAGGCAAACACGATACAGAATATTTGTATCGCATTCCTCTCAAATAATCCTCAAACAATAGGAATTAAAAACGGTCTCATCATGGATATTTTCAAAAAGCAGGAATCCAACGTACGCTCATATTCAAACAATTTCCCGGTCGTTTTTCGTAAAGCGAAAGGCTGCTGGCTAGAAACAGAACAAGGTGAACGATACTTAGACTTCCTTGCTGGAGCGGGATCTCTAAATTACGGCCATAACAATCCAGTACTAAAACAAGCGTTGCTTGAGTACATTGAAATGGACGGTATTACTCACGGTTTGGATATGCACTCAGAAGCGAAAGCATCGTTTCTGGAAGCGTTGGATACTTACATCCTTAAACCAAGAAACTTGGATTACAAGGTTCAGTTTACGGGCCCAACAGGTACTAACGCTGTTGAGGCGGCATTGAAGCTGGCTAAAAAAGTAAAAGGCCGCGACAGCGTCGTTGCGTTTACTAACGGCTTCCATGGTTGTACTGCTGGCGCACTGGCTGCAACGGGTAACCAGCATCACAGACAAGGTAACGGTTCTAGTCTAAGTAACGTCACTCGTATTCCATTTGAAGGTTACGCTGGCGTAGATGGTCTCGCGCTGTTCGAAACCATGCTAAATGATAACTCTGCAGGTATAGATAAACCAGCCGCTGTACTTCTTGAAACTGTGCAGGGTGAAGGTGGTTTAAATGCTGCTTCAAACGAGTGGTTACAACGTTTGAGCAAAATCTGTAAAGCCAATGACATTCTTGTGATTGTCGATGACATTCAAGCAGGTTGCGGACGTACCGGTACTTTCTTTAGTTTCGAGCCGTCTGGTATCCAACCGGATATCGTGACGCTATCGAAGTCGATCGGTGGTTACGGTTTGCCGATGGCTGTCGTATTACTTAAGCCTGAGCTTGACCAGTGGAAGCCAGGCGAGCATAACGGTACGTTCCGTGGCAATAATCACGCCTTTATTACTGCTGCAAAAGCACTAGAAATTTACTGGGCAAACGATGATTTTGAAACACACATCAAGCAGTGTTCAGACAAGGTAAGTGCTGTTATTGACCGTTGTGTTCGTCGCTTTCCACAAATGTTTGTGCAGAAAAAAGGCCGCGGCATGATGGTTGGTATTGAATGTATCAATGGTGACATGGCATCTGAAATTGCGAAAAACTGTTTCGAGAATGGAATGGTGATAGAGACAGCGGGTCCAGACGATGAAGTTGTGAAGTTCTTCTGTCCACTAACCATCAGCGAATCAGAGCTAGATCAAGGACTAAGCATCTTTGAAAATGCAGTAGAGACTATCGCTGCGAAACATTTCAAACAAGCATCTTAATAAGGATTTTAATTATGATCGTCAGAACTCTAGATGAATGCCGCAACAGCGAACGACGTGTTGTTTCAGATAACTGGGAAAGTGTCCGCATGTTGTTGAAAGACGACAACATGGGTTTCTCTTTCCACATCACAACGATTTATGAAGATACAGAAACTCATATTCACTATCAAAACCACCTTGAATCGGTGTTTTGTATGAGTGGTGAAGGTGAGATTGAAGTTGTAGGTGGAGAAACGTACCCAATCAAACCAGGTACATTATACATCCTTGATAAACACGATGAGCACTACTTGAGAGCTTATAAGAATAAAGAAATGGTAATGGCGTGTGTGTTCAACCCACCGATTACTGGCGCTGAAGTGCACGATGAAAACGGTGTTTATCCTCTCGTTGACTAAAAGATGATGGTGGGGTGCTTTGCCACCCCACACTTTACTATCTCTTCTTTTTTCTTTTTAAAGTTACCAATCAAAAAAGGCTTATCATGACATTTACCGTAGAAAAAATCGGCGGTACATCAATGACAGCATTTGATGCTGTTCTCGACAATATTATTCTTCGTCCCAAAACGCCATACAATCGTATTTTTGTCGTATCTGCATACGGTGGTATGACCGATGCGCTGCTCGAGTGTAAAAAAACCAGTAAACCAGGCGTTTATCAGCTTATCGCGAAACGCGACGACAAATGGGAAGAAGCGTTAGCGTACGTTGAAAGCCGTATGTTGCTGACCAATGAAAATATTTTTGCGGACCCAATGAATCGTATCCGTGCGGATAAATTCATTCGCTCCCGCATTGCTGAAGCGAAAAACTGTATCGCGAATATTTTAGAAACCTGTCAGTACGGTCAATTTTCGTTGCGCCAGTACTTGCCTCAAATTCGAGAGTTTCTCTCGTCTATCGGTGAGGCACATAGTGCTTACAACACAGCACTAAAACTAAAAAATATGGGTATTAACGCTAAGTTCGTTGACCTGTCTGGTTGGGATAATCAAGCGCCAAGAAGCCTTGATGAGTCGATCAGTGACGCGTTTGCTGATATCGATGTATCAAAAGAACTGCCAATCGTGACAGGTTATGCTTACTGTAAAGAGGGCCTAATGCACACTTATGACCGAGGTTATAGTGAGATGACATTTAGCCGAATTGCAGCAATAACAAAAGCGGATTTAGCAGTAATTCACAAAGAGTACCACTTGAGCTCAGCGGACCCACGCGTTGTTGGCCCTGAAAAAGTATTACCAATTGGTAGTACAAACTATGACGTAGCGGACCAACTTGCGAACCTTGGCATGGAAGCTATTCACCCAAATGCCGCTGCGGGTTTGCGTGAAAGTGGTATTGAGCTACAGATTAAAAATACATTCGAACCTGAACACGAAGGTACTTTAATCTCTTCAAGCTATCGTCCGGAAGAAGACAAAGTCGAGATCATCGCAGGTAAAGAAAAAGTATTTGCACTGCATTTGTTTGACCAAGCAATGGTAGGAAAAGCCGATAACGTTAGTTACGAATTGATGGAAATCATCTCCGATGCTCGTGTAAGTTTGGTTGGTAAAGAGATGAACGCGAACTCTATTACTTACTATCTAGGTGGCAGTACAGATAGCTTAAACAAAGTATTGTATAAAGCCGAGAAACGTTATCCGAATGCCTCGATTAAAGGTCGTATGGTCGCGCTTATCTCAGCCATCGGTTCACAAATTGATACCAACAAGACGTTGGCAAAAGGTGTACTTGCATTGATGAATAATGGTGTTACGCCAGTTGCACTGCACTCATCATTGAGAAATGTAAATGTTCAATTTGTTGTCGGTGATAAGGAATACCAGCACGCGATTTGCGCATTGCATGATGAGTTTTTCCAAAGTAGCAGTTTAGCTAAATCGGTTAATGTGGCTTAGTTTATCCACGGTTAAAATACAAAGGAGAGCAGGTTAGCTCTCCTTTTTTTGTTTTTCAGTTTGTACTCACAATGCCCGCTTTGTATAGGCTAAACAGGCGATTTAAGTAAGTTCCTGTGTGGCGATACATATAAGCCAGCAGAATGGTCTGCTGGCTTAATGTTACTGATTAACTAACGTTAACTTAGTTTACTTAAACTTGCTGATTTCTTGTTCAACTTTGTCTAGTTGCTGCAGCTTCTCTTGCATTTTTAGAGAGTCGTAGTTTAGTGAAGCAGGGTTCATCGCTGTGCCACGTTGCATTGGGTATTCTGGAAGTGTTTTAAAGAACTCTCCCACAACGTCTTGAACAGGTACAAATAGCCACATGTTGTCAGCCATCCAACGCAAGTACATTTGTGATTCGCTTGGGCCTTTTTCGAATGGGTCAGCGCGTAGGTGGATGATTTTAGGCCAGTTCGGAGCAAAACGAACTGCGTTACTTAGGTTCCCTTCAAGCGTTGCAAAGTGAAGTTTCCAGTCATTCCAGCGGACAGCGTTTAATTCACCATTAGACGTAAAGTAAAGCAGCGACTCACGAGGGCCTTTTTCTTCCTTACCTTCAAAGTATGGCATGAAGTTATAACCATCTAAATGTACACGCCACTCTTTGCCATTTGCTTTGTAGCCTTCTGCCAGTTTTTCTTTTACATCAGGTACGCCAGCAGCTGCCAATAATGTAGGCAACCAGTCTTGGTGTGCCATCATTTCATTGATCTTGGTTCCTGGCTTAATGACGCCTGGCCAACGAACCAGTTGAGGAACACGCATACCGCCTTCCCAAGTTGTACCTTTTTCACCATGGAATGGTGTTGCGCCACCATCTGGCCAAGTCATGGTTTCTGCGCCGTTGTCCGTTGAGTAGATAACGATAGTGTTGTCTGCAACACCTAGCTCATCCAGCTTGTCGAGTAAAACACCTACATGATCATCATGTTCCAGCATACCATCGGCATAAATGCTTACACCTGATTTACCTTGGTATTTTTCCTGCAAGCGAGTCCAAACGTGCATACGAGTGGCGTTATGCCAAATAAAGAAGGGTTTATCCGCCTTAACTGCTTTTTCCATAAATGCCAAAGAGCTCTCTAGGAACTCTTCATCTGCGTGCTCCATACGTTTTCGTGTCATCGGGCCAGTGTCTTCAATCTTACCGTCGGCATAAGACTTAATGACACCACGAGGGCCATAGTTTTTACGAAACTCTGGGTCTTTAGGGTAGTAATAAGTTTCAGGCTCTTCTTCTGCGTTTAGGTGATATAAGTTACCGAAGAATTCGTCAAAGCCGTGTTTGGTCGGTAAGTGCTTATCTTGGTCACCTAAGTGGTTTTTACCAAATTGACCCGTCATGTAACCTTGTTCTTTTAACAGATCTGCAATGGTTGGCGCCCAATCAGGTATACCGTGGTCAGAGCCTGGCATACCAATTGTTAACAAACCCGTACGAAATGGCTCTTCACCTGTAATAAAGGCCGCGCGACCAGCAGTACAAGACTGTTGTCCGTAGTGATCTGTGAACAACGCGCCTTCATTCGCTATACGGTCGATGTTTGGCGTTTTGTAACTCATCATACCTTGGTTGTATGCGCTGATATTCCAGTAGCCGATATCGTCACCAAAAATTGCCAGAATATTCGGTTTGTCGGCTGCCATAGCGGCACTGGACGCCGCTAACAGTCCTGCGCCTACAGCGATTTTGCTCAATTGATTTGCCATAAAAACTCCAGTTTGTTGAGAGTAAAGATAAGCACAAGTGAGCCTTATGCTTAGTTGCTGCATAAGTTAATGATGTATATAGAAAAATCCTCTTATACTCGATATAACCATAAGTTATTGCTAGGTTGTAACCATTTGTTAATTAAAAAGAAATAGGATTGTTCTGTTAGTTTGTAGAGATTCGTAAAGTAGATTTAGATCACTTAAGAGCCTTATTTTTATTGCGTAGTAGAAGAGGGGATGGAAATGAAAAACAATAGGATGCTCGCTTGTTTTACGGTCCTAAAGCAATACTAAAGTCGTTATGTATTGCTTGTAATTATTTGTATAACCAGTGATTTAGTGTCTATATTGATTTAGGTTGTACATTATAAATATAAGGATATCTATGAGTCAGTGGGCAGGCCGGTTTCGCATTTTATTGCTGGTCAACGTTGTTGTCAGTTTTATGGCTTTTTCTCAAGAGTTATTAACAGAGAAACCAAATATTCCTTCAGGCTTAAATCCAGAATATGCTGGCACACAAGCTTGTATAGATTGCCACCAAAACGAGGTGGAGGCCTGGAAAGGGTCACATCACGATATGGCCATGAAGCATGCAAGTACAACCTCTGTGCGTGGTGATTTTGATAACCATGTTGTAACGCACAAAGGAATGCCTAATCGTTTTTTTAAAAAAGGCGACGAATTTTGGGTCAATATTCAAGGTGCTGACGGGCAATGGCGTGACTATAAGATCAGCTATACATTTGGCTGGGAGCCATTACAGCAGTACATGGTCGAGTTTGAAGATGGCCGCGTGCAGCTTATTCCTTTTGCTTGGGACACAAGAGCTAAAGTTGAAGGGGGACAGCGTTGGTTTCATCTTTATCCAGAAACGACAACAACGGATGAATTCTATTGGACCAATACCGGGCAAAATTGGAACTTCATGTGTGCTGATTGCCATTCAACGAACCTAAAGAAGAATTACGACGCTGACAAAAACACTTACAACAGCTCATGGTCAGAGATTAATGTGGGATGCGAAGCATGCCATGGTCCCGCTAGTCAGCACATAGAACTGGCCAAGAAATACAAAAATGCTGGCACTTCTTTTGAGCATGACAGCCATTATGGCTTTGATCGAAATTTGTCTAAAGCAGTGTCGGATTGGGTGTTTGAGGAAGGCCATAGTACGTTACAGCCGAAATCAATTGAAGCAACCAATCAAGTGCAAACATGCGCTCAATGCCATAGTCGCCGAACCCAGTTAAATGAAACAGGTGATCATGTTAAAGGTTCTTTTTTTGATAAATATCGCTTAAGTCTTATAACACCTGAACTCTACTATCATGATGGACAGATTTACGACGAAGATTATGTTTATGGTTCGTTTCTTCAATCTGAAATGGCGGAGAAGGGGGTCACGTGCACTAATTGCCATGATCCACACACGGCAGAGTTAACGATCCCAGAAGAGGCAGTATGTTCGCAATGCCATATTGCATCGGAATATACACCTGAAAAGCATACCTTTCATAAGGCTGGATCTGAAGCATCGCAATGTACGGCTTGTCACATGCCAGAAACGACTTACATGCAAGTCGATCCTCGTAGAGACCACAGTTGGCATATTCCACGACCGGATTTGAGCAAACACATTGGAACGCCCAATGTTTGCATGTCATGCCATGAAGATAAAAGCAATCAATGGGCCGATGAACAGATAGCAGAATGGTACCCGAATTCGAAGTATCGTAATCAACAACATTTTGCTGTCGCATTTTATGCGGATTCAATTGGTCATCAAGGAGCAGCAAATGCGTTGGCATACTCTGCTCAGGATTCGTCTTTAAAAGACATTATTCGCGCCTCAGCCCTGGAGAGAATGGGGGGCAACACTGACCAAAATACAACAGTATCTTTGGCTAGGGCCGTTAAGAATGAGAATGAAATGGTTCGATTAGGGGCAATTTCAGGCTCGTCTGGTTATGAATTTCATGATCGGTGGCGGATTCTAGAGCCATTGCTTGGTGACCCAGTGCTTTCAGTGAGAGCGGAAGCTGCCTCGGTGCTGGTAGCGAACTACGCACAAATGACCCCTTTACAAAAAGATATCACTAAATCGCCTTTAGAAGAGTACATGGAAATTCAAGAGTTTAATGCCGATCGTGGTTTCGGAAGAACCAATTTGGCGAATGTGTACCGCAGCTTAGGTGAAATTGACAAAGCGGCCGAGCTGTATAAACAAGCGATCAGCATCGAACCCTATTTCGAAAATAGCTACGTTAACCTAGCAGATTTGTATCGTCACCTAGGTAAAGAAGAAGCTGCGCTCACGGTGCTACAACAAGGGATGAAAGCTCAACCTAAATCCAGCACATTACCATACAGCGCAGGTCTTTCTTTGTTACGTCAAGGCAAAGCCGATGATGCGAAAAAGCTACTTAGACGCGCCGCCGAAGTTGGTGAAACTAATGCGCATTATTGGTACGTGTACGGTCTAGCTTTAGAAAAAAGCGATGTTCTAGAAGCCAGTAAAGCGTTGCATACAGCATTTGAAGTCGGTGGCAATCCACAACACTTGTTTGCTCAATGCGAGGTTCTAGCGAGAAATCATAAAAAAGGTGCTGTCGCTTTTGCTTTCGATAGGTGCATACAAGAGCTTAGTCACTATGCACCTAAGCAAGCTATTGATCAGCTTAAAGCCTCTATTGTTGGGGTCAATAGGAGCTAATTACCAAAAGTGGAGCTTTTATCGCTCCACTTTTTTCTTACTTAGTTTAATCAGCGTCTTTCGCTAATCTCAGCCCCATGTCGGACATGATGACTGACTGGCTAGCAAAATCGCGACGATAGTTTTCGGATTCGTCAGCATCATAGGCAAAGCTACCACCTCGTACAGACTTGTGTGCCAGGCTTTCTTTTTCATCTTTTGCGTTTACCGGATTATCACTTGGTGCTGATTTGTAATAGCCTTCATCAAACGCATCAATAACAAACTCACCAACATTACCCGTCATATCGTATAAGCCAAGCTCATTCGGTTTTTTCTGACCTACCTTGTGTGCCTTATTGTTTGAGTTACTGGCATACCAGGCAACGTCGTTAATATCATCAGACCCCGCGTAAGTGAATCCTTGACTTAGATTCCCCCCTTTCGCTGCAAACTCCCATTCTGCTTCTGTGGGTAAACGATAGTGCTCTCCCGTTTTTTCATTCAATTTCTTTATAAAATAATTGGCTTGTTGCCAGCTAATGTTATTCACGGGCGTATTTGGGTTTCTAAAATAACTCAGAGAAGAGCCTGTAACCGATTCGAATAACTCTTGGGTTACCTCAAATTTTGCCAAATAGAAATCATCCACGCGAACGGTGCGAGCCGGGCGCTCGGATTTATTTGCTGATGGATTATCCGAGCCCATCATAAATTGCCCACCTTCAATAAGAACCATATCTTGATCGATTTTTTGAGCAAGAGGGCTAGGTTGTGTTGTTGCACATCCAGTGATAATTAGCGAAATCGAAATAGTGGCACCAAGGTAAAGAGTATTACTTTTGGAATGCTTCATAGGGGAGCTCCATCAACATTTATGATCAAAAAATTTTATCAGGCAAGTCTATGAAAAACAGTTATACACACTATAACAAGCGCCACGAATAATTGAACATTATCATCACACTAGGCGATTAACTTAATGATTAGTCTTAACGCCGTTGGGCGCAGGCTAGCAACTAAGAAGGTGATGAATGCACATAACTCAAGGTCCGCAGTTCAATGGAAAAGCATCCAAGCGATTACATGTCATGGCGAAACCTATCGGTGCAGTGTGCAATATCGATTGCACCTATTGTTACTACCTAAGCAAACAAGATTTACTTGAGTACAAGCCAGGCTGCTCACCAGTCATGGATGAGGAAACGCTCGAGACCTATATCCGTCAATATATAGCGGGACAGAATACACCTGAAATCATTTTCTCTTGGCAGGGTGGTGAGCCGACAATGCTAGGTTTGGATTATTTCAAGACAATTGTTGAGCTACAGAATAAATACCGTCCCGATGGTATTACGATCTCCAATGATCTCCAGACTAATGGCACACTGCTTAACGATGAATGGTGTGAGTTTTTAAAGGCGAACAACTTTCTCGTCGGTTTAAGCATTGATGGCCCAGAAATGATGCACAACGCTTATCGAACAAACCGAGCTGGTAGAGGCACATTCCGGCAAGTTATGAATGCGGTTGAATTATTACATAAGCACGAAGTAAAGTTTGCTACGCTCACTTGTGTTAACAACTTGACCAGCCGTAACCCACTTGAAGTTTACCGATTCTTGCGAGATGAAGTACGCTCCCCTCAAATGCAGTTTATTCCAATAGTTGAGCAGAAAACATTCAGAACAACCGCCCCTCAAACCTGGGAGCCAAACGAGCAACTAAAACAAGGAGATAAACGGTTGATCCCAGGTCATAAAGATGCCGTTGTTGAGCCTTTTTGCGTTGCGGATGAAGCATGGGGAAATTTTCTGATCGCGATTTTCAATGAATGGGTTTTACACGATATCGGCAACGTGTTTGTTCAGTACTTTGAAGCCAGTATCGAAACCTGGATGGGCAGAAAAAACCCACTGTGTACGTTAGGTGAAATCTGCGGGAAAGGCTTAGCAATGGAGCCTAATGGTGATGTGTTTGCGTGTGATCATTACGTGTACCCAGAATATAAGGTTGGAAACATTCATCACGAAAAGCTCGATACGCTCGCTTATAGCTCTGAGCAGCAGAAATTTGGGTTTGCTAAAAGTCGTACGCTGCCCCAACAGTGCCTTCAATGTGATTATCAATTTGCATGTTTTGGAGAATGTCCCAAAAACCGTTTTATCCGTACTAGGCAAGGTGAGCCTGGTCTTAATTATCTCTGCGCGGGTTGGAAGAAGTTTTTTACCCATGTTGATCAGTCGATGGCGTACATCTTACGAGCAACAGGTAACCCAGTGGTTCACGGTAAATACAGTGACCAGATTCTACGCCAGCAAGCTACTCAAACACAGACTGTGTTTGAAACGAAGTTTTAAGATAGTCACTACGCCTGCTACAGGCCCGGAAATGAAAGAATATAGGTTATTGAATGCAAAAAATTAAGCTGCTCTCTAAATCATTACTCGTGATCTCGATCGGCATTGCTGCGAGTCAAGCAGCAGTGGCACAAGAAACAACATTGCTAGACCCAGATCAAGTATCGCCGACAACGGTTGTGACTCCACAAGAAGCTCAAATGACACCGGCGCAACGAGTCGAAAAGCTGTCTTATGATTCGCAAAATAAAAAGTTGTCTTCAGAAAAACGTATTGATGCTTTACGTGAGTTAGCCAACTATCCAAGCCAAAATGCATTGGTTGCAGTTGCGCGTGGGTTGCAGGATGAAGATGCAGGTATTCGCGAAGCTGCGATTGTGGGAGCACAGCCATATATGATTGAGCACCGTTGGCGTTTGATTTCACCATTATTGAGTGATGACGCCGCCATGGTGCGAATTACAGCCGCGATTAACCTCGTTCGAGATTACGCCAATTTGAGTTCAGAGCAACAGCAGTCACTTGAAGGGCCTGTTTCAGAGCTGACAGCACACTTGTCCAGTAAGAACGATAATGTTTCCAAGTTATTACTTGCAGACGTTTACCGTTGGCATCGTGATTGGGATAAAGCGGCGCTGATATACCCAGAGTTAACTAAGCTTGAGCCAAACAACCCTCAAGTTTGGTTAAGCTACGCAGACAACTTCCGAGCGCAACAGCTAGACCAGAAAGCTATCAACGTGCTTGACGAGGGTATCAAGCTAAATTCAGAAGATGCCTCGCTGCATTATTCTAAATCTCTCGCTTTGGTTAGATTAGACAAAAAGAAAGAAGCGGCGTTTGAAATAGACAAAGCTGTGACGATGGCAAAGACAAACAGTTACTTTTGGTACTTAAATGGTGTTCTGCAAGAAGAGTTAGACTTGAAGAAGTCTGTCAACGCTTTTGAGCAAGCGTATTTGATATCCGGTGCTCCAGAACAATTGTATGCCGTGTGTGACATCTATGTTAGATACGGCAACCCTAAAACGGATGACTGTTTAACAGAGCTAACGAAGGTCGCTCCCGACTATGTTATTGAAGAGCTCAATCAGAAAAAGGGACGTAAAAGTGCCCCTACATCAGTTGAAGCCAATGAATTTAAACTTTAATCGTTAAATTCCATGTTTCTATTTTAATAAAATAGTGGACTAGATTGGTGACATTGTCACTTTTTGGTGGCCGTTGCATATTTCAGTTCAATATGCGCCTGTTTCAATTGAACTATACTTTTGATTGGATTCGCACCTAGCACCTCAATATAAGGAATTAAGATGGCTATAAAGTTAAAGGCGATTGTCTTAGCAACAGGTTTTGCTCTGTCTAGTTACGCTGTTGCTGCTGATATGCAAGATCCACTTCCGTCATGGAACAACACTGACGCTAAGCAAGCTATTATGGCGTTTGTTACGAAAACAACGACCCAAGGTTCGGATTCCTATGTGCCTGAAAGCCAACGAATCGCGACGTTTGATAATGATGGAACACTTTGGGCAGAAAAGCCTGTTTATCTACAGTTGTTTTTTGCGATCGATAGAGTAAAAGAAATGGCCTCTGAGCATCCTGATTGGAAGACAACCGAACCCTTTGCTTCCGCATTAAAAGGTGACATGGAGGGGATTGGTAAACAAGGACTCGAAGGTGTAATGAAGCTTGTTATGGCAACCCATTCTGGAATGTCTGCTGAACAGTTTCATCAAGAAGTTAAGGAATGGTTGAAAACGGCTGTCCATCCAACAACGGGTAGACCATACACTGAAATGGTCTATCAACCTATGCTCGAACTGCTCGACTATTTAAGAGCTAACGACTATCAGACCTACATCGTTTCTGGAGGCGGAATTGAATTTATGCGCGTTTGGGCGCCGGAAGTATACGGCATTCCAACGCAAAACATCGTGGGAACGACGTTAAAGGCGGAATATCAAAGTGTTGATGGAAAACCTACCATCCAACGTATGCCGGAAATAGACTTTGTCAATGACAAAGCAGTAAAGCCTGTGACGATCCAAAACTTCATTGGCAAACGTCCGGTAATGGCGTTTGGTAATTCTGATGGTGATTTACAGATGTTAGAGTGGACGAAAGCAGGTTCAGGTCCAAGATTTTCTGCGATTATCCATCACACGGATGACAAGCGCGAATGGGCGTATGATAAAGATTCTCATGTTGGTAAGTTAGATAAATCGTTTAAAGTAGGTGAAGAGCAAGGTTGGCTATTTGTCGATATGAAACAAGATTGGAATCAAGTGTTTAAAGAAGCCATGAAACAATAGCTCACTAATCATGATGAACCCTACGTAGAAATTTTTGTGATGGGGGATGATGATCATCAGTACGCTTACCATTTCTCTAACAATTTATGTTCAGTGTCTGTTCCAACCATTTTTGTTGACCTACGTTGGTTATTTGATTGATATGTGGCATCATGACTTGAAACCACTTAAGTGAATTTAAGTTATGACACAAGAAGAAAGACTCGTAGCGCTCAGAGCGAAGCTGGAGCAGCAAAACAAAGTAACGTTGTCTGAAGTTTGTGAGTACTTTGGTATCTCGCGAGATTCAGCTCGCCGAGACTTAGTTAAGTTGAGTCAGCAACCTGGGTTACAAAGAATACGAGGTGGTGTCATGCTTGCGCCGATCTCTTCCCATACCGAGGCATACGCGAGTCGACCCGTGAGTGACGTTAAACATCGACTGGCTCAAGCTGCCGCAGCGTTGTTGGATGAGCGCGACCATCTTGTTATTGATACCAGCACCATTTTATCTCTGCTCCCACTCTATGCAGGAAAAGCGTGTTGTGGAGAAAACAAGCTCAACGTCGTCACTAACAGCATTGATGTGCTGACTGCTGCTGAAACAAACGACATAATGGACGTTCATTTCTTAGGCGGACACTTTGACCCTTATGCCAGAGCAGTTTTAGGGGCGCAAGCAGAGCAGCAAATGCAGCATTATCACGTGAACAAAGCGTTCATTGGCGTGTGTGCATTGTCATCCCGAGGGCTGACAACAAATAGTTTGTTAGAAGCAACAATGAAACAAGCGATGATTGCTCAAGCTCAGCAGGTCATCGTCGTTTGTGAATCCCGAAAAATTGGTAGCGACAATTTCCACCACGTATGTGATTTGTCAAAGATCGACATCATTATTACCGATCATCCCCCTCAATCAGATTTTCAACAACTCCTCGATCACAATGATATTGAATGTATTGTTGTGTCACCGAAATAAGGAATCTTAGAATGGCTTACGATCCCGTAAAAACCGCTGTGATTGGTTACGGATATTCAGCAAAAACGTTTCATTTACCCTTCATTAAATCGCTACCAAATTTAACGCTGAGCGCGATAAGCTCTCGTCAACAGGAGGCGGTTCAAAATGATTGGCCAGATGCTAAGTGGTTTTCTGATGCGAATACTTTACTCGATGATAGTGATGCAGAGCTCGTAATCATTACTGCGCCAAATGACGTACATTACGAACTTGCAAAGCGTGCGTTGAACAATGGGAAACACGTCATCGTCGAGAAACCGTTTGTTACTCGGATAGAAGATGGTAATGAACTTATCGCATTAGCCGAAGAGAAAGGTCTGGTGCTGAGCGTTTTTCACAATAGACGTTGGGATGGAGACTTTCTCACGGTTAAATCTCTTATCGAACAAGGTAAGTTAGGTGATATAAAGCTGTTTGAGTCGCACTTTGATCGCTACCGTCCTGAAGTTCGTCAACGCTGGCGAGAGCAGGCTCAAGATGGCGGTGGTATTTTATTCGACCTTGCTCCTCATCTTCTCGATCAAGCATTGGTGTTGTTTGGCTTGCCAGATGCGATAGACGCACAATGTCGAATGATGCGCCCGGGTGCGACGACGATTGATTATTACAACTTGATACTTCATTACCCTGAGCATATTGTGCACTTGCATTCAAACTTGTATAGCCCAGAGCCGAATCTCCGCTACAAAGTATTGGGTACGGAAGCTAAATATGAAAAGTTTGGATTAGATCCTCAAGAGGGCTACTTAAAAGAAGGCCGTTTGCCGGAAAACGATGCTTGGTCGGAAGAAGATGAGGCGTTATACGGCGTCCGTTACGACGAAGACGGTGCGCAAACTATCAAAACGGAGAGAGGCGCGTACCAAGCTTACTTTGTTGGTGTGGCAGACGCCATTCGCTTGGGCACTGATAACCCGGTTCCTGCCGCTCAAGCAGTACAGAATATCGCTCTGATTGAGATGGCATTGGAAAGCAGTAAAACGGGTAAAACGATTCAGGTGAAACCATGAGTTTGACGCTTGAACTCGTGGCCCTGCAAGAGCATGAACTTCAGTTGGCGGAATTTAATCACCATATTGCGTGGTCTATCGGCCTCGCTCTAAAAGAAGAGGCTGAAGCTCGCGGCGCGGCTGTTGCTATTGAGGTTTACGGCTTTGGACAAACGCTATTTCAATACGCGATGGCAGGAACCTGCGCTGATCATGTAGATTGGGTCCGTAGGAAGCGAAACTCAGTATTAAGGTATGGCCACAGCTCTTACTATCTTTCTCTGTACAACAAGCAAAAGCAACGTGATTTCGAAAATCAGCCTCATCTCGATGCTCGTGAGTACTGCGCTCATGGTGGCGCGTTTCCAATTCGGCTTTCTGGGTCTGGTTTGGTTGGGGTTGTGACGGTATCGGGTTTACCGCAGTTAGATGATCATCAGCTAGTTGTGGATATATTAAAAACGATGACAGAGACAAAACCCTCTTAAACGCCAAATATGAAAGTAGCACGGTTTCTTTATCGTGCTACTGAATTCTCTTTTTAGCTCATAAAGTGTTCTTTAATGTGAGCAAATATTAACATTGATCCCAACTTACTACCTGAAAATCAAATCAATTTCATATAACCTATACGCTCATTCATATAGAAAGCCTTCAAAGTTGGCCATTGGCAATGTCTTTTAGAAGAAAAGAAAAACTCAATCTTAGAAATCTTATTGTCACCCTATGTGTGTTCAGTGTGCTTGTCACTTTGATCAACGCATTCTACTCGATTTATCGTGTTCAAAGGGATCTCATCATCAATAACACGTTAGAATCAAACCGTGTTTACGCCCAAAAAATGTCTGAAATGACAGACTCTTTCATAGAAAGCTCAATGTCGCAGCTAAAATACAGTGCGAACGTGCTAAAAGACAAGATGCATGACGCTCAGCTTCTTGATAAAGAGGCTGAGAGATTAAGAACGCAAACCAAATCATTTAACTCTGTGGTTGTCGTTAATGCAAAAGGGGTTATTATTTCTGTATCCCCTGAAACACTTCAGGTGAAAGGTGTAAGGTTAGTGGGTGAAAGAAAACGCCAGTCTTTAAACGCTCAAGCACCGGTTGTTACTGAACCATTTATATCGCCAGCTGGAAATTACTTGTTAACCATCTCATACCCTATATTTTCTCAATCTAATGAATATTTAGGTTATATCGGCGGCACTATTTATCTAGAAAAAGAAAATATTCTTGCAGAGTTACTCAGCCAGCACGCATACAAAGATGGTTCTTTCCTTTACGTTGTCGATGAGAGTAACACTCTGATTTATCACCCAGATCAGTCGAGAGTTGGTGAAGTAATCGACGATAATGAGGTAATCAAAGCGGTGACGATGGGGCAGAGCGGTAACAAAGAAATTGTTAACTCTCGCGGCGTCGAAATGCTTGCTGGTTATGCACCAGTAAAGTCATCAGGATGGGGAATTGTTGCTCAGCGCCCGAAATCGATGACGTTATCTGTGCTAGATGAACAGATGTGGAATGTTTTCCTTAAGTCGATTCCAATTGGTTTATTAACTTTGTTGCTAATTTGGTTCTTGTCCCTTCTTATTTCTAGACCACTTTGGCAGTTAGCTGGTGCTGTGCGAGGTGTCGAAGAACATTCATCCTCTATCGATGATCTCAAACTGGTTAAGTCTTGGTATTTTGAGGTCTCACATTTGAAGCTTAGCTTTCTTAAAGCATTTGGTATCGTGTCAAAAACCATTGATAAGCTGCAACTGGATACATTAACAGATTCGATGACTGGGTTATTGAATCGACGTGGATTAGATAAAGTTCTTGGTTTGTTTAAGCAGGAAAATACCGCGTTCTCTGTTTTGGCGCTAGATATTGACCACTTTAAGAGCGTAAACGATAACTATGGCCATGACGTGGGTGACAATTTACTTAGAGAGTTTGCGCAGTTAATGAAAGACCAAGCTCGCTCTAATGATCAGCTGTGTCGTTCTGGCGGTGAAGAGTTTATGATGTTTTTGGAAAAAACAGACGTAAACCACGCTATGGATGTTGCAGAGCGTATTAGACACAACGTGGAACAACATGACTTCCAAGTCGTTGGTAAGGTCACGGTTTCGTTGGGCGTTTCTCACTGGAAAGGCAATGACACACCAATTGAAGCGGTAATGAAAGACGCCGATAATGCACTTTATAAAGCGAAACATAATGGAAGAAATAGAACGGAGTTGGGTGACGACGCACAATAGATATTGCGCTTTATGCTGAACATAAAACGAGCCAGTGACTAACCTTTGCTGTTAATCGCTGGCGTAACCGCTACCAATTGCGCGAAACGGCAAGTTCAGCTCTAATTCTGGAATTTGTTTACCCACCCAAGCCGGAAATGTATTGCTATTTGGCCCTGGAAACAGCGTATATTCTTCAGCCCAAGGGTATTGGTTAATCACACTTTGTATTTTAGGGATAAGCTGGCGGGCCTTTTCACCTTGTATGGAGAGGATCTTTTCTGGTTTTGCACCATACCAATATCGATCTGGCGTCCCAGTTTGGTACTGATATAGAGCGGGTTGTCCGCGATTCACTCTCCAGCCGACTACTTCATACACTGTATATTCGTTCGCATTTTCAGGCTTTATTGCAAACCATGTATGAACAGCAAACCAGCCTCGCCAACCAAACGCATCTGCGGCGTAAAACTCAATCACAGCATGCTTAACATTAGAAGGGTCGGGTGCGATACCCGCAGGTTCTCTGCTAGCAGTACGCCAATCTCCTTGAGTGCATCCACCCAGCATAACCGCGATTGACATGAACCCAATTTTTACAAGGTGAGTAAAGTTGAGAAGGTCTTTCATTTATTGCTCCTAGACCAACCGATGTTGGTAACGCTCTATTGATTTTAGCTATAAAAACGTGGCAAGCCTGATTGTTGAAATCCTCTCCTTATTAAAAGAGAGAGGGAAGTTAGTGCCATAATTCCAGTTCATACGCAATAATAAGGTAAGCCGATTTGTAACATGTGGCATAGACGATGCCGTATTTCTCGAACGATTCGTCTAGTTGCGTATGAAAAAGTAAGAGGTTGTATGTATTCCTTACACAGCCACATGAATTAAAAGCATTAAAAAACAGAGGTTTACAGTGGATTTTGACTGATTGAGTGAGTTTGGGACTCTCACATTGTCTCACATTTGCTTGTTTTGGGCGGAATTTTCATCGCTCATCTTTTTGCGCGTTTAGAGTCAGCGTTCAGCTATGGCACAATAGGCGCTCACAGAACAAGTGCTGTTTGGTCATGCAAATAGCAGAAAAATAACTAGAAATAGAATAATTAATGTTTAAATCAAAAAGTATACTCGCATTAAGCATGTTCGCATTTGGCTGTTTTGCCAATCAAGATAGCGAACCAACGTCCGTTGTGCTGAACTATGGTGACTCCTCCATCAGTACTGATATTCAAGCCAATCGAAAATTTCATGTTGTCCGAGACAATGAAAGTGAGCACGTAGAATTTTCCGGCGGAATCATAAAGGAGTATTCCGATTATATTGTGAATGTTCATATCATAAGAAAAAGCAAAATACGCAGATCAAGCCGAGAGCTGAATACAACCGTACTGATGAACAGTGATCAGATTGGGAAGCCTTTAGTGATTGGCATTGAAAATGATGAGTTCACTAGTATCACTTTGCGTTAATGCTTAGTATTTATTGAATAGGAATGAGGAAATTGATGCTCTCAATACGCTGCTATCGCACCGAGGATGCCCCAACACTGTGGGCACTCTTTTACCATACTGTGCGAATCATTAATCGTCGCGATTATACGGAATCACAAGTTTCCGCTTGGGCACCATCAGATTTTGACCTCGATGTGTGGCAACACAAAATGGACGATATTCAACCCTACGTCGCGGAGATAGAAGGGCAGGTCGTTGGCTATTGTGATTTGCAAGGTGACGGCTTGATTGATCATTTCTTTTGCCATCATGAATACCAAGGACAAGGTGTTGGTCGTGATTTGATGTCTTTTCTTTTTTCACAGGCGAAAGTACAGGGGATAAAACGACTGTATTCTGAAGTGAGTATTACCGCCCGACCTTTTTACGAGAAAATGGGTTTCACAGTTAAGTCTCGACAACATGTTGAGGTTAGGGGAGAAACCTTAACTAACTTTATGATGGAAAAGTATATTTAACTTAAATAGTGAGCATTTAGTGAGCTTGAACACAGATATAAAATGTTTTCCAATGTGAAAACGAGTTCATTGATCTCGCACCAACGTTTTGTTTGAAAACAGTGTACATAATCTTCTCTGGAACGCCATTACCGCATTTCGTCTCTGAAGGCTTAAAAACAGTCTGAAAGTTTTGGTTTTGCGGCGGGTAATAGCGTTCCAAACGCCAAATGTGTCTGGCTAACCATCTCAGGAAGAGAAGTAGTACTATGCGCCCTTATCTCAAATACGTTGTTCCAACATTGATACCATTGCTTGTTTGGTTGATGCCTCTCTCTGCGTTCCCATTTGATGGCATTACTATCGTCCAGCAAAGAGTGATTGCAATCTTCTTGCTTGCCGCACTTTGCTGGGTATTCGAGCCAATTCCAATCTACGCCACTTCGGTTGTGATCATTGTCCTAGAGCTATTGCTTGTATCAAATAAAGGTATTGTGCTCTTTCGTTTGCAAGAAGGGCAGCCACATTTTGGTGAGCTATTACAATACAACGAGATAATGGCGACCTTCGCTAGTCCGATTATCATGCTCTTCCTCGGCGGTTTCTTTTTGGCTATGGCGGCGACAAAGTACAGGTTAGATGTCAACTTAGCCCGAGTGTTACTCAAACCATTTGGACAAAAACCAAAGTTCGTTATGCTGGGGTTGATGCTGATCACCGCTGTTTTTTCTATGTTTATGTCAAACACCGCAACAACAGCGATGATGTTGTCCATTTTAACCCCTGTGATAGCGGTTTTCGGGCCTAAAGACCCAGGTCGAATTGCATTCGCCTTGTGTATTCCTGTTGCAGCCAACATTGGTGGCATTGGTACTCCAATCGGCACGCCACCGAATGCCATCGCCCTAAAATATTTGGTTGGTGACAACTTAATTACGTTTGGTGAATGGATGGTATTTGGTGTGCCATTCGTTATTGTGATGATGGCGTTAGCCTGGTTTCTGATTGGCTTTTTGTATAAAGCCGAACAAACCACCATCGATCTGAACATTAAAAGCAAGTTTTTGAAAACACCCAAAGCAATAATGGTTTACGTCACCTTTGCCGGCACGATTATTCTTTGGTTGATGGGTTCTGCACATGGAATGAATTCTTACACAGTAGCATTAATTCCGGTGGCAGTGTTCTCATTGACGGGCATCATCAACAAAGAAGACTTGAAGAAAATCTCTTGGGATGTGCTTTGGTTGGTGTCAGGCGGTATTGCTCTGGGCCTTGCTCTAGATAAAACCGGGCTTGCGAAGCTGGTGGTACACAGCATTCCGTTTGATCAGTTCTCGCCATATGTTGTCTTGTTTGGTGCGGCTTTCTTGTGCTTGTTAATGGCAAACTTTATGTCGCATACTGCCACCGCAAACTTGCTGATGCCGATTATGGCTGCGTTAGGTACCTCTATGGCTTCGTTAACGCCTCTCGGCGGTGAAGTTACTCTGATCTTAGTCGTGACATTTGCTGCTTCACTCGGTATGTCGTTACCAATCAGTACGCCACCAAACGCGTTAGCTCATGCAACAGGGCATGTCGAGAGCGGCCAAATGGCTCGTATCGGTGCCGTGCTAGGCGTGATTGGCGTATTACTCAGCTTTGTGATGGTGTGGATTTTACATACTGTTGGGCATATTGGATAACCCATGTACGAAACGAAGTTAGACGCGTTAGTACAACGCTACTTTAATCACCTTGAACGCCGATTAACGGTTTTATCCGGGTCGGTGCTTATTGAGCAAGCTGGCTACAATGATCGCTTGTACTATGTGCTGTCGGGAGAACTGGCGGGCTATTACGCGGAAGATGACAAGAAACCGATTCAGGTATTTTCTGCGTCTCAAGGTGCGTTTATTGGCGTACATAGTTTCTTTTCTGGTACGTGGACTGCCTCTTCGACAGTGATTGCTCAAACCGATGTTGAATTGGCTTGGATACAGCGTGATACGCCCGCCGTGGAAGAGGCGACATACGGACCATTGACGACACAATTTATGCCTGTGATGGTTAACGAATTATCTCGTCGTCAACGGCGTGCAATGCAAGAGGCATTAGCTAAAGAAAAAGCGCTACAAAAGCTTCATACCGCAGAGCAAATGACAACGTTGGGGCAGCTTGCAGCGGGTATTGCTCATGAGTTGAACAATGCGATAGGCGTTGTAAGCAGTAAATCAGAACGGCTAGAGACAGTTATCATGGAACTGCTTGAAGAAGTTCATCCGGAAGCGAGTCAATTTTTTGATTTTGGTTTAATGCAAGGGCAGAAAGTCTCTTCTAGCGAAGCGAGAAAGCGGGGGCGTCACTTCGAAAAATACTACGGTTTAACCAAGGAGGTTGCTCGTGATCTTGCACGTGCCGTTCCAAATAACTTCCTTTCAGAACATTGGCTAAAAAGACCAGAAGAAGCGATACGTTTCTGGCAAATGGGGCGAGATCTCCATGACTTACGCATCGCTTCTAAACATACCGTTGGCATTGTGCGATCCGTAAAACAATTGGGGCGCACGGATATCGACTTGGATGAAGCGATTAACATCAATGATTCAATCAATCGCGCCTTGGCTCTATTGCAAAGTGACTTAAGACGAGTGAGTGTTCGTTTTAGCCCTGCGGATTTACCTGCTTTTATTGGTTCTCAAACCGAACTCGTCCAAGTTTGGGTAAATATCTTAAAGAATGCGTGCGATGCACTTGGTGAAACGGAGAAACCCGGTATCGAAATACATACTCGGGAGAGTAAGGGTAAAATTTTGGTCACGATTGCTAACAACGGACCAGAAATTGATGAAGCGACACGTAGAAAAATTTTCCGGCCAAACTTCACCACTAAAAAGGGGGGATTGTCGTTTGGTTTAGGGTTAGGTCTGTCGATTGTGAAGCGCATTATCGCCGGATATAACGGCTCTATTGTGGTAAAGAGCGACAGTGAAAAAACGATTTTTAGAATCAAGTTACCAGTAGAGGGTGAACATGGAGAAGCTTAATGTAATTTGCGTTGATGACCAACGAGAGGTACTAAGCGCGGTTCTACAAGATTTAGAGCCGTTAAATCAATGGTTGAATGTCGAAGACTGCGAATCAGCAGGTGAGGCTCTAGAACTGATGGATGAATTTGATGCAGAAGGCGAGATGATCGCATTGATTATTTCCGATCATGTGATGCCAGGTAAAACGGGAGTAGAACTGCTGACCGATGTATCAAAAGACGGTCGTTTTGGCTTTACGAGGAAAGTGCTTCTTACCGGGCAAGCGACGCACACCGATACGATTAATGCGATCAACTCCGCAGGCATTGACCGCTACTTTGAAAAACCATGGCAAGCAAGCCAATTAATAGAGTGCGTTAGAAACCTGGTGACCCAATATATCTTTGATGTGGGCTTAGATTACACTCAGTATCACGAACATTTAGATCAGAGTGTGGTGTTTGAACGCCTACGTTAATTAGGGGGCATTAAGCTTTGTTTTCGTCACGGCCAGTTAGTGTCTGAAATCTATAGTGAATAGTTCAGCATGTTTAACGTGGCCGTGCGGAATATTGCTCTAGTATGCTTAACTCAACGAATAGCGGCTTGCACTGGCAACAGAAAGTGGCTTAGAGAACCAATAACCTTGCAGATAATCGACGCCCATTTCGGTAAAAAATTCACACATTTTGGCGTCTTCAATTCCCTCAATCACTACTTCAATATTATTTTCCTGGCACATAGTGATAAGAAACTTCAGATATTCTTGTGAAGAGCGGTTGGTTAGTGTTTTCCACGCCATCGACCTATCAATTTTGATTTGTGTCATCGGGAGGTCGAAGAAGCTATTTAATGAACTGTAACCAGATCCAAAGTCATCCAGAGAGAGTGCAAATCCTAGTTCCCTGAGGGTATTCAGAGGGGCAATGGCTGTCTGATTATTATCCAAAATAAACGTTTCTGTTAGTTCCAACACAATAGACTCAGGAACGACACCAACCTCATCCGCCATGGCTTTAATTCGCGCAGGGAATTCACTATTCATTAACTGAAGTACAGAAACATTCACGTTTACACGAACTTGGTTTTGGTAACGCTCACGGTAGTTTTTGATAAATTCACACGCTTTGGCAAAGACTTGATATCCGAGTTCGACAATCAAACCTTTGTTCTCTGCGACGGGGATGAATTCGTCTGGATAAATTTCGCCAAACTCTTTGCTACGCCAGCGAACCAGAGATTCGAAGCTCACTACTTTTGAGCTTTTGGCGTCAATAATTGGCTGAAACTTAACGCTTAATGTCTGTTTTTCAAGTGCACTTTTTAGACCTTGCTCAATAAAGAAATAACGGTCTACGGCATGCTGAGTTTTCTCACTGTAAACCGCAACACGGTCTTTATTCTGCTCGCTTGCGTACTGACAAGTTCGTGCTGCTTTACGTAATATTTCCTCTGCTGAGTGACTTGGATCTATGCAAGGATACAAACCAATACTAATGTTACTTCCTAAGTATTGGCCCTCTTCAATCACTGCCTCGTGGTAGGTTTCCTTTAAACTTTCGGCATAACTTTGCAGCGTTTCTACCGAGCATTCATCGTGAATCAAAATCGCAAAGTCATCATCATGTACGCGATATACAGAACTATTTGGAGAAGGTAGGTGACTGAGAGTTTGTAGCAATTTTTCCACTAACCCATCGACCAACTCGCTGCCATATTGATTTAAGTAAGATTTAATCTCTTCTATCTGAATGTAACAGATAGATGCACAAGAATCGGTGGCTCGCACACTATCTTCAATATCCAGCAAGAGATGGGCGCGATTAGCCATACCTGACGCATTGTCATGAAATGCGACTTGATGAATGTAGCTTTCCATCAGCTTGCGTTCAGAAATATCACGGTGGCTACCAACCATATAATGACCATGTTCTGTTTCTTTGGTCATGGCTACGCCTTCAATCCAGACGTACTGTCCATTGGGTTTACGCACGCGGTAGGTCGTTGTGACCCTCGTGTTGTTGGTAATGATGTGAGCATCGACCCGAGTGGAGAGTCTTTCTCGATCGAGAGGGTGAACAAGGTCTAACCATTGCTCTAAGCTGATTCGACCAGCGTTGATACCAAGCTGCTCATAAAAGCCCTTGTTATAAAATACCATGGTTCCAAACTCATCCATGTAAAAGAGGCCTTCGTTAAACACATCGAAGATATGAATGAATCGTTCTTCGACGATTTTTAGGAACTCTCGGTCACTATCTGAGACTTGTTGGTCAAATATGGTGGTCAAGATATTTCCTCCTCGAGCCTTTTAGCATCAGAGATGAGTGTTGGGGTTGATAACATAGAGTTGATCTGCTGGCGTACATTACAATCACAAAAGTGTCAGTTCAAATTGTTTGGCTATCATTTTATGCGCTACTAGGTTAATAACATACTAAGATTAGGCGGCTAATCATCGACATTTATAAAAAATAGTCAACAGTAAAAATCATTTATAAAATACAGTTATTGATGCCGTCCGCAATCTATAAATATTTATGAATAATTATCCTAAAGTTATTTTCAGTTGTGTCGGTATCAATGTGCTGTTTTCTAACGTCATTTGTATATATGTTATCTTGGATAAAACCATAATAACAAAAAGGACTTAATGAGCGCGACCGATTATTAATTGACAGGATGCTCATTAATTGTAATCAATTCAAATTTATTATCACGCCAAGTAATCAAATCTCTTATAATGCGGACGTTAATATCGAGTAAGCCTTCTTTATATGCAGTACGATCCGAAAAATTCAATCAAAATTGCGCTCGCTGATATCGGCGTTGGTATGTTTGTTACCGCGATAGAGCACAACAAGCGCGTCAATTTAGCCAATGCAGGGCGGATATCTAGCCCTGAAGGCATTAAGAAGCTTGCTACAAGTGGCGTAAAGTATGTTTGGGTAGATCAAACATTATCTTCGCAGCAGTGTGTCTTCAAGCCTGTAGATGAATCAACTGATGCCACTAAAGAGACGAGAGAGCAGAAACACTCAGATTTTAAGAGGGGTCAACGAACTTATCGTTCGAGAGACATCCAACACAAGCGAGCCAAAAAGCTGATCGCCGAAGCAAAAGATTTGGCGCAGAAACTATTGAATCAAACTTTTGAAGGAAAAATCATTGAAGTTGATGAAGTAGAAGCTTGGGCTGACGATGTCATTGAAAGTGTTTTGATTGACTCAGATGCGTTGCAGTGTGTCTCTGCACTCCGAAAAAAAGACTCTTACTTATTGGAACATTCCGTCAATGTCGCTTGTCTTTTAGTGTCATTCGGTAAGTACTTGGGCTTGGATAAGCCAACGCTAAAACAGCTTGCTGTAGGTGGCATTATTCATGATGTAGGTAAAATTAAAGTCGATGATAAGATCTTGCACAAGCCAGCGAAGCTAACGCCTGAAGAATTTGAACATATGAAGCTACATCAAGTGTTCGCAGGTGAGATTATCCTTCACGTAAAAGGACTTAGTGACGTAAGCCGTGATGTTTGTTTGATGCACCACGAGAAGTTAGATGGCAATGGTTATCCTAGAGGCTTGAAGGGGGAGGAGATTCCAATTCACGGCCGTATGAGCTGTATTGTAGATATCTACGATGCGCTAACGGCTGATCGCTGTTACAAAAAAGGCATGAGTTCTGCCGAAGCGTTTAAAATCTTGTTGAGTCTAACGCCATTTCATTTAGACGCCGACTTAGTTTACAAATTCATTAATTGCATTGGGATGTACCCCGTAGGCTCTATTGTCGAGTTGAACGATGGGCGTGTTGGTATTGTTTGGTCTTCAAATGAATCTCAAGCATTAAAGCCAGAAGTGAAATGTTTCTACTCCCGCAAGTATAAACGATACATTGATGTCACGATTGTGGATTTAAAAACGAGTGCGTACAAAATTGAAAGAGCGATAGCGCCTTCATCGTTAGAGATCGATCCTAAGCCTTTTTATGATTAAGAGAAATGGATAAGCTTATACAACAGGCTTTACATCCTTGCATGTAGATCGTATTTTATTTGCATAACTATCTATTAATTTTTTCTAAGTTATTTAGATGCAAGATGGTTCTTAAGACCTCGGCTTCATGGATAGAAACCGGGCGATAAAATAGTTCTATACACAATGGGCTATAAACCTCTTTTTTCTGGAAGGGATGCCAATGCAAATAGATACATGGATTTTTTACACTCTTGCCATTCTCGTGCTCACTGCTTCACCAGGACCAAGCTCACTGTTGTGTTTGAGTAAAGGAGTGAGTAGTGGGTTTCGTATTGCTTTCATGACTGCACTTGGCAGTTTGTCTGCGATTACGATCATCCTTACGCTCTCATTTACCGGGCTGGGAGTTGTCATTGCTTCATCTGAGTTAGTTTTTAATATTATCAAATGGTGTGGTGCCGCTTATTTAATCTGGTTAGGTATTCAAGCGTTGCGCTCATCTCAGACAGATTTTAATAAAACGGCAACGACTCAAAGTTCCGCGACAGCGTTCAGCGCGTTCACTAGTGGTTTCATTGTTGGCGCTAGTAACCCCAAAGCGATAGTCTTTTTCACCGCTTTGTTTCCTCAATTCATTGAACCTTCCGCACCGCTACTGGCTCAATACGCGATTTTCGCGTCTACATTTGTGGTTTTTGAGCTTAGCTGGCTAACATTTTATGCATTGTTAGGGGTAAAAGCCTCTGATTGGTTGTTTGTCGCTGGAAGAGCGAAGTTGTTCAATCGTTTGACTGGTGGAGTATTTATTGGTGCTGGCGTGATGTTGTCGACGGCAAACCGATAAATAAGACAGACTTCGGTACGCAGTTAGGTTTTCCCATATAGTAAGTTGGAATGCGCTAATTTAGCTTTGTCTTATTTCCAGAATGGAAATAGACGTTTTGTTTATTTTCATTAGTGGCAACAGCCAAGCAGGAGTAAAATCACGTTACTCTTTAGGGGTAGAGCTCGTATTTTGTCTTGTGGGCTTGTGGTTACTTTGTAGGAATATCTTAGATGACAAGCCTTTCTAAACTACAACAACGTTTTCTAGATATCGCGACCGACGTCCGTCTTTCTCCAAAACAGAAGTCGAGTTTTTTAGCTTTAGAGGCGGAAGCGTGCATTCCTTACATGACCGTATCTCCATCACTGAGACAAGCAATGGATGAAGGCATCATCTGCGATATGTTTGAAGGTCATGCACCGTTTAAACCTCGCTATGTGTTGCCTGATTACGCTAAATTTCTATCGCAAGGCTCAGACTATTTAGAGTTGTCTCCGGCTGATGATTTCGATGATGCGTTGAACATGCTGACCATCATTTACCATCATGTTCCTTCGGTAACGAACATTCCGGTTTACTTAGGCCAGTTAGATGATGTCTTGTTGCCTTACATAGGCGACCTAACAGAGAGCCAGATTTACAAAAAGTTAAAACATTTTTGGATCATGCTGGATCGCACATTGCCAGATGCGTTTATGCATGTGAATGTCGGACCGACAGACAACATTATTTGTCGCACTGTTTTAAAAGTAGATGCGGAGCTCAAGCAGATCGCACCGAATCTCACCTTTATGTACGACGAGACAGTTACACCTGATGATTTACTTCGTCAAGCGACACAGAACATTTGTGAATGCAGTAAACCGCATATCGCCAATTACCCAATGCACGCGAAAGCCTACAACGGCTCACGCTTTGGTATTGTAAGTTGCTACAACTCGCTTCCATTAGCAGGTGGCTCGAACACATTGGTGCGAATGAATTTAAAAGAAGTTGCAAAACGAGCATCAGACTGTAACGACTTCTTAAATGCGTTGCCTTCTTACCATCGATTAATGGTCGAGCTCATAAACGCAAGAAGCACGCACTTGCATGAAAAATCGAACTTCTTTCAAGGCTTTTTGACGCAAGAAGGGTTGATAAAAGAGTCCTATTTCGCGCCAATGTATGGCGTTTACGGCATGGCCGAAGCGGTAAACCTTCTATTTGAAAAAGAAGGGCAAATAGGGCGATACGGAAAAAATGATCGAGCAAATACTTTTGCTCATGATGTTTCAGCAACACTGGCTAAACTGGTGGACTCAACCCCGGTGAAATATGGTTTAGATGGCAAAGCGCTCTTACATGCACAAGGCGGCATTAGCTTAGATCATGATGTTACGCCAGGTGTACGTCTGCCTTATGGTGCAGAGCCAGACCCTGTCACTTATGTACAAGCAACGGCGAAGCATCATCAGTATTATCGTGCGGGTATCAGCGATATTTTGACGATTGATGAAACGGTGAAATCTAACCCAGAAGCGATGTTCAATTTATGTAAAGGGGCACTAAATGCTGGTTATCGTGAGTTTACCGCGAATGTCACTTCAAATGACTTAATTCGCGTGACAGGCTACATGATCAAACTTTCAGATGTCGCGAAATATGATAAAGAAGGTTCGAGAACCAACACGACGTTTCTAGGTGCAGAAGCAGCAAAAAATACCAAAATTTTAGAACGCTCGCCACGTGTGGTGAGTCATGAAGTAACACCGACTTACACGCAGGCATAAGTTCGGTTTAGGAAAGAACAAGATGTCTAGACGAAGTGGAAGCCTTTTGGCAAAAGTCACTCGTATCCTTCCTTTCTCTTGTGTTGATGGGCCAGGAAATCGTCTAGTCATCTTTCTACAGGGTTGTAACTATCAGTGTTTGAACTGCCACAATCCTCACACGATAAACCATTGTAATCATTGTGGTGAGTGTGTGAGTGAATGTTCAGCAGGCGCATTGAAGTTCGACGAAAACAACAACGTTGTTTGGCTTAAAGAGGAGTGCACCCACTGCGATCATTGTATAGAGATATGTCAGAACCAATCTACTCCAAAAATTACTGACTACTCTGTAGTAACAATGCTCGATTTGATACGCAAACATCGCTTTTTCATCAGTGGTGTTACTGTATCCGGTGGGGAATCTACCTTACAACTTCCTTTCATTATTGAGCTGTTTAAAGGGATAAAACAAGATCCTGAATTACGGCACCTCTCTTGTTTCATCGACAGTAACGGTTCTTTAGCGGTTGCTGGTTGGCAGCGTATTCTACCTTTTCTGGATGGCGCAATGATCGATTTGAAAGCGTGGCAGACGGAGACGCATCAGTGGCTAACTGGGCGTGATAATCATCGTGTATTTAAAACCCTTCAGTACCTTGTTGAGCACGAAAAATTGTACGAGGTCCGCTTACTGCATATTCCCCAAAAAAGTGATTTAGATATAGAAATCGTAGCAATTGGACGTTACTTGAGTACTCTTCCTGAATCGGTGCTTATACGTTTAAATGCCTTTCAGCATCACGGAGTAGTGGGGGAGGCGTTAACTTGGGATATGTGCTCTCATCATGATATCGAACGCTTAAAATCAGAGCTTCGATGCTACGTGAGTAACCCTATCACAGTGCCGACAGTACTCACGTAGTACCGTTGTTTATCTATGCTTACGCATCACAGGCATCTAACATGGCGCAGGCGTCGAGTAATTGTTGCTGTAACCATTTTAAAGCGGGATCGTTTAAGCTCGCTTTGTTCCAAACGAGGCTGTAGGCTACCTGTCCGTAATCGAATGGAAGAGCTTGTTCAACCAAACCTTTTGCTTGCATTGCCGCTCTTGCCCAAAGCTTGGAGCATGTGAACAAGTAATCCGAGTGCTGACACATCACCGCAGCTGAACCAAAGTCGGCTACACGCATGGCCAAGTTTCGCTTTGAATGCCTTTGGGTGAGATTTTGCTCAAAATAAGGTTGTGACAGATCTTTATCATGAATACCGATGTGTCTTGCACAAAGGTAACTTTCAACAGATAAGGGTTGCTCAGCGAGTGGGTTCGATGCTCTCATTAAGCAAACCATTTCGTCTTTCAAAATGGTTTTCCAGACCAAGTCTTTATTTTGTGTGGGTGGTTGGCTGAGATCGTGAGGAAGCAACAAAAAATCCACTTGACCTCTTGCTAATGCATCGAAGCTCATTTCCTCTTTCGCATGGACATTCAAGTGCGCGTGGTTGCTCAGTTGTTGGGACAAGTGCTGTAGAACTGGCGCAAAGAGCTCAAATGAACTTTCACGCATTGCTAATGAAAAACTACCTTGATAGTAAGCCGGATTAAAAGAGCCTTGATGTAATAATCCATTCATACTGGAGAGTATGCCATGGATTGATGGGCCTATATGCAGCGCAAATGCTGTCGGCACTAAGCGAGTGCCATCACGGTAAAAAAGGTCATCCTTTAGCGTTTCGCGCAACTGTCCGAGCGTTTTACTGACGCTCGATGGTGTTACACACAAGCGTTCTGCCGCAAGTGTGACGCTGTGAGTGGTTAACAACATATGTAAAACAGTTAGATGTTTAAGGCTTATACGCGAAAGAGCAATGTAGTCCATAAATAGCATGGTTTCTTATGATTTTTGGCAGTATATCAGCATGAAACAAATTTTTACTATTGTTTATCTCGGAAACACGCCTGTTTCTCTTTGAGCTCAATGCATTTAATGGGTTGCATAAGGATTGATGGTGCTTATAAGTCTAGAAATTTATCTTAGTTTTGTTGGACTTTAATGCTTTCATTTATTCAATTCTAAAGCTTCTATGTAATTTTAATCAATTTGGAGGAGTTGATTGATTTGTACACGAATTAAACTTGTTCCTTGTTAATTAAAATAGATATTGTTTTGTTGATTGTTTGGTGATTTACTCATGATCCCTCAGTAACAAAGGTATAAATAATTAATGGACGACCCCTTTAGTCGACAAAACCCTTCACCATATGTCTTCTTATTATTGGAGACATGCTCATGCTAGAACTTTTTATGCAACCAGAAGCTTGGGCTATTTTCGCCACTTTGTTTGCGCTTGAAGTTGTCTTAGGCGTTGATAACGTCGTTTTTATCTCTGTCTTATGTGAAAGACTGCCGCTGCACCAACGTAAGCTGGCAAGAAGCCTTGGTATTGGTCTGGCTGTTGTTGCTCGTATTGGTTTAGTGTTTTCAATCTCTTGGATCATGCAACTGACTCAACCGCTATTTTCTTTGGCGAACCATGCGTTTACCGGAAGAGACGTCATCATGATTGCGGGTGGTGCATTCCTCTTGGCTAAAAGCCTGAAAGAGTTGTGGAGTTGGTTAAATCACAACGAGTCTGCTCACTCAACTCACGCCCGTACTGGTTTAGCGGTAGTTCTGTTGCAGATTGTTGCCGTGGATGCTGTATTCTCGATGGACTCGGTGATAACCGCCGTTGGTTTGACAAGTGATGTCCCACTTATGGTCGCAGCGATTGTTTCTTCTGCTATCGTGATGGTCATGACAGCAGAAAAAATCAATAACCTGGTGTCGTGTTACCCTGGTTTTAAGACACTTGCTTTGTTATTCCTCGTTTTGTTAGGTGGTTTATTGATGTCAGAAGGCTTCGAAATTCATATCAACAAAGGTTATGTGTATTTTGCGATGGCATTCGGCTTAATTCTGGAACTTTGTCATATCCAGTTAAAAAACAAACAACGCCCGACTATTAAACGTCTTAGTCCGTTGCGAGTTCATCCAACCAGATTAGAAGCTCGTCAATAATAAAAGATATTGCCGCTCATATGAGCGGCATTTTTATATTCGTCATCACCTATTTTTACTCTCTTTTTATTTTGTTGTCGTTTCGACAAAAAATCGCATTTGTTGTGGGGTTGAAGATTTTTTATATAGACCGCCCAACTAATATGAGTGAACGACAATAATGAATAAAATGATCGATGCGTTAGCAACCCATGGTTACTACATCTGGGATGATTTTCTTTCTGAACAAGAAGTGGATCAATTGCGAGACTGCATTCCAAGTAACTGGAAAAAAGCGCGTATTGGTCGTAATGACGATGTGACTCGTATTGAGTCAATTCGAAGTGACAAAATTCAATGGTTATCGCCCAATATGGGGCACGCGGTTACTTCTTACTTAGATAAGATGGAAGAAATACGCCAAGAAGTGAACCGTCACTTGTTTCTGGGACTTTTTGAGTATGAAGCTCACTTTGCCAAGTACGAGGAAGGGGATTTCTACCAAAAGCATCTAGATTGTTTTAAGGGCAATGAAAACCGTCGATTGACAACCGTTTTTTACATGAACGAATCTTGGACGGAAAAGGATGCAGGTGAATTGGTGGTTTACGATCTAAATGATAATAAGATAGCAACCATCCCTCCTCAATCAGGACGCTTACTTTTATTCTTATCTGAGCAATTCCCGCATGAGGTTTTACCGACCAACGCAGAGCGGTTCAGCATTGCAGGTTGGTTCAGAATCAATGGTGTGCGAGACAATGTACTTGATATTGCAAAATGATTGGTTTGCAACCTGTACAAAATCAGCAAAGGGCGTAGATACGCCCTTTATCGATTAAACATTAGTTGATAGCTCGTAACACTCGGTCATGTTTCGCTCTAGCACTGCATAGACGTCAGAACAAAGTTCTTGATTAGCGACTTGCTCGCCCATAATCGCGGCGATTTGTGCTTGAGCCATTCGTCCTCGGTAGGGACGGTCCTGAGACAGAGCTTGGAAGACATCCGCGACAGCAATGATACGCGATGGAACATCGAGCTCGGCGCCTGTTTTGTGATAGGGATAGCCCGACCCGTCTAAACGTTCATGATGATTGGAAGCCCACTCCGCTATTTTCGCGTTAGGGAAGACCTTATGCAATGCGAGCTGAGTATCAATTGTATGGCGTTTGATACGCGTATACTCTTGTTTATTAAGAGAGCCTTCTTTATGAAGAATCTCATCTGGTGTTTTTAACTTTCCGATATCATGCACCAACCCAGCAATAAATAACATCTCTTGGTCGTGCTCACAGAACCCAAGCTTGATGGCTAGATACCGAGATAACTCCGCCACTTTTTGCGAATGTTGATAAGTAAATGGGCTTTTTGCGTCAACAATTCGAGCGATAAACATTCCCAAACTATTCATATCTTGGATAGTGAGCTGTTTTTGAAGCCAATCAATGCTTTTAAAGTTTAATCCGATGGTTTCTATATTTTCAGACTCCATCGCGAACCAAAATGCGTCGGTCATAACGAGCTTAACCATTGCCTTAGCCATGTCTGGATTAAACAAAGTTCCAGCGTTTGCCATGATGCATTCTGCAATTAGTTCTTCATGAAGTGTGACAATGTCACAGTGGCAGTTCATGACGTATTTGGAACGCATAAAATCGAGACGGTCGGCTAAATAGAGTAGGGCAGCGACCTCTTTTTCAAAAGGCGGTAAATCAAGATATTTTAGTTCACTCCAATGTGTATGGTGGTAAAGAACAGGTGTAGCAAACTGACGCAACAAACGACACTGCTTGAGGCTTCGGTATCCTCTTAAGCAATGTGTTTTTACATCTTGTGGCACCAACTCCTCAAGTAACATTTTATGTTCTTGTGTTTCGGAGACCCCACAATCGTGGATCATCCCTGCGAAGTAGCAAAACTCCGCTTTTTCTGGTTCCCAGTTCATGACCCGAGCACATTGGTAAGCGATGTAAGCGACACGATGGCTATGGTGCGTATCATCAACACCTACATAGTCGAGTGCTCGAGCAACCCAGATAAGTGCTTGTTTCAGATCGACTTCAAAGCCCATGTCCGTATGGGAATGGCAAGAATGATTCATGGTTTATACCGACATTGCTAATTAGCCCACGCTAAACCCAAATCAGAAGGTGATAGGAAAAATTGGGTACGACAGCGAATAGACCCCAAAAAGGTGGGCGTTTAGACATAGTTTTGATTATGGGCGGGATAATAATCCTAGTTGCATAATAATATCACCTGAAGCTCATGGTTAAGAGTCAGATATTTGAACTAAGTATAAGTTTTGAAAGATTATTGTTGCTCTTGTTGACTTATTTGAAAACGACAATAAATCATGATGTAACGCATTCTTATTTTTATTTTTGTAAATCGTGCTCGCGCTCAACCAGAGACACACGGTATTGATGTGTGGTTAACAGAATTCATATTGTTGCTTTTGGCAAAAAATAAGAAGACTTCTTCGAGGCTCGCTCTGTAACTAACAGAGTAATAGGGAAAGAAGCTTGTTAACTACATGACAATAGAGCGTCGTTGAAAACATTTTCTCTGTAGCTCATGTCGTTGAGGAAAGATAATAAAATGGTACGGTTTCCCAGCGATGCTAGCCCTTTTAGTGAGATAAGTTTATTGAAAATGTGTGATTGCAAAGTAAGCATAGGTAGTAAAAGTAGCTAGAATGATAGCTCTAAATGAAAAGGATTTCGTATGTTGAAGCATCGTTTATACCGGAGTTACACCGCTGGGTTAAAAATTGCAGCCCATATCCTTCCTATGCCGAGACCAACCTTGTTTTCCGGCCCTGGTTCGATGAATGAGCTATTAGAATCGATGACCGAGCTGGGATTTAAACGCGTTTTGTTAGTTACCGACGAAGGGTTGGTCCAAGTCGGTATTGTAGATAAGGTGCTTGAGGCAGCAGCACAACTCGATTTACAGTTAGATGTTTTCTCGCAAGTTAAGCCCGATCCTACCTATGATCAGGTTGAGAGCGGTCTAGAGGCTTATCATCGTTTTCATTGTGAGGGCATATTAGCTTTGGGTGGCGGCTCTGCAATGGATTGTGCAAAAGTCATCGCTGCGAAAGTTACCAATAAACGGCCAATCAAAAAATTAGCTGGACTATTGAAGGTATGGCGAATGCCAGCGCCGCTTTTTGCTATTCCAACAACGGCTGGAACCGGAAGTGAAGTTACTATCGCTGCGGTCGTGTCAGATCCCTCCTCACACATTAAAACCCCTTTAATGGATCCAAAGTTGGTGCCACTAATGGCAGCTTTAGATGCGAATTTAATGATTGGTTTACCTCCTAAGATCACGGCTGATACTGGCGTTGATGCATTAACCCATGCTATTGAGGCCTATGTATCGAAAAACGCTACTCAAGAAACGATGGCTTATTCGGTTGCCGCTATTAAACTCATTTTTAAATATCTTCCTAGGGCTGTGATGCAAGGGGATGATGTCGAAGCTCGTCATAAAATGGCTATGGCATCCTATTACGCGGGTTTAGCATTTACCAAAGCGAGTTTGGGTTATGTTCATGCCTTTGCTCACACATTCGGTGCGAGATATGGAATACCTCATGGTATGGCAAACGGATTAGCCTTGTTGCCTGTGCTGCGCTTTTCATTATCAGAGATTGAGCCTCAACTAAGAAAGCTCGATGAGTTGACGGCCGAGGGGCAGTTAGGTAACGCAAGTGCTCAGCATTTTTTGGCGAATCTGGAGTCCTTGTTTTCAACTATTGATATTGAGCAAACCAGTGCGCTCATTCAACGTGAAGATGCTGATGCGCTTGTTGATTTAATTCTGAAAGAGGCGCACTGGAATTACCCTGTTCCCAAGTTCATGAACAGGGAAGAATGCACACAGTTATTGTTAAATATCAGTAAGGTGTAAATTATAGTTTACATGTGTGGTTTTTTATCCTTACACTTTGCTTGATCTTCTGCTAAAGATCCTACAATATCGACGGTAATACAAATATGGTGTTGGTTTCGGTCCGCCGTTGCCCGATCTAATACTGATAATTTCTAATAAAGTGTAAAGATTAATATACAATGAGTCGTTCTAAAGTATTCGGTAGTACGCTAATTATTGCGGGCACTACAATAGGCGCTGGTATGCTAGCGCTTCCACTTGCCTCTGCCGGCATTGGTTTTTCAACTTCTATTATCATCATGCTAGGCTTATGGGCTCTGATGGCTTTCACTGCCTTGCTTATGCTTGAGCTTCATCAACATGCGGAGAGTAGTGCTACACTTCATACTTTGGCGAAACAGCTCCTAGGTCAAAAAGGCAAGTGGGTGGCAAGTTTTGCGATGTTGTTTCTTTTCTACTCATTATGTGCAGCGTATATCGCTGGCGGTGGTGCTCAGTTCGGAGACCGCCTTGCACAATGGTTTGACCTCGATATTTCAGGGCCTACATCAACGATAATCTTTACCTTGATTGTGACTTTAGTTGTGACAGTGGGTACCGGTACGGTCGATAAAGTAAACCGAGTTCTGTTCGCGATGAAGCTCATTGCGATGGTTGCGGTGCTTTCTTTTCTTGCTCCAAACGTTACGGAATCTTACTTGTTAAGTATGCCAATCGAACAAGGCCTTGTTGTAGCGGCGATTCCGGTGATCTTTACTTCGTTTGGTTTCCACGGAAGTATACCTGCAATTGTGAATTACTTAGACGGTGACACTTCTTCTTTACGCAAAGCCGTTATTATTGGTTCGACGATTCCACTCGTTATTTATATCTTTTGGCAAATCGTGACGTTGGGTGTGGTTAGCCAAAGTACGCTTGTTGAGAACGGAGGGTTGAGCGCACTGATTGGTCAACTATCTCAGACAGTACACCAATCAAATTTGGGTAGCATTGTTGGTGTGTTTGCTGACTTGGCATTGTTGACATCGTTCCTTGGCGTGAGTTTGGGTCTATTCGAATTTTTGGGTGATACCATCAAAGGAAGTAACGATAAGCCTAATCGTTTGATTGCGGCACTAGTGACGTTTACTCCACCGCTAGGCTTCGCACTTTTCTATCCTCAAGGCTTTATTATGGCTTTGGGCTATGCAGCGATTGCCTTAGCGATTTTAGCCATCTTTTTGCCTTTGGTTATGGTGATCAAGGTTCGTAAATCGGATGATTTTACTGGGGAGTACCGCGTCGCTGGTGGTCAAGGTGCGCTAGTGATAACGGGCATCGCTGGCACTGGCATCGTATTCGCTCAGGTGTTAATTACGCTGGGTGTGCTTCCTGCTCTAGGCTAGTTGTTTAGAACGTTCTTTGAATAACCTCTAGTTACTGAATCCATCGTAATCAATCTGTATTGTTAGGCCAACGAGTTTCGCTCGTTGGCTTTTTTAATCTGGATCAAATTACCGTAAGATATCCGGTGAAAAAATTGGTAGAAATGTGCTTTTATTTCGTACACTTAAGTTGTGGTATATCGATAATTTAAGTGGAGAAAACCGCTCAAAATACCATTGAATTTGCAACACAATGAGCTTTTCTTGTTTCTCTGCTTTGGTGTGGAGGTGAAGCATGGCGCACCGGAGTTTTTACCCGTTTGCAAAACCGCTTAACGAGCAACTGCAAACGCTAAAAGGCAGGATGCAGGCGCACTTGCCATGTATTGATAGGGTGTCATTTGCAAAATATCACCCAGACCAAGATGTGCTCAAATCATTTGCAGAAAGTGAGTTTGACACTTGGTGTTTAGCCCATCACGAATCAGCATTCCGTAAACTCCACCACCTCAATATTGCCTCTAAAAACGCGGTTCCTCGTATCGTCGAAGACCTTCATGATATTAATCACTGTCCTCGGGTTCAAATTTTACTCAAACACGGATATCAGTCGTCGGCTGCTATTCCTTGTTATGACAACAAAGCTTTTACTGGTTTTGTATTTTTGAACTCCACTCAACGTGATGCGTTTAGTTTAGAAGCGCTGAATGGTCTTAAACCTTATTTCGAAATGATTCGATTTGCGGTTGAATCAGAGACTCAAGTAGTCAATGCGATAGAAACGCTAGCGAACCGAATGCAATGTATGATGCCAGGCTATTCACCTGAGTATTACGCGCATACCAAACGCATGAAGTACTACAGTCAAATTATCGCAACGCAGTTAGCGGATCGTTATCACCTGAATGACGAAATGGTCGAAGATATTGGTATTTTTGCTCAGTTCCATGCGCTCGGTGATAGTCAGCTGCCAGTTGAAATTGCTAGCCGCCGAACAAATTACTCTCAAGAACAAGAGGCGATATTGATTCAACATATTGAGCGTTGTATCGATTCAGCGGATGACATAGTTGCCCGTATCGGAAATCCGGTTCACCCGAGTGTGACTTTGTTTTTGCAGATGGTTACTTATCAGTACGAAAACTTAAATGGCACTGGTTATCCGTATGGTTTAACCAGTGACGATATACCAATAGCCGCGCAAATTACGGCTGCTGCAAATGCCTTTGATTTTATGACAACGCACCATCCGTATAGACAAGCGTGGTCCATCCCATACGCATTGTTAGAGCTTGAAAAATGGGTATATCAGGGATGGTTATCTCGAGAATGTGTTAATGCTCTGCGAGAGCATCAAGGTTATATAAAGCAAATCATCCACAAATATCCTGAGCACTATACAGGCTTGGGGTTAATGTGAAGAGCAGTAACAAAGTTGAAATGTTGACGAGGAGGAATATTTAAATAATACTGTTTTTATATACAGTAACAAGTTTGGAGGTGAAGTATGTTGTGGGAAACCCTTGAAAGAGTAAACCGCTTACGCCAACAAGCACTTGCAAATCCTGAGTTTGTTGAGTCAGCAAAAGAGCACGAACAAGCACTTCAGGAGCAAGAATACCATTATCAAACTAAGAAAAAGCGTTCAGCCAAAGACAAACAAGGTAAAAAGTCGCTGGCCGATATCTATAAAGAAGTAGAGTTTGGCGCTGACGCTCGTCATTAATGTATTCACTGCGGCATTTTTCATTTCTTCATACGCTGCAGTATTCGTTCAAATTTATGCGAGAGCAGTGGGAGACCGCTACTCTCGTTGACCTGCCTATAATTTACTAATGAAGTTCAGCCGAGCAAATTATCACTAACACTTAGCAATTCTCTCAATGATCTTGTTGATGTAATGATAATGACAACGGTTTGCATTTGTATCTTTGTTGTTATATAAAACCTCCCTTATTAATCGTTCTGTTGAATAAGAACGGCAAACGTGATCAACGAATGAGAGCTCTGAATAACTGTTATTCGTAAATGGCTATTAGGTGAAGTAGGGATGTTGGAAGCTAAAGCACTCCAGTTTGAGATTGAAGGCAAGTCATTGCTAAAAGCGTTTGATGTGACATTTGAACCCGGAAAAACATACGCTCTTGTTGGACACAATGGTTCAGGAAAATCCACATTGTTAAAGTTGCTGGCACAGCAACAGCCATACACCGCTGGTGACGTGGTTCTGCATGGAACGAGCATTAACGATCTCTCAGCGAAAAAATTCGCCCAACACATTGCCTACTTGCCTCAGCATCTTCCAGTGACCGACAGTATTTTAGGTCGAGATTTAGTCGGTTTTGGTCGTTATCCATGGCATGGTTTACTTGGACGTTTGAGTAAGAAAGATCACGACATTGTTGAAGAAGCAATGGCGATGACAGGCACACTAAAATACGCAGATCGCTTAGTGGACACGTTATCTGGAGGAGAGCGTCAACGTGTGTGGCTAGCTATGCTGTTAGCCCAAAAAACCGAGTATTTGCTTCTTGATGAGCCTTTGTCTGCGCTAGATATCAGCCATCAAGTCGATATGTTGAAGCTTATCTCTAAACTCAGTCAAGAACTGGGCTTGGGCGTTATTATCGTATTACACGACATCAACTTGGCTGCACGATTTTGCGACTACATCGTTGCATTACATCAAGGTGATTTGATTGCACAAGGCAATGTTGAACAGGTGTTTACTGAACCTAAGTTGAGGGACATATATGGGATAGAGATGATGATCTCTGACCACCCTGCGGGTTACCCGGTGGCGATGCCAAGCTAAAGGTTGGAATAATGAGCAGTACAAACACTCGACTTAAACATTTCTCTTTCGCTCTCTCACTTAGTGCGCTTTTGGTCAGTTCTTTTCAAGCACTAGCTGACGCATCACCTCGGGTGATGTCGGTTGATTGGACACAAACTGAAACGATGTTGGCGTTAGGGGTTGTGCCCGTAGGCGTCGCTCAAGGGCAAGATTACGATGCTTGGGTAAAATCGCCACCGTTACCACCTCAAACTAAGGATGTAGGGTTAAGAACTCAACCCAATATAGAGCGTATTTACGAGCTCAGACCTGACCGTATTTTTATTGCCCCGTACTTCTCCTCAATGAAGCATCGTTTAGTCGATATTGCCCCCGTTACCACGATTGACTTATATGAAAGCGGGATCACAGATTGGTCGGTACTTACTCGTTTCACTCGGAGGTTTGGTGAAGAGCTGGGAAGAGAAGCGGAAGCAGAGGCGCTTATCCAACAATATGAAAAACGTTTCTCTTTATTAAAACAGCGCATAAACAAAGACCAGCCGCCGCTTTTAATGATTCAGTTTATGGATACGAAGCACGTTCGTGTTTTTGGTCAAAATAGTCTTTACTCTCAGGCTATCGAAAAGATTGGGCTGAGTAATGCATGGAATGAAAAGACGAATAGCTGGGGCTTTAGCCTAGTTGGCATCGACAAGTTAGCTGGCATAAAAGCTCAAATTGTTATCGTAGAGCCATTACCTTACGGTGGAGCGGAGCAGCTCTCTCAAGACCCATTTTGGCAATATGTTGTTCAACAATCTGGTGAAAAGGTCATGCAAGTCGCACCCGTTTGGAGTTTTGGTTCTATGCCTTCAGCTCTCCGTTTCGCAGAGTTAGTTACGGCGAGTAAGGTCGAGGAGTTAACACAATGAAAACGATGCCTTTAAGCTTTGTGGTGTTACTTTCGGCATTTACCTTTTCTATTGGTGCTTTCCAATTGTACCAAGTAAGCTCATTTTCGTTGGCTCTAAGCAGTTTATGGGAGCCTAACTTTCAATCTATCGATTCTGTTTTACTTCACTTTAGCTGGTGGCCTCGAGTCTTCACCACGATTATATCTGGTGCTGGATTAGCGGTTGCTGGGGTATTGATGCAGCAAGTGCTGCGTAACCCTCTCGCTTCACCCACGACACTTGGTGTGGCGAGCGGTTCAAGTTTTGCTTTGATGTTAGCTACGCTATTCGCACCTTGGATGTTGGATATCGCGCCTAATTTGGTTGCTCTCATCGGCGGTGTGATATCGATGGGGTTGGTGATGCTGTTGTCATGGCGACGAGCGTTATCTCCAACGGTTGTCGTCGTTTCTGGGTTAGTGATAAACCTGTACTTTGCATCATTAAGTACGGTTATTCTGATGATGAATACCGAAAAGCTGAATGGGTTAATGATATGGGGAGCCGGTTCGCTTGTTCAGAGTGGATGGGGAGATTTCTCGTATCTTGCCCCTCGAATCGCACTTGCTACGGTCGTTGCATTTGTGATTGCAAAGCCGTTAAGTCTGTTGGAACTCTCCGAGCAAGGTGCCAAGAGTTTAGGTGTCTCGCTAGCTAAGTTGCGTTTTGTCTGTCTTGGGCTTGCGGTGTTAATCACTTCTTGGGTGGTTTCTGTCGTAGGAATCATCGGTTTCATCGGGTTAGCGGCGCCAGCGATTACTCGATTGATAGGTATCAATAAAATCCAGCATAAGCTTTGGGTATCAATGCTGATTGGTGCCATGTTATTGACTTTAACCGATTTGGTTATTCAGCAACTGCCAGGGCTAATGGCGAGTTTTATACCAACGGGAGCAGCAACCGCTGCACTGGGCGCTCCGCTACTGTTGTGGCTGTTACCTCGCTTATCACAAAAGACGCAGGGCCATACTCAAACAGTGTTAACTCGACATCGTGAACATGTTTACAAGCTAAACCCTAAAGCGATCTCATTGGCGTTGATCGGCACGTTAATTTCTGTTGTTCTTTTTGCCACGGTTGCTGTGCAAAATGAAGGGTGGGCAAACTTATTTTCTAGCCAAAATTGGATTTTTTTGGAGTGGCGCGCACCTAGATTATTTGCAGCAGCAATTGCGGGGGCAATGTTAGCGATTGCTGGAACCATGATTCAACGCCTAAGTGGAAACCCAATGGCAAGTCCTGAAGTGATCGGTATCAGTTCAGGGACAGCGATGGGATTGATCATCGCGATGTTTACTGGGTTTGGTTCGTCAATTTTCACTCTTTCTCTAGGCGGGCTCGTAGGTGCATTAGCGACGGTATTAGTCATTGTGCTGCTAAACCGTAAATCAGGCTTTCAGCCGGAGCGTATTTTGTTGACTGGTATTGCGATAACCGCACTGATGAATGCAATACAGAGCTTTATTCTAGCCACTGGTGACCCAAGAAGTTATCAAGCATTGGCTTGGTTGTCAGGGTCTACCTACTATGTCTCGGTTGAAACGTTACTCCCGTTGTCTTTATCTGCGCTTGTCTTTATAGGGTTGAGTTTTCTCTGCGTAAGATGGCTAGATATTCTTCCTGTCGGTGCCGCTTCCTCTAAAGCGCTTGGAATTCGAGTTGATCGTTCACGCGCAACACTGCTTCTTTTAGTTGCTTGTCTCACGGTCAGTGCGACATTGGTTGTTGGTCCGATTAGCTTTGTTGGGTTGTTGGCTCCGCATTTAGCTCGCTTATTTGGTTTTAACAAAGCGTCACAACACATGTTATGCGCCGCGATATTGGGGGCAGGGGTGATGTTGTTGGCTGATTGGTTGGGACGACAGGTCCTTTACCCGCAAGAAATACCAACAGGGCTTATGGCGTCTCTCATTGGCGGTTTGTATTTAATGTGGGGTTTACGCCGCTTATAGAAATGAGCTAAGCCTCAACCAAGAAAGTACTTATACAAATAAGCACTCGTAGTGGCATTCGTAACCTATGCGAGTGCTTTATGCAAAACCTCTGGTTTGTCTTTTACGGAAACAACTGGCGATGCCGTAACTCGCTTTTCTTTCAGCGGTCGCTGAAGTCATGAAGGGTTGGTTTGGCTGCCGACAAAAAGGAGAGAATATGACTCGGCAGTTTATGCTGACACCAACGTCGATGGCGGTTGTATTAGCTGTATCAACGCCAAATGTCTTGGCTCAGGAAGATGAAAATATAGTTGTGATTGGACAGCAGCAAGACAGTGCAGTTGGTCCAGATTTTAGTTATCTCGGAGCGAAGAGTCGGGCAGCGACGAAAACTGATATTGCCATCAATGAAACCCCAAGAGCGGTATCTGTTGTTACGCGAGAACAAATGGATGATCGTGCCTCTATTAGCATTTCTGACGCGCTACAGTACACACCAAGTATTCAAACTAATTATTTCGGCGAAGATAACAAGCAAGATTGGTTTATTATTCGTGGTTTTAAACAGGCGAACAGCGGGCTGTATCAAGATGGTACCCGTTTATATTCTTCTGGTTTTTATAGTTGGCAAATAGATCCGTTTGCTTTGGAAAGGGTTGAAGTTTTACGTGGTGCAGCGTCTGTTCTTTATGGGCAAAACCCTCCTGGTGGGGTCATCAATGTTGTCAGTAAGCGACCTCAATTTGATGGGGGGTCAGGACTTGTATCTTTGGAGTACGGTTCTGAAGACCGTAAACAACTTTCTCTTGACGTAAACTCTGAGGTGAGTGAGCAGCTAGCTTTCCGCTTTCAAGGGTTAGCGAGAAAAAATGGGACGAGAATTAGTGGGGTAGAAGCAGAGCGCATTCTTCTCTCTCCATCGATGACGTACAAATTTAATGAGGCGTCTGAAATTACCTTTCTAACGAGCTATCAAAAAGACGACTCAGATCCTTATCTGCAATTTTTGCCAGTTGAAGGAACGTTAACGCCAAACAAAAATGGAAAGATCAGTGATAGTTTAGCGATAGGCAATCCTAACTGGGAGACGTTTGAGCGTGAGCAGGTGTCTTTAGGCTATGAGTTTTCTCATGCATTTAATGATACCACTTCATTTATTCAAGCAGCTCGTTACAGCGAAATGGATGTTAAGCTAAGACAAATGTATTCGTACGTTTACTCGGCTGATGTGCCTGCGTTGGGGCCGGTTTTGGACCCATCAAATGAACGCAAAACCATACTTCGGGGTGCTTCAACAGAAGATGGGTCATCTGATGCTTTTAATATCGATAATCGTTTGATGCACCAAGTAAATTGGCGAAGTGTTGAGCATAACTTGATGTTGGGCATAGATTTTCAAATGATCAGTATCGATGGTAAAGATTTTGCCAATGACCCTATCGTTGCTAATGGTAATGCATTATTAAACACACCAATGGGAGCTTTGCCCGATCCTAGGTTTAATGTATTTAATCCTACTTATTCGGATAACATAATGTTACTCGATCCGAATACGCTACAACCATTGAGCGAAACCGATAAACAAAGAACGAAAATCGATAATCAGCAGCTCGGCGTCTACTTTCAAGATCATATGCTGATCAACGATAAATGGGCGATGTTATTGGGCGCACGTTACGACGATACAAGTAATGAAGTACATAATGTTACCACGGGTGCTCGCACGAAAGTCGATCATGGAGAGTGGACGTTTAGCGTGGGAACGGCTTATATTTCTGATTCTGGCTTCACGCCATACTTTAGTTACTCTCAGTACTTTGATCCAATTATTCAAGAAGACAGCAATGGTAAGCCAGCGAAGCCTGAAAGCGGTGATCAATTTGAAATCGGTATGAAATACCAACCGGATTCATTTGATGGTTATTTCAATATTGCAACGTATCGGGCAACAAAAGAAAACTTGGCTCGTATCTACTTGAGTGAATTAACGCAAATAGGAAAAATAGAAAATAACGGCGTTGAGTTTGAAGCTGTAGCTAATGTGACACCATCCTTAACATTGATCGGGAACATTGCGTACGTTGATGCAGAGATAAAAGAAGACATCAATAAGGCATGGGTTGGCAAAACACCTTCCCAAGTGGCGAATACCGTGTCATCAGCTTGGGCACATTATCGTTTCTTTGATGGACCTCTTGATGGCTTTGCTGTTGGCTTAGGCGCGCGCTATACAGGTGAGTCATACGGAGACAATGAAGAGAGACTAAAAGTACCAAGTTATTTCTTAATGGATGCGACGGTCAGTTATCGAATCGGCGATTACAAGCTACAAGTCGCAGCTAAAAACATCGCGGATAAAAAGTACATAGCGACATGTGATGGTTTTTGTTGGTATGGCGACCGACAAAATGTTATTGCAAGTTTAACTTACGACTGGTGAGTTAACGTATAAATAAACACCCCTAACTTTAGGGGTGTTTATTTAGAAATCGGCTTTACGGACAAAGTGCGGGTTTTTGTACTTTTTCTGCGGGCCAAACGATGATACGACAAGTTTGTTCCATAACGTTTTGTCAAACTCACCCTTTGGAATCGAAGGGTAGAGGGTTTCCTCTTCTTCTCTTGCAAAATTCATATATTGTTTCTTTTTAATTTGATTGTACTTTTTGGCGATCTGGTTATGTTTTCTTACCCACTCCAGCTTGTAATTGTGGAGCACTTTTTCACCTTCTTCGAGAGTCATTCGAGATAGGAACAGTCGCTTGTATGAGACCTTTCTGTCCAGCATTGTGCGCATAACGGTTTGGATATATTTACCGTGATGCGTAATGGTAATGTCGTTTTCATCAATAGGAGTGACACACCAGCCTTTAGGTAAAAAGTCTGGCTTCTTAAATTGCTTATTACGCTCCATTAGCGCCTGATGTAAAACTAAATCAGAGGTGCCGCGGAACGTCTTTTGCCATTTACCGATACGAATTTGAATCGAACCAGGCAAGCGATAGATGTTAGTAAACTTATCTTTGTCCATGGACTTGTGTCATGAGATTAATGTGCATAATTAGAAAGCGGAATTCCGTCCAATGCCACAGGCAGTAGACTTAAGTACCGTACGATTTTACAACGACCTTGCGCGATATAGCGAGGGGTTATGTCAATAATAGGTAAGAAATAGAAAATTAGTTCACATTATGAAGAAATTGGAAGCTAACAAGGCTAAATTTTGAAGTTACACCAATTATGCCCATGCCAACTAAATAAAAAGAAGGCACGGGCATAAAATCACACCGCTTCTTCGAGTTGCTTGGTGTCTTCTTCAATCTGTTGTAGATGTCGGTTTGCTTGCTGTAACTGATACATTTGAGCATAACGACCATTTTGCGTTAAGAGTGCTTTGTGTGTGCCTTTCTCGACTAACTCCCCATGATGAAGAACAATGATTTGGTCTGCATCTAGGATAGTTGAAAGCCGATGAGCAATAACAACGAGCGTCATGTCTTGTCTGAGTACCGCCAAGCTCTTTTGGATTAAAGCCTCTGTTCCTGAGTCAATATTTGCGGTTGCTTCATCTAATATCAATATCTTAGGTTTTACCACAAGCACACGTGCTAACGCCAAAAGCTGTTTCTGACCTGCAGATAAATTAGTTTCGCCTTGACCTAACTGCGTGTCTAGCCCGTTAGGGTAACGATGAATTTGTTCTGCCAAACCTACCTTGTCTAACGCATCCCATATTTGATTGTCATCAACCGCCCGACTGAGAGAGATGTTTTCTCTGACTGAAGCAGGGAGAATATGTGGATCTTGTTGAACCATTGCCACATCTTTGCGAAGTACGTCTTTCCCTAATGTTTTAAGTGGACGACCATCTATGAGCAGTTCACCACATTGCGTTGGATAAAAGCCCATTAACAGTGACGCTAATGTGCTTTTACCGCTTCCCGTATGCCCGACAAGCGCGATAAAGTCTTGGTGGTTGGCCTTCAACGAAATGTCTTTTAGGACGTCCTGTTTACCATCGTAGCTAAATGTGAGGTCTTTAAGTTCGATAGCACCTGACCTTAATGGTTGATGATCGCCCCCGTAAGTTTGTTCTTTCGCATCAATCAATTCAAAAACACGTTCGCTTGATACTAACGCCTGCTGAAGTAGAGCAAGTTGCTGAGTCATCTCAATTAGTGGTTCAGTAACTCGCGCAAGATAACTGATAAATGCATACAGTACCCCCACACCAATCAACTCAATACCATTAAAACCAAAGATCGCAACCAAGCAAAGCAACGCAAGACCAGCGAGTAAGTCCATTAATGGTCTTAGCAGATAGCCGTTTAGCCGAATCACTCGTTTAGATGCCACCAGATGCTCTGCGGTTAGCTCGTTGAACTGTTTATTAAAACGCTCTTCTTGTTGCATTAATTGGATGACACTCATCCCTTGAATGGATTCACTCAGATTCGCATTTATATCGGTCAATAGGTCACGCATCTTTCGGTAGCTTTCTGTACTTAGCTGTTTAAACAAGTACATAAAGCCGATGACGATCGGCAGCAATACAAGCACAACGAGTGTGAGCTTCCAACTCATGAAAGACATAACGCCAAGCATTACGACAATCATGACCACGTTTTTTACCACGGTCGCGATCAAAAGCTCATAAAATTGCTGTAAAGATTCCGTATCGTTGGTAATTCGCGACACCAATTTTCCAGCAGGCGTGTAATCAAACGCAGATAACGGCTGCTTAATCACGCCAGAAAATACTTGCTTACGAATCGCTTTGATCGTGTTAGCCGCGACAATGCTAAATTGCAATGACTGAAAATACTGGAATGTTGCCGATACGATCTGAAGAGCGATATAACCTACTGCTAGCGAAATCAGAACACTTTGTGAATAGTCACCTTTAGCGATGTGCTCATCAATGAAATATTGAATCAACCAAGGGCCGCCGGCGCTAGCTAACGCTGCAATAAACAACAAGGCGAGTCCTTTAATCATTGGCTTTGGTTGAGATAATGGGTAAGACATTAACCGTTTAAACGTGCTGGTCTGGTTCATTCATTATTCCTCCATCGCCTGCTCTAGTTTCTGATACTCGAACATCTCGGCGTACCAGCCTTTATGCGCTAATAACGCGCTATGTTGCCCACGTTCAGTAATGTGTCCGTGATTCAATACAATGATCTCGTCTGCTGCTTCCAATGCGGTGAGGCGGTGCGCAATAACGATTAGGGCTTGATTACGGTAGTATGTTTCCAAATTCTTAAGGATTTGATGTTCGGTCCGTCCATCAACAGCGGAAAGTGCATCGTCCAAAACCAACACTTGAGCATTCAGCAGCATAGCGCGTGCTATCGCAATACGTTGTTTTTGCCCGCCGGAGAGTGTAATGCCTTTTTCACCAACTTCTGTTTGATAGCCTTCAGGAAACTTTTCAATATCGTCATGTATACAGGCTAACTTTGCTGCTCTATAGACTTCTTCTTTCTCTGCATTAGGGTTGCCTAGGGCAATATTGTCGAAGATAGATTTGGAGAATAGAAACGGACTTTGGTTAACGACAGCAAAACGGTTGCGCCACTGTGGAAGTAGGGCATCCTTGATCTCGACATCACCGAATTTAATTGAGCCGTTTTCTAAATCATGTTGACGCAAAAGTAGCGTTAACAGGGTCGATTTTCCGCTTCCTACCGGCCCTGCAACTCCCAACATTTTTCCGGGTTCCAGTTCGATGTTTACTTCCGTCAAAGCGGGCGGTAAATCACTAGACCAATGGAAATCGTCGATATCAATTTTCAACGGAAGTGGTTTATTTTCTATTGGCTTATTGCCACTGATAATTTCTGGCTTTTCATCAAAGATCTCTTGTAGTCGGTTCCATGCGGCAGAGCCTCTTTCTAAAATGTTAAATAGGAATGCGAATGCCAGCATCGGCCATATCATCAACCCTAAATACATCGTAAATGCGGTCAGATCACCAAGCGTGATCTCACCTTTATCAACAAGGTAAGCACCAGCAGCGACACTAAGAAGGAAAGAAAGACCGATGGTTAACTGAATTGCCGGGTCAAATCTAGCATCGACTCTTGCGACAGCGATGTTCTTTTCGCCAGTATCATCCACAACCTCTTCAAAACGTTGCTGCTCTTGGTTTTCTAATCCGAAAGCACGCAGCATTCGCACGCCATTAAGTGACTCTTGTGTCATGTCTGACATGGTAGAAAAGGCTTCCTGAGCGACACGAAAGCGTTGATGTAGGATACGCACAATAAAGAAGATGATGATGGCAAGAAATGGCATTGGAAGAAGCGCCATTACGGTGAGCTTCCAGCTTACTTGCGTTACCATAATGATTAAAACCGCAATACCAGTGATCAAAGAGTCTGCGGCGGTTAAAACCCCTTCGCCGGCTGTCATAACGATATTACGCACATCATTAGTGCCACGAGCCATCAGATCCCCCGTCTTGTAACGTTCAAAAAAACGAGGTGGCTGTGTCGATAAGTGCCTATATAGACGGTTACGTAGAATGGTCCCGAGTTCCCAGCTTGCGCCGAAAAGCCAAATTCGCCATAAGATGCGACACCCATAAATAGTAAAGATCAGTACAGTTAACCCTGAGAGCCATAGAATCAGCGTATTTGTATCTAAAGTGTTGTCTACGACACCATCAACGATGATGCCAACTGCTTTGGGCGGAACAAGCTGTAGTGCTGATATCACAGCGAAAAGCAGAATGGATCCGACATAGTGCCTCCACTTTTGTTGGAAATACCAACGTAGCTGCCAGAATATTCTCATTGCGCCTCCCGCTTTAAATTATTGAATTTGTTATAGAACTATTATTGAGCGAAATGATGAGTTTACAAGCACAAGTTATAGGCGGGTTTAAAAACGATAGATTGTTTCAATTATAACCATGTGTCGGCGCAAATTACTGGTTTTATCTCTATGAGCTAACTGTGCGACGACATTATGTGAAATAGTTGTTAATGGTGGTTTTGGAGCCATGACCTTGCAATAACGATGAAGACACCAAAAGTAAAAGTGTTACTGCCACTCTCTATGGGAATTAGCAATCGTCAGTTTGTATTTTGTATTTCACTTGGCCACCAGGAGTTTCTGGGTAGTAAACTTCGACATAACACATATGTTCTGGACCAACAGGCTTGTTTGCAAAACCAATAAGGAAGTAGGGTTCGTCTGGGCTGTCTACCCCATACCAAGTGTTGATAGTGAGTTGCGGATCAAAGCCCGCTAGCTCTTTTGCTGGAATAACATTTTTGATAAATCCAAAGTAACCAATTAGGTCGTTATGGCCGTCATTATCTAGATCAATGTTATATTGTATGCCGCCATCTACTGTCTCTTGAGATTGAATCACTGCTTTGGTGTAGACAAAGTTGTTGGCGGTCATGAGTGCTTCTCTGGCTCCATATAGAACCGCAACTCTGGCATCTTTTTGTAAGCCAAGAAATTTAGGAAATGCAACGACGCTTACAATACCAAGAATGATGATGCACACAATGAGTTCAATAAGAGTAAATCCTTGAGAGCGACGCACAGCCTTTCTCCATGTTTTAGAAACGAATAGGCGGCTATTCTGATATAGAAACTTTCAGGTCAAGTATTAAAAAAGAATGATAGTAAGAGATCGGGATTGCAAATCTCAAATATAAAACAAGTTGCTTATTTTCGAGATGAGGAGTGATTTTGATAAAAACCAAGGAATGAACTCGAGAGGATAAAATCCTCCCGAGTAAAGCGACTAAGATTCGTGTGTCAGAGCACTGCTGTTACGTTTAAAAATGAATCGCCAAATAAATAAGACAATTGCGATGTAACCTAATCCTACACCAAGCGCTTGCCAGTGCATGCCGTTATACATCGCGATTGGCATCAGAGAGATGATGAAGATGTCAGTGATTGAGCCAGGGACATAAGCGATGGCGTAATCATCAAGCACCTTGCTACGCATTTTTGGATCAACAATGCGAAGCAACGCAATACCCATGGCAACTGTACCGGTTAACCAACCCCAAGAGAAAATGCCTTTCTCGAACCAATCTTCGCCCATGATACGTGGGGCAACCCAGAAGATTAGCCATAGTGTGAAGGCGATACCGCCGATTGCAAGCACTACCATCGGCATTAAATACTGGGCTAAGACGGTAATCTTGATGGCTGAGATACCAAAGATAATCAAATAATCGGTACTGATGCCCGCAGCGTGTTTGAATGCACCGTCACAAAGATAGCGTGAAGCTTTCGTTTGTTTCGCGACGATTCGCACGAGCATGCCGCCAAGGAAGCCAGTTACGAACGTAGGGATTTGTACCTTATCGTGGAAAGAAGATAAGTAGTTAGCCGCTACATACGAGAAAGCTGTTACCACTACAACCAACGCCGCGTGAATCGCAAAAGAATCAACCGACAGGGAAGACATGGTGTCTTTCATTACCGGTTCTTGATCATCAGGCTTAACAAGGCCTTTGCGTTCGTGTTCGTCCATGCTGTCGAAGGTCGTAAAGCTACGAATCCAACCCATCTTCAATGCGAATTGCAGCATGAGCATGCCGACAGAAATCGAGATGAAAATACCCACGGTTGCGAACGTTAAGCCAAGTGTGAAGCCATCTTCCCAGCCAAGCCCCGTGAAGATTTCACCAACAACAGATGCAGAGCCATGTCCGCCCATAAAACCCGCAGACATTGTCACACCAAAGCCAGGATTAATCTCTGGCCAGAAGAAGGTTGTGAGAACTAGACCAAACATTGCCGCAAACAACCACTGAGAAACAGAAGCGATTTGGTTAAACGCCCACAATGAGCCAGCACGCTGTGCGACGGTTTTAGGTGATGGAACATCCGTTGCCAGACCTAACGCAGAAAAAAGTGCAGCAGTTAATAGGCTTGCGTTAGCGGTAAACGTATCGGTCCAAGGCAGTACGTCTAACAGGGCTGGTCCAAAAATTAGACCGAATAATCCTGCGAGAACCGCCGATGGAATGTACATACGCTGTAGTAATGGCGCGTGAACGCGAATGACTTTTGCCAAAATCAATAGTAAGCCAGCGATGGCTAAGTCAGTCAGCATTAGACCTTTAGGCATCTTATCCTCCAGTAAATGCAGTCAAGGGGTAGCGTCCTTGTGACCTACCTTGAATAAAAATCTCTCTCAAGCCAAAAAGCCACATACGTGACTAAAAGCGTTGAGAAATCAATGTCGTTTTCATAAGCAAAGGAATGTGCTTATGCAATTTGAAATGAGTGTAAATGTTGTGATTGCACACGAACAGGAAGAGAAATTAGATTAAATTTCTCGATATTTTTTTGATAGTTCACTCAGGAAAGGCGGCAATCCTAGTCACTTTGTCAGAGCAATGCAATTGGTGTGAATCAATAAATTATGCCTAGTTAATGGGTGTCTCTGACTAACAACATGAAAAATAAAGACAATTAACAAGCAATAATATTTGTCATATCGACAATAAAAGTTGATTGAATGGCTAAATTGTCACCGCTTTATGAGGTGGCGTTAGAGATTCACATGCGAAAGAACAAAATCAACCAAGGTGCGGTTTTTAAGGGAAAGCTGTTTTGAACGGTAAAGCAGGTGGATCGGTTTTGGCTTGGGAATGTGTGAATGGAGAATTTCTACCAAGGCACCAGATTGGATTTCCTGTTCAACTAAGATCTTTGGTTGCAGAAGAACACCAGAGCCTTTTAACGCGGCAAACTTAAGTACATCGCCATTATTAGACGTTAATCGGGTGTTGCTGTTTCCAAAGGTATTAGATGGCATGTTCACCACTTGTTGGCTTTCTCCTTGGTGATACTGAAACCCCAAACAATGATGCTGTGCTAAGTCATCAAGCGATTGGATAGGGGCATGTTGCTCAAGGTAAGAGGGTGAGGCGCAGTAAGTCATGTGGTATTCACCCAATTTTCTCGCGACTAACGACGAATCGACCAACTCACCGATTCGAATAATCACGTCTGCTTCGCTTCGATATGGGTCAATCAAATTGTTGTCCAACATCAGCTCAACGTTCAAATCGGGAAATTCAGCTAAGAAGTCAGCCACGATAGGAGCAATGACCTTTTTGCCATACGTGACAGGGCAGTTAACTTTTACTGTTCCGGTTGGACGGTTGATCAGCGTCTGGATTAAGTTCTCTGCGTTAGTGATGTCTTCAATAATGCGGTGGCACTCTTGGTAGTAGAGTTTACCGGCTTCGGTTAAGGACTGTTTGCGCGTGGTCCGATGAATCAGCTGTGTACCTAAGCTTTGCTCAAGAAAGCTCACGTGCTTGCCAACCATGGTCGGTGAAATATCAAAGTGGTGTGCAGCATTACGAAAGCTGCCGTGTTCGACCACGTAAGCGAAAACTTTCATGCTTGTTAATTTATCCATTGCACACCCAGAGTTGATAAAGAAATAACTAAAGCAGAGTTTATCAATCAAACGAGGTTAATTACAGTGGGCGTATGATTAAGAATGGAGAAAGAGATCCATCATGAATGAGACGATTTTTGTTACCGCCGAACTGAAAATGAATGCCGATAAGCCAAGACAACAAGTAGTTGAAGCCATTGAACAATTTTGCCTTGATATGCAAAGCGAAACGGGGTGCTTGCAAGCGAGTGCGACCTACGATTCTAAAGATCCACAACGTGTGATTCTTTGGGAGCGATATGAAAACCGCGCCGCGATTGAAGCGCATTTTGCTATGCCGCATACACAAGCGTTTATTGCGGCTGAAATGGCAGAGTTAGTTCAAGCATTCGAAACCCAAGCTCAATAGGAGAGGCGAACATGAAATGGGGTATTTTAGGCACAAGCTTTATCTCAGGTGTCATGGCTGAGGCAATCCAAGGCGATGACAAGAGTGAACTGTACGCGGTTGCTGGGCGTTCGGAGCAGAACTTAAAGACATTCGCTGAGCAATATGGCATCGAGAATACGTTCAACGATTACGATGCGTTGATTGCCGATGAGCAAGTCGACATTATTTACATCGCATTGCCAAATCACCTTCATCATGACTTTATCGTTAAAGCGGCAGAGCAGGGAAAAGCGATCCTGTGTGAAAAGTCACTGTCGGTAGATATGGAAAAAACCGAGTTGGCACTAAAAGCAGTCGAAACGCACAAGGTATTCTTTGCTGAGGGTTTGATGTACTTACATCACCCATTGATCAGCGAGTTGGTTTCTGTGCTTAAATCGGGAGAGATTGGTGAACTTCGCTCCATCCACACGTCTTATATTGCGTCGATTGCGCAGTTTGTTAATCCGGACAGTAAAGGTGCTTTGTATAACTTAGGTTGCTACCCAATGTCATTGGTGCATTTGGTGGTGAAAACCATGTTGGGTGAACAAGCCTTTGGAAACCGCTCTATGACGGCGATTGGTCGACGAGGTAACGATGGGAATATCTGTGAATCGAGTTTGATGATGCAATTCGGTGAGCAACAAACGGCGAGCGTACACACCGCCGAAGATCATGGATTGAAGCACCAATTCACTATTCTGGGTAGTAAAGGCAGTATTACGTTAGACTCGAATCCATGGCTACCAACGCAAGACAACCAGTTTAGTGTGGAAATTTACGAGACGTCGAAGCGCGAGGTGTCTGTATCGGCAGCTGGAGACGCTTTCTTCTATCAAGTGCGCAATATTCGCCAAGCGGTTGAAGCAGGGCGTACATCGTTAGAGAACCCTTGTGCAACATGGGAAGACTCTCACCGTATTATGCAGCTACTGACTGAGTGGGAATCACTGGCTTCAAAGTAAGTCTGTACTTGAACCAATGAACATAAAAACGGCGCACTAAATCCAATATTTGGTGCGCCGTTTTGTTTTGGGTTCAGTCTCTGTTAAATGCGATTATCGCCGGTGCTGAACGCAATGATTTGGCTGATCTCAGACAGGCTTCTGCCACTTTCTTGCTGCCATTGAACAAACGCTTTGTTGGTTGCATCGAGCGATTTTTTCGTATCTTTGCCACCTTCAATGATCTTGCAATTACGTAGGTAAGCTTCAACGTCGCTAGACAAGATGAAGGTATCAACGCCCATTTGACGCAGTGTGTAAGGGCCAGTATTTCCGCCTAGGCGATTGCCGCGTTTCTTCAAATACGCCCATAGGTCGGTGATTTTCTCTTGCGGCCAATCGGCAACCATTTTGCCAAACGAGCCGTATTCGATTTTTGCTTCGTGGATCATACGAGCATTAGCAGGAATCGACATGACTTTAGTGAGGTGGCGAATGATGCGTTTGTCGGTTGCTTTGGTTTCCCATTGCTCGTCTGACAGCATCAGCAACGGCTCAATTTTAAATCCGAAGAACACTTCTTCGAAGTTCGGCCATTTGTTGCGAACCACGCTCCATGAAATCCCACTTTGGAATACCTTCATCGAAAAAGCGGCCAGCCAACGGTCATCGGGAATCGCAGCCAGTTCCTCTTTGCTTAGTGGATGAGACAAAAGCGCTTCAAGTTGATCTTCACCACCTTTACGCTCGGCAGCGCGCTGATAAATCGCGTCAAATTTTTCGATACTCATAAAAGAAGTTAGTCCTAGTTTATGTCGATATTTGCGAAACATACTACGCTTAAGTGGCTGAATCGTAAATTGATGGAGTGTCACAAATGAAGAAGGTCACATTAACGTTTGTCGGGGAAGGTTCGGATCGTATTGCGGAAAAATTCTATGCGTGGATGACGGACGGTGGGTTAGAAGACAGCATGATTGAGAATTTATCTGACCGTGAAATCTCAGTTGTTGGCATCAGTGATATGGATAATGAAACGCGTGATGTGGTGATCAATACGGAAATGAACTAACGAGTCGTCTTTCGTCAGCTATTAGAATCAGATAAAACAAAGCCCTTCACGAGAAGGGCTTTGTTGCGTTTATAAGCGTGAGAGCCTAGTTATTTACCAGTGTCAGACCGCTTGGTAGTGCATCACCGAAGATACGCTTCGATTCGCTCTCAGATAGCTCTTTGACTTCTTCAACCAGTGATACCCAAGATTCAGGTACCTTGCTTTGCTTCAACTTAGCCAGTACCTGCTCACGGTAGTCGTCTGAGATATCGAATAGGCGGTCGCCCGTCTTACGACAAATCATTACGGCTGCGAAAGCGATCATTGGCTCTTTCTGCCAGTTCGGCTCTAGCAGCTTAGGCAACCACTGTTCCGCTTGTTCACGAGGAACGACGTTATGCTGACTGCCATATAAAGGCGTACGTGATGCCAAGCGACCCATTGCCCACCAGTGTGCTTGTTCGAACTGGTTATGGTTGATGGCTTTGCTCAAGAACCACGTAGCCAATAGAACTTTGTCTTCGACTTCTAGATGCTCTAGAGAGGCAGATAAGCGCACCATTGATTCGTAACCCATATCTTGTGCCGCTTTGGCGGATTGTGGGTTTTTCATCGCACCAGGATGTAGGTATTTCGCGATGTCCGCCAAGATGGTCTCTTGTTGCTCTTGGCTCAAGCCACCTGCGATACGACGCCAGAATACCCACCAGTCAGTCCAGCCTTGATGGTTTTTGAACTGAATGTTTTGCTGGTAGAGACCCCAAACTTGTTCAATGCGCCATGAGTCGGTTGGATCGCCAAAGCCCGGACGCAGAGCAAAACCTGCCAAACGAAGCCAGTTTTTCTCGTGTTGTTCAGAACGGCGACGACGCTTACGACCTTGTGCAAAGGTATCGAACAGTTGACGTAGGGTCGTGAAATCCCATTCATCACGTTTGCCAAGTTTCTTCTCAAGATCTTTGGCTAAGGTTTTGATCTCTTTGCTTTCTGCGCTTTTCTTGTTACCGCTGTAAAGGCGAGCGATCAGCTCTTTACATTCGTTCAGTTTAGGGTGAAGTTTAACTTGCTCGCTGTCATCGGTTTGCTTGTTACGAACTTCGAATTCCAGCTCCCAACGTTTGTTATCGTCTTCTGCGCTGACACATTCCATCTTAAGCGTGCCGACTTCGGTCAACTGACACGCCAGTTGTACTTCTACGCGCTCTTTCTGGTTGGCTTGTAGTTCAGCGCCTTCACCTTCAAGGGTGGTGATATAAGGCGGCAGAGGAGCAAATAAGTCGGGGTCAACGTCCACCATCACACCGTTTTGAATGGCGGTGTTATTGGTTAAGGTGTCGTGGGTGGAAGTCAGCAGGTTAAAGCGAACGGGTTCACCCAAGGTAAGCGAGAAACGACGACCACTTAAGCGGATCTCGTGACCTTCTTCTGTCCCTTTTGCAAGCAAACAGAGCGCTTTGCCCATCTTGTTCTTTTCTTGAAGGTGCAAGAAGTAAGAACGCGCTGCACCACCACCAATTTTTAGCTGTGCACCACGACGTGCTTTACCAAACGCAACAGCACCTAGTGCAACAGACCAATCTGGATGTGGGTTATCTAATACCGTAACCGGAGCGCCGCGCCAATCGGAAAGGAGGGTAGTGACTCGCTCAGTCACAAGTTCACTATTGAACACACCACCGTTAAGTAGCAAACCTACCGGAATTGCATTTTGTTTTTCGTCTTCAATGCCGAGAGCGGCACGAGCAACTTGTTGGTGCTGAGTTAAGAACTCGGCAACGTGCTTGCTCACCGCTGGGTCAGCAACGTATGGAAGACCAAACTCGACAACCGCGCTGCGGCGTTTGTCCGGCACTTCACTGAAATCAGAAAGCGGGAAGAAGCCATCTAAAGCGATTTGGTGCACTTCTTGTTTGCTCAGCCCAATACTCTTTGTTCCGCCAAGAAGTTTCGAGCCGCTGCCCAGCATGGTGATTTTTACTTCTTCAGGTGCGCTCGATGAAAGTAGGTTTTCTTTCGCCTTGCGAGTTTGCTGAATCAACTTAGTCAGGCTTGCGGCAGTGAGCTTCTTACTTTGGTTGAAGCGGCTTTCTGCAAGGTGTGCTAATGCTAAATCGAGGTTATCACCACCCAGCATCAAGTGTTCGCCAACGCCAATGCGGTCAAGGGCTAGCTCATCTTGAGAAGAGAAACTGGCTTCAATCAAGCTCAAGTCGGTAGTACCACCGCCCACATCACACACCAGAATCAGCGGCAACTCTTTGAGTTCATCAGCAGCGGTCTGCTGGTGGCGTGCGTACCAGTCGTAACATACGGCTTGTGGCTCTTCGAGCAGGACGATTTTCTTTAAACCTGCCAGCTGTGCAGCTTCAAGCGTGAGCTTACGAGCGGTTTCATCGAACGAAGCTGGAACGGTCACAACCACATCTTGGTCTTCTATCTTATTGCTAGGGTGACGGTAGTTCCATGCTTGACGAATGTGGTTGAGGTAGCTTGCGCTGGCAATAACGGGTGAGACTTTATCTACGTCTTGCGCGCCCGCCCAAGGAAGAATGTCTGAACTACGATCCACTGCTTGGTGCGATAGCCAGCTTTTAGCACTGGATACTTGACGTCCTTCCACCTTAGCGCCTAATTCACGAGCCCATTCACCCACGATCACATTACTAATGTCGCCAGATACAGGTTCGTTTTCCCAAGGAAGTGTTAGGTCAGAAGGGGAGATTTGACCAACCGCTGGGTGATAGCGGAAAGAGGGCAACAATGGCTTACGAACCACTTCACCCGGACCAATCAATTGGTCGATGTCGAATAGGGATACTTCGGATTGTTCAAGGTTGTCGGTAATTTCACAATACGCCACCACAGTGTTTGTGGTGCCAAGGTCAATACCAACAAGAAAACGAGGAGATGCCATACAAACCTTCGTGTATTTAAAAACGGCACCCGATTGGATGCCGTTTGATTTCTATTTATTCTTCTTCGTTTGAGTTGCTTTTCGCGTCTTCGCGCACATCGAACTCAACATGCCATTTTTGACCGTTATCAGCGGCAATGGCTTCTAAGTAAAGCGTACCAAGCTCAGTGACGCGAGAGGCTAGGGTTACCGGAACCACTTCGCCTTCACGACGACCTTCAGATACAGGCAGCGTTACTTGGATCTCTGGAAGCTCTTCAAGCTCTTCTGGTGCCCAGTAGTCTAGGTGAGTACCTGCTAGGTCATCACGACGAACCGTTGAGCCAAAGAATTGGAAGTTAACCGGCTGACCGATGATCAAACCAAACTCTTGGCTTGGTACGTCAACGCTGGAACCTTCTTCCATACCAAATGGTGCAACGCAAAGTGCTTCCATTGGAGGCGCCATGCCAGGAATCGCAGGCATCGCACTTTCGATACCCACGTAGTACGCCGAAGCAATACCACCACGGATACGAACGCCTTGACCACGACGTACAGAGCCGTAGTAAGCCGCACCGCTAGCAACCGCAAGGTCTAGATCCACACCTGTTAGGCGCTTCGCCATTTCTGCATCTGCTTCAATTAACCATTCGTTGATCGTGTCTTCTAGACGAGTTGCTAGAAGTTTCGATTTCAGAACACCACCGTTGAATAGGATTGCCGTTGGCTTGATGAAGTCAGCCGATTGCGCTGCATCCGAACCTGGCATACCAGGCATGTTAGCGAATGGGTTGAAATCTTGAGCTGCTGCTTCTGCGCTATTTCCTGAAGCAGAAAGAGCATTGGCTTGCTTAGACAAGAACGCTGCAATGTGACGAGTAATGCCTGCATCTTGTGCGTAAGGCAGACCCATTTGCGTTAGTGCACCACGGTTACGTTGAACAGGGTGGTCCGTAATCGCAACTTGAGGGAAGAAGCCGTCAACCAGTGTTTGTTGTACTTCTTCTTGAGTCAGTTCTGTTTTCAGCGTTGCGCCAAGCAGTTTAGAACCACGGCTTGGTACTACGATTGGCACTGACTGAAGTTCGCTGTCGTTCAATAGCGCTTCTTTCGCGTCGCGACATGCGTGTGTCATTGCCTGCACTTGCCATGGCTGTAGCTCTTTGCCTTCTTGCGCTAGCTTCATCTTCAAGCGGTACGCAAGTGCAAGGTCCATGTTGTCACCGCCAAGTAGGATGTGTTCACCTACCGCGATGCGGTTCAGAGTTAGGTTGCCGTCGTCTTCGGTTACTTCAACCAAAGAGAGGTCGGTTGTACCACCACCGATATCGACCACAAGTACGATGTCGCCAACTTCAACTTCGTCGCGCCATTTGTCGTTGCTGTTATCAATCCAGTTGTAAAGCGCAGCTTGTGGCTCTTCTAGAAGCGTTAGGTGCACAAAACCAACGTTGCGTGCTGCTTCTGCAGTTAGATCGCGAGCAGCAGGATCAAAAGAAGCAGGAACTGTAATAGTTACGTCTTGATCGGCAAGGTTGTGATTTGGATTGGTGTGATTCCAAGCATCTTTTAGGTGCTCTAGGTAAAGCTCTGTCGCACGAAGAGGGGAGACTTTTTCCACTTCTTCTGGGCTACCTGCTGGCAGGAAAGCATCACGACGGTTCACACCTGCGTGGCAAAGCCAAGATTTCGCACTTGCAACAAGACGAATTGGTGTTTTTGAACCTAGGTTACGTGCAATTGCACCAACTAGAGCTTTTGGCTCGCTCGACCACGGAAGAACGCGTGATTGCGGGTTCATTTCGTGTTCGTGCGGCTGGTAAAGGAAAGAGCCTAATTGGCTGCGAGTCTCTACCGTACCCGGCGCAGTCAACTGCGGGATAGGCATCACTTCAACGCGAGCGTCTTCGTCGTGAGTATCAACAAAAGACATCACACAGTGTGTTGTACCTAAGTCGATACCAACACTGAATTTAGGCGTCTGTTGAGTTTCAACAGACGCTTCTTGAGAATGGTTTTCTTGGTTCATGTGTTCCATTACAGCTCAACCTCAGCTGGAGCGATCACAGATGCGTCGTAGTTCTCAGCCAGTTTAGGCAACGTCATTGATGTTGCCTTCCAACCTTTGTGAACTAGCGTGCCGTTAAATGGCGCGCTGCCTGTTACGTTGCCAGTTAGGCGGATTTCTTGTGGGTTGAAGCCTTCTTCAACCGTAATGCGAGTTTCTTCGTCTTCGTTACGAACGTGCGCTAGCGTCACGTAGTCGTTCAGTACTTTCTGACCACCAGTGTGGATTACGCGAGCGGCTGCGCCTACTTCTTCATCAGAGAATGACGTTAGGTCTTCTTTTAAGAAGTCAATCAGACGAGCTTCTTGTTGCATGATAGAAAGCAGCTGCATTGCAGAGTCTGTTGATGCGGTTGCAAGTTTTGATTCAACTTCTACAACACGCTCTACGACTTTCTCTACTTCCACTACTTTTTCTACTTCAACGATCTTCTCAACTGGTTTCTCAACCTCGACGATTTTCTCGACTGGTTTTTCTACCACTTTCTCGACCACTTTTGATTTGCGCGACACTGCAACTAGAAGAAGCAAAACGCTCGATGCGGTTAGGCCAGCGTGAAGCATATCGAGCGTTTGAGGAATTAGGTTCAAATCAATGTTCATGACGTTTTTTCTCTTTCTATTGATTTATTGGTGCTCAGTATTGGCTCATATTTGTTCACTAAAACGATCGTCTTTGCGATCTTGCACCAAGTTTAGACATTAAAATGATGACGGATGGTAGCATATTCAAGGCTTAAGGCTGTAATAATTCGTGACTATACCGTACGAACAGAGTGAAAAATCGACGATCAGACTCCCCAATATAGGTTGTTGCTTGATGTTTGTGCATTGCTAACGCAGTATTTCAATAGATCCCGAAGTTTAACTTACGGAAGTATCAAAAATTACGATATGACACAAAGCACCGCTCATAAGAGCTTTATAAAACGACATTCAGACTCTATTTTAGCTTTTTTGGCGACTTTAATGTGTCACTGCTGGTGTAGTCGGTGCTGCTTATACAATGCAGCAACGGTATACACAGACTACGTTTGATACTTTAGCCGACCGACAAGCAGAATCACTTAAAGCAAACGTCGAGAATGATCTAAAGTTCATTGGTGCGGGCGCAAACTTTTTCCATTCGATTGAGCGAAGCTATTGGCCATCGTTTCCCATGTATGCGGAACAAGTGATTAATAGCTCGCGAAGTCTCATTGGACTTCAATGGATGCAAAAGGTCGAATTCGAAGATCTTGATGAACATATTTTAAAGACCCGTCAAAAATTTCCAAACTTCCAACCGTTTACCGTTCCTAAAGATGGTCCCAAAACCTACGGGTACATTTTTGAACACAATGAGCCAATTTTTATCGCGTCGGATATCTACCCAAGAACACCGGAAAACCTTTCTCTATTGGGTTTCTATTTTTCGCGCAAACGCTTCGATTTAATCTTGGATGATATTTCCGAAAATGGGCGAGCGAATGTCTCGGATAAAGTTCGCTTACTGCAAGATGGTTATGACAAGTCCATACCTAAGACTGGGTTGCTGGTGTTCCATCCAGTGTTCGACTTCGAGAACAAATATTTATTAGGAGTAGTGACCGGCGTTATCCGAAGTACGGTTTACTTTGAGGATTTGATTACGAAAACCGCGACGGAGCTCGATATGTCGGTGCGCGTAGAAGACTTGGGATTCGACGCAGCAGATGACCCTGTTCTCTTTCAAAGTGCTAGCTGGGATAACATTCGAGGAACGGTTATAAGCCGAACCATTCAACTGCCTAACCGTGAATGGCGTATTGACTTTAAGCTTTCTGACGCAGTCTCAGCTTGGGAGCGTTCTATTTTAGCGGGCACGACGCTAGCCGGATTGGTAATCGCCTTTTTGATCAGTTGGATTGTGAATTTACAGTCTCGAGAAAAAGAGCGCTTAGCGGTCATGTTGGAGCTCAAAACCGTTGAATTAAAAAGAATGGCAGAGCGAGACCCTCTAACTCAACTACTTAATCGCCGAGCATTCAACGATTATTTGCTCAATCAGATAAACAAAGGTGTTAACTTCGCCTTGGTTGGTTTTGATATCGACCACTTCAAAGTGATTAATGACAAACACGGCCATTTAGGTGGAGATGAAGCGTTACAACATGTCACTAAGCTGGTCAGTGCTAATTTAAAACCGGGAGATAAGTTTTACCGAGCTGGTGGTGACGAGTTTTGTATTATTTCTAAAGTCATTGATAGAGCAGCGCTAGAAGCTTACCTAGAAAAGTTACGGAGTGTTGTGGCAAGTACGGCTTTTGATTATGGTGATGCGTCAATCATCTGTACGTTGAGTATCGGTGCGGTTATCCATAAAGAAGAAGATCCTGAGAGCTTGTATCACAAAATGGATAGTCAACTCTATTTGAGTAAAAAAAACGGCCGTAATAATGTGTCGATCGGCGATTAAATGGGCGCACAAATTCGAGTTTTACGCCGTGTTACGATAGAATCGCACGCTTTAAATTTTTATGTTAGGAACCAAGGCAAACTATGAACCATAACCGTATTGTATGCTTCGATTTAGAAATGTGTTGCTGGAACGAAAATGGCGTCGGCAGCACGGGTGAAATTATCGAAGTGGGGTTAGCTGAAATAGATTTGTCTAAAGGTGAGATAGTCAAGCGTGCTCAATACTACGTGAAACCAGAACACGATGAAGTGTCTCTGTTCTGCGCTGAGTTAACGGGCATCACACCACGTAAGATTGAAAAACAAGGACGCCCACTAGAAGAAGTGCTTAAATCCATGGTTAAGAACTTCGGTGGTCGCAACAAAATCTTTGCATCTTGGGGGCGAGATGACCTCATTCTTCTAGAAGAGTGTAAGCAAAAAGGTATTGAAGCACCGTTCACAGAGTTCATCAACTTAGCGACACTCTACCGTATTCAAAATCGTCTTAAAGATAAACGTATAGGCCATCGAGCCGCTCAAGAAGCAAAAGGAATAGACTGGGAAGGGCGTCAACACTCTGGCTATGTAGATGCATACAACTTAGCTAAGCTTGCTTTGACCATGTTTTAGTTATTCGAACTTAGCTAGCTTGTAATTAAATAATCATCCAACCATTGTTGTTTTGTCATGTAGTCTGTTTAGTGTGGAAAGAGCTAAACACATACCTTGACCAGTATTTTAATAACAATGTCGTTGGCTTATTGAAAAACGCGCAGAGTGCGCGTTTTTTTATGGCTACAGAAGCGATATCTGTTGTCATTCTAGGGGTAGCTTAGAGTTAGCCAGCGACTTATATACTCATCTCGTCACTTTACTGAGACTGTAACTTCGCTCGAATGAACTCGCTGTGATCAACATAGAGTAGCTCTGCTGTTTTACGGATCACCGCGTCTTCTAGCGGGTCAATTTCGCCGTCTGCGTAAGCGACTTCCCACATGCTTTTGATTAAGTTGTAACGAGTTTCTTGAGTCAGTTCTCTTAGTTGAGAGGTAAAGTCGTACAGCGAAGCGGAATCTTTTATTTTCTGTTGCGCTTGCTCTAACAAAGTATTTGATTCTTCTTCATTTAACGAAAGCAGTTTCATCAATAAAGAGCGCTTTGTTTCTTGTTCTCTATCATCGACACTATGGTCTGCGCCAGAAACTTCACAAAGCAAACACGCGATAGCCATGTTAGGGGAAAGTGTGTTGGTTTGGCTTAAATCAGAGCCATCAATGAGTTGTTTAAATAATGATGTGAGAGAATTAAACATAATGAACACCGAGCTATTGTTTATTTGGTTAACATGGTAATAAATACGGAAGATCTCAAGGTGCGATACCAAATTTAGCACGCCGTTGACATTTAAGAACGGCCACTTTCTCCCCAAAAAACCTAAACTCCTGAGTTAGTTCAAGGTGACTTGCCTCTTACAAAGGGCAAGTCATTTTGGGATTGATACTCAGCTTTCAGCACGTGTCGGTGGAAAATGAACTTCGTCACCATCACTCGTCAGAATACTAATTTGACTTGGTTTGCCTTCATCATCAAGACGTAGCTCACCAATGGCACTATGGTTAACCAAGCGATAAAAGTTGTGCGTACTTGGTGCGCGTTTGTAAATCTTGAGTCGTTTACGTTTTGTGAACCAGTTTAAAGGTGAGCGAGGGCTGTATAGCAGTCTATCTAGGCCATCACAAATATTGAGCAGTTGTGTAGGGAACTGATTTTTAATTCCACTACAGGTGATTTGATAGATATTCGGACTGTTTTTTCGATAGCGGAGCTTAATATCGTATGCAAAAGAGTAGTGTACGTCGCCAGAGAGAATAACAAAGTTAGTTGGTGTCTTTGTGTGTGTGAAAATACTAATAAGAGTATTCGCACTTCCGGGGTGAGCCATCCAGTTTTCAGCATCAACCATCAATGGTTTACCAAGCATGGTCACCACACGTTGTAGTGCTTCGATAAATTTCACACCAAACATTGGCGCGGCAGAAACAATAACAACTTTGTCTTGGTGCACGAGTTCTTGGTGGAACTCAATCATCGCTTCCCAGTCCATTAAGCCAGAAGGTTTGTTCATTTTAGACTCAGAACGCCAGCGTCTGGTTCGTGTATCTAGCACGACAACTTTTGGTGTCGTAGGAATGGTGTAGTGCCAATTCTCAAAGCGATATAAATATTGAATAAATGCATCTTGGGTTTGCGAGGTTCGCTCATCGATAAAGCGTTGAGCGAGGCTCATAAATTCATCATTGAATTTTTCTGGCGCATTTCCCCAACCTTGGCAAAGCCAGTAAGCAATCAAGCTATTACCGATAATGCGTTTTGCAAACGTGTTGCTGTATGCGGCTTGTTCCCAGCCTATGGTGAGATTCCAATCGTCGGTGACATCGTGATCATCAAAGATCATATAGGTTGGAATGTGAGCGAGTAAGCGTTGAACCTTGTCCAGACCTGCGACGAATTTATCAATTTGTTTTTTTTCTTCGCGCCATTGCTGCTGCCATTTCGGTTCAAGAACTTCTCCGCCGACAGTAAATTCGTTTTCTAATAAACGATCCGTTCGAACAAGCTTCCACAAGGTCGGAGACCAAACCAATAAGTACATTGCAAAGCACTCAGCAAAGCTTATTAGGTGATTCTCACACTCTTTGGCGCTGAATATTGGTGTCCCTCGGTGTGGAAAAAACTTACTTAGTAAACTGTCATCACTCACATAATGAGGCAACAATTTATCTCGACCATAATAGCAAGCAGGGTGTTGGTAGAGGTCATTGGTATTTTTTATCGGAGCTTGATCGAATTCTTCGCCTGGCAAACCCAATAAAGCTATGACTTGCTCAATGGCATCGAGAGTGGGGCCTGCAACATGGTCTGCATAGATTTGATCACCACTCATGATGAGCATATCTGGTCTTTCTTCAATGGATTGAGACGCGATTTTATGATCCGCAGCGACCAATGTATCATCACTGAAGTGATGGGGATTACGGCAAGAGCCATGTAAGAGATAATCCGCTTTTTCACTAACGAGGAACTCAATACCCAAGTTTGGCGTATTATCTCGCTCATAAGTCAGGTGAGGGAGCAGTTCCGTCACTAAGCCATATTGCGTTTTTATTTGATAGCGTAACGCTTGATGGGTTGGAAACTCGCCTTCTAATTTAAGTAAGCAACACCACGCATTGAGGCCGATTTGAAGCTGTTCTTTTTGTTCACTTAAAGGGGCTTGATAAAGGATGGAGGCATTTTCATCCGTAATTTGCACCATACCCTCCAAGCGTTGGGTGGTGACTAGCCAAATATTGATTTCAGTTGCGGTCACTTTACGTAGGATCGGACCTGCAACGACAAGAGGAAGTGAAGAAATTTCAGTCGTGTTCATCAATGCTGGCAAAACGGCTCCTTATGTGTCGGCTTCTTCTTCTAATATTTCGATAACTTGCGAGCTACTAAGTTCATGTCCCATAAGGAACAAACCAAGCATCGCATCGGCTTTTGACGCGTTATCACTGTCTTCATCCAAAATTTGCTGAAGCCGAGTTCTAATTAGGTCGATTTCGTGTTCGACGAAGCCACGCCCTTCTTCGTCACCTTGACCATCTTCTGGTGCATTATCAAAGTGCAAAAACAACATGTCACCATCGAGTTGAGTCCCTATCAACCTCTCTGGCAGCCATGCTTCTCCCATCACAATGTCTGTGTCTGCGGGTAAATGATTCAAGGTAGAGATGAGTTCTGATGCTTTCACTTTTTACTTCATTATGTTTGATTTAGAACTAAGCTAGAGTTTAAGCGCTTGTTGTAATGGTAAAATATTCGCAAACAAGCTCACCTAGTCGTGCAATATTAATATGATCTTGGGACTCAAACTGTCACGAGGATGACAACATTTGCCATTGTAACGGCTATCATCAGCAGAACATAAGCTTTTAATGGCAAATCATTGATGTTTGCCTGCTTCTCAACCAACATTTTTCGAACTCATGAAGAGATTAATTCTAACAACACTCGCTTTACCTTTAGCTGCGGCAGTTTCTTCTGCGCATGGTGCAGAAGAACAAACGTGGGGGATTGCTGCGATGTATCGCACAGCATCGATTCCGTTTTATACCGCCGATAATGACTCTACGGTGAGTACATTTGTACCAATGATGTTCTTTGAAAACGAACATGTGTATATCAATGGCATTGAAGGTGGCGCTTTTTTGTATAACGAGAGTGATTCCGACTGGCGCGCGAGCGCACTCATGCGATTGAGATTTGTCGATATTCCCATGTCGCTACAAAATGCTAATGAAGGGGACAGAGTCGATTTCGGTGGGCAAGTGCGTTATAGCATTAACGACAATTGGCGCGCAGAAGTAGAGCTGATGACGGACGACGAACTCCAGTTTCACTCTAATTACCGCCTTGCTGCCAATTATGTATTTGGGGATTGGGAATTAGAGCCATCGATTACGATTCGATACAAAGACGCTGATTTCAATAGTGAATACTATTCCTTTAAGGATATTACTGGCGAGAGAATTGGAGCTGGACTTGACACCAATCTTGGTATTAAAGCGCGTTACCATGTAACTTCAAATTTGTATTTACTGGGTGAGACGAGTGTTACTCGCTTAGATGATAACGCCTACAACAGTCAGCTTGTAGAAGATCGATATCAGGGAGAAGTGTTTGTCGGTTTTGGCTTTTTCAACGATAAAAGCAAAGTTCCGAAACCGACACTGAGCAATAAAGCATATCTACGTATTGCGCATGGTTGGGCGACGCCTTCGAACATCGGTGAAATATTTAGCTTTGAGAGAGAAAAAGACCCATACGACAATCAACTTACTTCATTGTTTTATGGGCATCCATTAACGGATGAGCTGTTTGGTTTTCCTCTTGATATTTATTTAACGCCAGGGTTGGTTCATCACTGGTCGTCCAGTGTTCAGTCTGCGAGCACAGAATACGTCATGGCGATTAAGGCTTATTATACGGTTAATTGGCCTACGACTTGGCGATTTGGTGTAGCGGAAGGTGTGTCATACATTGATAGCATTACCTATATTGAAGGCACAGAAATGGAAGACAAGGGTTATACACCAAGCAAGTTGCTCAACTACCTAGATTTCTCGTTTGATGTCAATGTAGGCGATCTCTTCAACCAAAAGAGCTGGAACAATATGTGGGTGGGCTATTCATTGCATCACCGCTCGGCGATTTTTGAAAGCGCTTCCCAGTTTGGGCGAATTAAAGGTGGGAGCAACTACAATACTATTTATTTCCAGTTCGAGTTTTAGCGCATCGCGAGATGTATATAGGTCGGATTTGCAACTGACTTATTTATCGCCCATTATGAGTAATGATGAATAATACTATGCTGCTTTCAACGAGAAATTTCGTATATCGTGCCAGAGTTAAGGCTGTTTGTGATGCATCTGATGAATCGGATGGCATAAGCACCATGAGTATCGACTCCTCATTCAATCTTCAAATTGAAGCGATAAATTGTACCAACGCTGAATTTGCCAAACGCTTTTTTGCCATTCACGGAGAAGGGCACTTGGAGGGCGATGAATGGTTGGTGTTGTACGTCAACTCTCTTGACGTTAAGGCGGGAGACAATATAGAAGTGCGTAGCGATGTCGCGTTTAATGCGATGATCGAGAACATGATATGCGAAGCTGAGCGGTCTTTAGAAAAAGTCTACCTCGATGCAATACGTAACTTGGAGAAAGTGAATCGTTTTTGACGATGTAAGCGACCCTATAAACACGATCAAGGCATCTTGATCTAAAAAGGGATTGGCGCGAACCAATCCCTTTTGTATTCTAGTTTATTCTAACTTACGCCATTGTTGCAAGTTGGCTTTGCGCTTCTGAAATGCCTTTTGCAGCTGCATCTTCACCCATGTTTAGCGCTTCTGCGTAAACAAATTCCACATCAGTGATTCCTACAAAACCCAGTACAGTGCGTAGGTACGGCGTAACGTTGTCAGTTGGTGAATCTTTATGAATACCACCACGAGTCGTTACTACAATCGCCTTTTTACCTTCAATCAAACCTTGAACGCCGTTTTCTGTGTATTTGAATGTCACGCCTGCACGAGCAATCAAATCAATCCAGTTTTTAAGCTGAGTCGGGATGGTGAAGTTGTACATTGGAGCGGCAATAACCAAAGTGTCTGCGGCCTTTACTTCTTCAATAAGGGTGTCAGACAAGTCGACCACCGTTTGCTGTTCTTGTGAAAGATCTTCCGTAGCGCGCAGTGCAGTCGCAACGGCGAAGTCCAAAACAGGTAGCGGGTTTGCAGCCAAATCACGAACAGTAAGCTTGTCTTGGTCTACATTTTTGATGAAGTCTTCAACCAATTTGTTTGATTGAGAGTAATCGCCAAGGATGCTTGATTTTAGAGCTAGTACACGAGACATAATGGTTATTCCTTAAATAAGTGCTTTCGATTATGGGAGCCATTATAAGCAACGTAAGTGAGTTCAAAAGCCTAGCGATTCGCTGAACATGTTCGAAAAAATTGAATGAGCTTTCGGTTATCTTGTTACAGATCTTGTGTGATACAATCCGCGCAGTTTTTGTAATGAAAAGAATAGGAAACGCTTTGACTTCGTCACAGCCCCCAAAAAAGAATCTAGCTGAAGAGCAAGCGACACCGTCAAATGGTGCGCAAAAAGCGACAGCGAAACAAGCTCAAACACCTCAGGCTCAAGTGAATAGCGCGGCATCTCTGCGTAAAGCGCTGAATCAGTGCATGATGCGCGACCGTTTCCGCTTGAGTAAACGTATTTCTGGTGCAAGCAAAATTAAGAAGGACGCAGCGCGTAATGCTGTGTTCGACGAAATCGCATTAGACATCGCAAAATCCATGATGGTTGCAGAGCAGCGCAGCAACTACAAACCAACGATTGAATACCCAGAAATCCTGCCTGTAAGCCAAAAACGCGACGATATTGCGAAAGCGATCGAAGAAAACCAAGTGGTTATCGTCGCGGGTGAAACCGGTTCTGGTAAAACCACTCAGCTACCAAAAATCTGTGCTGAGCTTGGTCGCGGTAAATTTGGCATGATTGGTCATACTCAGCCTCGTCGTCTTGCAGCGCGTTCGGTTGCTAACCGTATTGCCGAAGAGATGGAAACCAAGCTTGGTGAGTTTGTTGGTTACAAGGTTCGATTCAACGATCAGATCTCTGAAAATACCCAAATCAAATTGATGACGGACGGTATCTTGTTGGCTGAAATTCAGCATGACCGTTTCTTGAATCAATACGACACCATCATTATCGATGAAGCGCACGAGCGCAGCCTCAACATCGATTTCATCTTGGGTTACTTGAAAGAGTTGCTGCCACGTCGTCCTGATTTGAAAGTGATCATCACGTCGGCAACCATCGACCCAGAACGCTTCTCAAAACACTTCAACAATGCACCAATCATTGAAGTATCGGGTCGTACTTACCCAGTAGAAACACGTTACCGCCCACTAAGCGGTGATGACGACAATGATCGTGACCAGCTTGAAGGCATCTTCGAAGCGGTAGATGAACTGTGCGATGAAGGTTTAGGTGACATCCTGATTTTCATGAACGGTGAACGTGAAATCCGTGATACCGCAGATGCATTGTCCAAACGTAATCTGAAGAGCACGGAAATTGTGCCGCTTTACGCGCGTTTGTCGGCAGGTGAGCAGAATAAGATTTTCCAACCTCACACTGGTCGCCGAATTGTACTGGCAACCAACGTAGCAGAAACCTCGCTAACCGTTCCGGGTATTAAATATGTTATCGACCCGGGCACGGCGCGTATCAGTCGATACAGTTACCGTACTAAGGTTCAGCGTCTTCCAATCGAGCCAGTTTCTCAGGCGAGTGCGAACCAGCGTAAAGGTCGTTGTGGTCGTGTGGAAGAGGGTATCTGTATTCGTCTGTACTCAGAGGAAGATTTTGAGTCACGCCCAGAGTTTACTGATCCTGAAATCCTGCGTACCAATCTAGCGTCGGTTATCTTGCAAATGACGGCACTTGGTTTGGGTGATATTCAAGCGTTTCCGTTTGTGGAAGCACCGGATAAACGTAACATCCAAGACGGCGTGCGTTTGCTGGAAGAGCTTGGTGCGATTAACTCTGAGGTAAAAGACCCGAAAAAGCGCCTGACTTCCATTGGTCGCCAATTAGCGCGTTTGCCAATCGATCCGCGCTTGGCGCGTATGGTATTGGAAGCGCCAAAATATGGTGCGCTTAAAGAAGTGATGATCATTGCAGCGGCCTTGTCGATTCAAGATCCACGCGAACGTCCTTCAGATAAACAACAATCGTCAGACGATAAGCATCGTCGTTTCTTCCATGAAGAATCGGACTTCCTGACATTTGTGAATTTGTGGGAATACATCCAAAAGCAGCAAAAAGCCCTGTCTAGCAATCAGTTCCGCAAACAGTGTAAGCAAGACTATTTGAACTACTTGCGCGTTCGCGAGTGGCAAGACGTTTACTTCCAAATTCATCAGTCGATGCGTGAAATGGAATTCAAACTTAACGATGAGCCTGCTTCTTACCATGGTGTACACAGTGCGATCTTGGTTGGTTTGCTGTCGCACATCGGTATGAAAGACCAAGAAAAGAATGAATATCAAGGCGCGCGCAATGCTCGTTTCCATATCTTCCCTGCATCGGGTCTATTTAAGAAACAACCTAAGTGGATAATGTCAGCCGAGTTGGTGGAAACCTCGAAACTTTGGGGCCGTATCATCGCAAAGATTCAACCAGAATGGATTGAGCCGTTAGCTAAACACCTTATTAAACGCAGTTACAGCGAACCACATTGGTCGAAGAAACGTGCGGCGGTGATGGCGCACGAGAAAGTCATGCTTTACGGCGTACCAATTGTACCGAAACGCTTGGTCAACTACGGCAGTATCGATTCGACCGTAAGTCGCGAAATCTTCATTCGTAGTGCATTGGTTGAGGGTGAATGGGAAACCAAACACGCGTTCTTTAAGCAAAACCGTAAGCTTCTGCAAGAAGTGGAAGAGCTTGAGCATAAATCTCGTCGTCGAGACATCTTAGTGGATGATGATGAGCTGTTTGATTTCTATGACCAACGCGTTGGCACCGAAGTGGTGTCTGGTAAGCATTTCGATACGTGGTGGAAAAAGGCATCTAAAGAAAATCCGGAACTGCTGAACTTTGAAAAAGAGATGCTGTTCAAGGGTGATGCTAGCCATGTGAACGATTTGGATTACCCGAACTTCTGGCATCAAAATGGTTTGAAGCTCAAATTGAGTTACCAATTTGAACCAGGCGATGATAGTGACGGTGTCACAGTGCATTTGCCGTTGCCGATTTTAAACCAAGTTGAACCAGCGGGCTTTGACTGGCAGATCCCAGGTTTACGCCATGAGCTTGTGGTTAGCTTGATTAAATCGTTGCCAAAGACAATTCGTAAGAACTTTGTGCCTGCGCCGAACTATGCCGATGCATTCTTAGCGCGCGTTACGCCAATGGAAGCGCCGCTGTTAGATTCATTGGAGAAAGAGTTGCGACGCATGACGGGCGTAGAAGTGCTGCGTGAAGACTGGAACTTGGAACAAGTACCTGAGCACTTGAAAGTCACGTTTCGTGCGGTTGATCACCGAAATCGTAAACTGAAGGAAAACAAAGACCTTCATGAACTGAAAGAAAGTTTGAAAGACAAAGTTCAAGAAACGCTTTCCAAAGTGGCGGATGACGATATCGAACAGCAAGGTCTGCATACGTGGAGTTTTGGAGAATTGCCGAAAGTGTATCAACAAAAACGTGGCGGCTACGATGTAAAAGCGTATCCGGCGCTTGTTGATACCAAAGACAGCGTTGAAATCAAACTCTACGAAACCGAATTTGAGCAGATCACCGCAATGCGTGCTGGCCAGCGCCGCCTAATTTTATTGAACGTACCGTCGCCAATTAAATATTTGCACGCCAACTTACCGAACAAATCGAAGCTGGGTCTGTACTTTAATCCATACGGCAAAGTGCTTGATCTGATAGATGACTGCATTGCCTGTGGTGTCGATAAGCTTATTGAAGAGCAGGGTGGTTTAGTTTGGGAGCCAGAGAAGTTCGAAGCGTTGAAAGAACACGTTCGTGCTGAATTGGGTGACACCGTTGTAGAGATTGCTCAACAGGTTGAGACTATTCTGACCACGGCGTTTAGCATCAATAAGAAGCTAAAAGGCAAGATCGACTTCACAATGGCGTTTGCTCTGTCCGATATCAAAGCACAAATTGAAGGCTTGATCTTCAAAGGCTTTGCAACGGAATGTGGCTGGAAACGCTTGCCGGATATTCTTCGCTACATGCGCGCGATAGAGCGTCGTATGGAGAAGTTGCCAATCGATCCAAACAAAGATCGTTTACATATGCTGAAGATTGAATCTGTGACTCAAGACTATAAAGAGTTGCTGAACAAGATCCCGAAAGGTGTGGCCATTCCTGAAAATGTAAAAGAAGTGCGTTGGATGATTGAAGAGCTTCGCGTGAGTTATTTTGCTCAACAATTAGGCACTCCTTATCCTGTTTCTGATAAACGAGTCAAAAACGCAATTGATGCTTGCTAATCAACCAGTAAAATAGTGTCAGATTTGTAATTATCGCTTAAGAAGTTGCTGGTACACTAATTGCTAGTAACTCAATAAGCATTATTTTTTAGTTCTGGGAGGCAATAGTTCGCCTCCCTTTATTTGTAGTACCAACGACTGAGTTATGCAGACGTGGGAATAATAAAGAGTAAAGGTAGATGATGAAAAAAACTCTATTAGCAGTGGCGCTACTTGGCGCATCTTCTGCGGCAATGGCGGATTCTTGGATTTACGGTGGTGCAACAGTAGGTCAGTCTGACTACAAAGGTGAGACGGACACATCATACTCTGTTCACGTTGGTACAGGCATTCTACCTATCATTGGTGTTGAAGCTGGTGTAACACAACACGGTGAGTTCAACGTAAATGGTCAGGACACTAAGCTAACTTCTTACTACGCAGCACTTAAGCCAAGTATCGACTTCGGTCCGCTACACGTGTACGCAAAAGGTGGTTTCCATCAGTGGGACAAAAAAGTGAAAGGCGGCAAAGACGATGACGATTTGGACCTAATGTACGGTGTGGGTGCTGAGTACTTCATTTTTGGCCCAATGTCTGTTGGTGCTAGCTACATGAACTACACTGCTGGTAAAGACGATATCAGCACGTTCTCTGTTAACGCAACACTACATTTCCTATAAGCGTCAAGCTTTCTAACACCATATGAAACACACCGGCTTTATGTCGGTGTTTTTTTGTCTGGAAGTCACAAAACAAAAGTTGAACATAAATTGTTCACTTTTAGAGTCTTAAAATGCCTATGCTTTCCAATATATAGTGGCGATTAAATGCGCATATTTGCGTAATGTTTCGCTTAGGAATCGATCAGGAAGGGATAGTATGAAAAAAACACTCTCGTTATTCGCTCTAACGTTGTGCTCAACGTCAGCAATGGCTGACTCTTGGATTTACGCTGGTGGTCAAATTGGTCAGTCCGATATCGACAGCGAAAATGATACAACTTATGGTATTCATGTCGGTACTGGTATTTTGCCATTCATTGGCATTGAAGCAGGCTACTTTAACCACGGCAAAGTGGATTTATCTTTGAGTGGCAGCAGGGGTAGTGCTGATTTTGATTCATTCTATTTAGCGGCGAAACCTAGTATCGACTTCGGCCCGTTACACGTTTACGCAAAAGGCGGCATCAATGCATTCAACGTTGATTATGACGGCGGACTGAGAAACTTAGACAAAGATGATGGCGTCTCTTACATGTATGGTGTTGGTGCCGAATACTTCTTGCTTGACAATGTGTCTGTGGGCGCGAGTTATCAAGCGTTTGGCGTGGATATTGAAGGCGATAGCGATACCGTTAGCAGCGTAACAGGGAACATCACCTTCCATTTCTTATAACGCTCGCTGGATGAAAGGTTTGCTGATTTGGTTTCGTCGTTAATTGTGAAACCAAATCAGCGCAGGTCTTCTCTATTTGCGCTGTGACTGGCTATGAACTTAAGTCTTTCTTGTGTCTTTTCTAGTCTACAACCTACGACAAAATCAATCGTTAGACCTCATAATTTTTGTGTTGATATCATTTTCCCTTCATCTGTCTCGAATTGAGCTTAAAATGCAATAAATCACGACTTTTTGCAAAAATATGTGATTGCTGCTAAAATTTGTCCCGCTTTAAAACTTTAGAGTTCAAATTAATGGAGGGCGGTATTGGAGTTCTTCTCACCTGAGGGGCGTTTCAAATTCACGTTAAATTTGTATTTATGGATAATGCATTTAAAAAATATAGTATTGATACAACCGATTATCAGGTTGGACAGGATAACGTTCAAAAGTGGGGATTCGATATACATAACCCGGTTTTTGGCATTAGTGCGGGGCTCGTTGTTTTCTGTCTGATTTCACTTCTTCTTGTTGAGCCAACCACTGCTCGTGACGTATTAAACGGTCTAAAAAACGGAATTATCGAACAGTTTGATGCGTTTTTTATGTGGTCGACAAACTTCTTCTTATTGTTCGCCGTTGCTCTTCTTTTTTCTCCGCTAGGTAAAATCCGCTTAGGTGGCAAAGAAGCAACGCCGGATCACTCAACCGTTTCTTGGTTGTCGATGCTTTTCGCCGCGGGTATGGGTATTGGTCTTCTGTTCTGGAGTGTGGCTGAGCCGACCGCGTATTTCACTGATTGGTGGGGAATGCCACTTAACGCAGTACCATACACCGAAGAAGCAAAATCCCTTGCGATGGGTGCCACTATGTTCCACTGGGGTGTGCATGGTTGGAGTATTTACGCACTCGTTGCACTAGCATTAGCGTTTTTTGCCTTTAACAAAGGTTTACCACTTTCATTGCGCGCGGCGTTCTATCCAATTTTTGGTGACCGTGCATGGGGTTGGTTAGGTCACGTTATTGATATCCTTGCCGTTTTGTCGACGCTATTTGGTCTTGCAACGTCGCTAGGTCTAGGTGCTCAGCAGGCGACCAGTGGTATTAACCATGTCTTTGGTCTAGAAGGCGGCATTGGTACACAAATGATTGTGATCACCTTCGTTACCTTTATCGCGGTGTTATCAGTGATTCGTGGCATTGATGGTGGTGTTAAGCTACTGAGTAACGTCAATATGGTGGTTGCGTTTGCGCTGCTTATTTTCATTACCTTCATCACGTTTGATACGGCGTGGAGCTCGCTACGCGACACAACAATGGCTTACATTGAAAATATTATTCCATTGAGTAACCCTCACGGTCGTGAAGATGAAACTTGGATGCACGGCTGGACGGTATTCTACTGGGCTTGGTGGGTATCTTGGTCACCGTTTGTTGGTATGTTTATCGCGCGTGTGTCTAAAGGTCGTACGGTTCGAGAATTCTTATTCGCAGTCATCGTTATTCCTACAGTTGTTACTTTGATTTGGATGTCTGTGTTTGGTGGTATCGCGCTTGACCAAGTGGTGAATAAAGTTGGTGAGCTAGGTGCAAATGGCCTAACTGATATTTCATTGACTCTGTTCCATGTTTACGATGCGCTTCCGTATAGCTCAGTGATTTCAATGCTTTCTATCGTGCTGATTCTGGTATTCTTTATTACATCGTCAGACTCTGGCTCGCTGGTTATCGATAGTATTACCGCCGGTGGTAAGATTGATGCACCAGTACCGCAACGCATTTTCTGGGCGTGTATTGAAGGTGCAATTGCAGCCGTAATGCTTTGGGTTGGTGGTAAAGAAGCCCTGCAAGCATTGCAATCAGGCGTTGTTGCAACAGGATTACCGTTTACTTTTGTTCTGCTGTTGATGTGTGTCAGTTTGGTGAAAGGGTTAAGAACTGAACTGCCAGCTTACAAATAAATACAACGCGATCCATGATTGAGTTTAAATGCCGAGCCTTATGTGCTCGGCATTTTTTATTTCTACTTTTCTTTTCCAATAATTTCGTTACAGTTTAGGCTTATTTCCACCTCATTAAACTGCATTATGTCACTGGCTAAACTCATTCTTATTCGTGGACTTCCGGGTTCAGGTAAAACAACCTTAGCAAAACAACTGGCAATAGAGCTTGGTGCTAAGCATTTTGAAGCTGACATGTATTTTGAAAATGATGAAGGTGATTATCACTTTGAACCGGTTCAATTACCTCAAGCGCATGAGTGGTGTTTTCAGCAAACTAGAAAGTGGTTGAACAAAGGGAAAGTCGTGATTGTGAGCAATACGTTTGTTCGACATTGGGAGATGAAGCGTTACATGGACTACTGCATGAAGAAGCACATCGAGGTGGAAATTAAAGTGTGTCACGGAGCGTATCAAAGCATTCATGACGTGCCACCAGCGACGATAGAAAAGATGCGCCGCCAGTGGCAAGAGTGACTGTTACCAGAACCGGAAGCTATTGACCTCGTCCGTCAATCATCACAACGAATGTTTTGCTCATGATTGAAAGGTCCATTGAAATCCAAGAGTAAAACGAACCTAAGCTTAGTGCGTAACTGTGGTCAAACCCAACTTTGCGTCTTACATCTTCAATGCATGCATCATAGCCTTGGTTAACCTGAGCTAAGCCTGTGATACCTGGTAACACGCCATATGTGCGCTCTACAAAATAGGGGATTTCATCTTCCAATTTCTGGTAGAAAGCTGGGCGTTCTGGGCGCGGCCCAATCATCGACATTTCACCTCTCAACACATTAAACAGTTGAGGTAGTTCATCTAAACGCGTTTTGCGTAAAAAGCGTCCTACTGGCGTGATGCGGGGATCATTTTGAGTTGCCCATACTGCGCCAGAGCGTTGCTCTGCATCAATATACATGGTGCGAAACTTCATGATTTGAAAAAGATCCATTTTTTCTGGTGTGCAGCGTCCTACTCGCAATTGGCGATAAATCACAGGGCCTTTCGATGTGGTTTTGATCGCTAGCGCGATAAATGGGAATAGTGGTGCAGTGACGACCAAAATAAGCATTGCAACCAGTACATCAAACGTTCTTTTTGCGTGGCATACATTTGAATCGTAGCGTGAGTTTTTCATGATGCTTTCCTTATTGGTTGACGCGTTTCCAACGTCCATTTTCCATTCCGAGCAAATACTTCATACCGCCGATAAAGTTGGCGAGATGACCAATGACGATGTAGCTAATCAGCTTAAAAGGTTTAATTGTGTTAAGTGCTGGCATCAAGTAAGTGATAAGCGCGATGCTATAAATGCCAACTTGAGCGAACAGCATTACTTGAAACAGCGGATTGTGTGCCAGTAGTAGTGAGCAAATAAAGCAAACAATCATCAAATAGGGTGTTGCTAAGCGCAGAACCTTTCCCGATAGAAATGCAAAGGCAGTGCCACGATAACGAGGTAGCAGTAATTGCTTTAATTGCATGAGCTGCTGCATGTTACCCGCTGAAATTCTTAGGCGCCGCTTGAAATCTGCGTTGTCTGAGCTCTGTTCTAGTTCAAGAGCCAGCATGTTTGGCTCGTAAATAGCGCTATAGCCTCGCAAAACGATTCTCATAGGGAGAATAAAGTCGTCATTAATGGTGCTGACTTCCAGTGGTTCAAATAAGTGAGTTCTGAAAGTGTAAAATGCACCGTGGGAACCAATCGTTGAACCTAACAAGGATTCTTGATGCTTTACTCGAGACTGGTATCGCCAATACGCCGCTTCACCTTGGTTATCAGTACTCATTATTTGATATGTTGCGTTAACCACTCCAACGTTCTCATTTTGATAATGCTGACTAGCTAGCAACAGAGAATCGCAAGAAATCAATGCCGACGTGTCACTCAGTGCGGTAATGTCCGAGCTAACATGACGCATTTCTTCGTTGAGTAGGGCAACTTTACCGCGATTGACTTGGTGATCATTAATAATGAACAGAGTATCAGAGCAGATTGCTTCTTGAATTGTCGCTTGAGCAATCTCGGCTGTGTTATCTGTGCAGCCATCACATGCGATCACTACCCTTAATTTATCCCTCGGGTAATCTAGGCTCGCAAGGTTACGGATCTTCTCTGCTATCCATTGTTCTTCATTGTAGGCGGGCACGATGACAGTAATAGAGGGTAGCTGGTTATCTGTTTTGGAGGCTTTGTAAGCTCGCTCTACAAATGGTGCTTTGGTTTCGGCTTGCCGTTTTAAAGGAAGCCATTTAAGGAGCAGTGGGTACCCAACGTGATGATAGACAATCAAAAATGCGGATAAACCAAACCCTATAATCCAAAGTAAATCATTCATAGCTAGCCTCCTTGGCCAAACGTGAGTAGCGACTCACCATGTCTCTGATATCAAAGTGTTTGAGAATAAAAGTTCGAGGAGAACGGTGTGATGATTCCAGTTGTTGTGATAACGCTTCTGCCAACGAAAACACGCGATTTGCTTCAACCAGTGTGCTGTTGTTCGGACAGAGCGTCTCTTTCACGCCGCCAACATCCGTTGCGACGCAAGGAATGTCACATGCTTGAGCCTCGAGGGTTGAGAGAGGAAAGCCCTCCTGAAGTGATGGTAAGCAAAACAAGTCTAGGCTTTGGTAAAAGCTGGGCATATCGTCGACCAAGCCTAAAAAGGTTACTCGATCTTCAAGTTTTAACGTTCTAACTTGTGCTTCCAATTGAGCTCGCTGAGAACCATCTCCAGCAATGGCTAGGTGTGTGTTTGGCGTAAGATGAGAGAATGCTTCGATAAGCACTTTATGGCCTTTAACTGCTTCTAGACGCCCGGCAACGCCAATCACGATTTTGTCGGTTGGAAGTTCAAACAAGTGTCTTGTTGCCGTTTGGTCACCGCTTTTAAACTTCTGACAGTCAATCCCGTTATGGATAGTACAAACTTTGCGATACTTTAACTTAGTCTGTATTTGATGGGCGACAAAGTTAGCATCGGCAACTACTTGCGGGCGAATCATCGTTAGCAAAAGGGACTGTAGTCGAGCTGATTTTTTGTTATTAAGGTGCCATGCGTCGTGCTCGGTATGAATCACTACAGGTACGTGCGCTAAACGTGCCGCAATCCCACCATATAAGAGTGGTCCGATATGGTGAGTGTGGACCACGTCTGGTCGCATTCTTTTTATCATTGAAGTCAGTGTAGCGATGGTCTTCCCGCTGAATCCAGGTCTTTTATTAAGAAAGTGCAGTTGGCCTTGGTAGGGCAATAGTTTTTGCCAGCATTGCAGTGCTTGCGCTTTGCTTCCCTCTAAACTTACGACAAAAACGGAATGGTTTGGCTGCGCAAAACGAAGCATTTCTAGTACGAGCGTTTCTAAGCCGCCAGGAGCTAAGTGCTGCACGACGTGTAATATCACTTTTTTGCTGTGCTTAGTGTTATTGTGCTTTTGTCTGACTTCCATTTTCAAACCCTCGTTGAGTTCTTTGTTTATTTAGGAATTGCAGACAACGTGCCAAGAAATTAAGCATTTAAAAACAATAAGTTAGATTCAGTTCGTGTGAGGTTCTATGTTTATTCTCAATTTGAGATTCATATTAGTGGACATGCTATGAGGCTGTATAAGGCAGTAGTAAAAGAAAAGCACTCGCCGACCGAGTGCTTGTAAATGAGTTCTTATGGCGGTTAGTTTCCGTACACTACGTTAGGTAAAGTGGTGATGACAGGAACACCAAGGTGTTTTTCTAATGCTCTTTTAGAGCGGATAGAGTTATCGGCTAACTCTAGTATCGTCGCTAATCCAATGCCTAAACCAGCGCCACCAATAAATCCTAAAATGACAAATACAAAACTAGGTAAGTTAGTTGGAATCGTTGGCGTGAACGGTTCATCAATGATTTTTACGCGCTTATTCTCTTCAAATTCTCCCAAAGAACCCGTTAGTTGGGCCATCTCATAGCGTTCGACGAGTTCATCATACATTTCTCTCTTCACTGCGACGTCACGAGCTAAGCGGTTGATTTCTGTCGCTGTGCTCCCAAATTGGTGCGCATTTCGCTCTAATTCTTGGATCATGTCTCGCAAGCTGTTGGTTTCTTCCGTAAGTGCTTCAAAACGTCCGCGCATCATTTGTAATTGATGTAGTTGGGAGACAAGTAGAGGCTGTGCTTCGCCAAGACTGTTTACTGTGGTATTGCTCGCGATATCCCATAGTTGAGCACTGTTTAGTTCTGGTTGTTTAGAGTTCAAGAGTACCGAGCGTTCCTGCTCCAACCGGTTTAATTCTCGCAACTTACCTTGCACCAAACTATGCGCCTCTGTGTATTTAGCGCGAAGCAGGGTAAGTTCACCACGAATGTCGATGATTTGCTCTTCCAGTTTACCGATAACCGGGTTCGTTTTGGATAGTTGTTGATCCAAACTGCCTAGACTTCGTGAAACACCAGCAAGCTCCGCTTCCTTTTCGGCTAGCGTTTGTTTGAGGCTAGCAAGGCGAGTAAGGCTTTGAGCTTGCATTTCGGGCGTCGCGTCTGAGTAAGTATTTTTATATTCTGCAAAGGCTTGCTCTGCCTTGTCTAGTTCTTCCCTGCGTTTGTTGATATGGATAGTCAAAAAATGGCTCGAATCTTTAATCGAAGAACGCTCAGGTGCCAAAAGCTGTTCGACAAAATGCTCTCTGACAGAGAGCAGCATCGACTCCATTCCTTCTGATTTACCACTTTGCAATTGAATTTGAATGAAGTCTTTACCGAGTGGCTGAACAGACAGGCGCGACGCAAGATCTTTTATGATGAACTCTTGCTCTTTTGCACTCATCTCGTCATTGATCAGCGATTGTTCTTTTGCGACAGAATACAAAACGTGTCGGCTTTTTAGCAGAGTACTGAGTGCGCTCAATCGGTCTTTAAGCATTGTTGAGACGGCAAGGTCTTGAAGGAACGGGTTCATTTTCGCTGTCTCTTGAATAAGCATGCTGGTATGAGCAACATAAGTCGTCGGAACCAGTTTACTTACGATGAAACCCAGCACAGGCAAGACAAGCATAGGAATAACGATCATGTAGCGACGTCTCCAAGCTCCATGTAACAGTACGCTGAGGTTTTCTCTTAAATCGTTCATAGCGCCCTCACTAATTTATCAACTTGGTTGGCTCTTGCTTCCCAGCTTTGCTGTTGAACAAATGACTTTGAATCTGTCGGTGGCGGTAGGAGGTGATCGAGACTGGCACGCACGTCTTCGACATCTTGAACCACATGAAGCATATGTTTGTAGGGCATTAATGCAGGAAACGGTGTGCTGATAACAGGGGTTCCTGTTGCCAAGTACTCAAGAAGTTTAAGCGGATTACATGCCTTGATTTGAGCGTTATCAACAAAGGGCAACCAACTGGCATCCCAGTGTTGGGAGTAGCTTGGCAGAGTGTGATGCGCTCTCGGGCCCAGGTAGTATAGGTTGCATCTTTGTGGAAGTGGATTATCACTGAACTCGTTAGGGCCGATGAACACGAGATCCCAGTCAGGCGCTTGGTCTGCGACTTGGGCAATTAAGTCGTAGTCTAACCATTCAGACAAACTGCCATAAAAGCCCAGCACTTTGCGACCATTATTAGGAAAATCTTCAGCCTTAGGTGCTGGCTCAGAAAACAGACTAACGTCGACACCGTGAGGCAAAGTGACGGTTTTACCAGATGGAAATTTGGTGGAGAGTGTTTCGCTTGCCGTAAAGATAACGCTGGCCGCATTAACAAGAGTACGTTCGTGCTTGGCCACCGTGTCGTGGTCAACACCAGCTAAAGCGCTAAAGTCATCGCCACAATAGTAAATCAGTCCACGTGGGTTCATTTCTGCACAAAGATCGGCAGCAGTCGGGAGCGACGTCCAAAATACAGGCTTATCAAAACCAAGAGCTTGTAATTGTTTGTTGAGTTGGTGTTTCATCATCTTAGCGGCCACTTTTCTTGCTAATGCAGAACTAGGGGCAGGAATGGTGAGCAAGTTGATGATGTGAATGTTTGGGTTTGTTTCAGAGTCCAATGTTGGCTTGTGTGAGCCTACGTTATGAAATACACGAGTGAGTTTGTTTAACGCACGCTGTATGTCTTTAGAATCCAGCTTAGGTTGACGAAGGCCAATGGAGTTCACCCAAAGGATTCGATGGTTCGCTGCTAGTTGCTTGACAATATGCTGAGTGGAAGAGGGTAACCCACCAAAATCTTCTCCAAATACTACGATGTCCGTCATGTGGCTCTCCTTGAGTCTTGGTTATTTGATTACTAATTAAGTGAGTAATCACAATGCGTGCCAAGGAATTAGCCATTTTAAAACAGTGAGTTATGGGTTTTGTTTATGTTTGAAACTAGGATTTCTCATTTTGACAGTCACTTTGAACAATTCGGCTAACGACAACTGTTAATGCCGCTAGAATGTAAATTGGCCAAGTGAAACCTTGAGTCAGAAACGTACCTGATACGATGGTACCGATAAGCCCACTTAACACGGCGTTTGCACCAACAGAGAGGGTGTAATCTGATTTTGGTGTCAACAATGAGATGGAATGCAAAGAGGTGCGGATCAATGACACAATTAAAGTAATGAACACCGCGAGCCCGACAAAACCCGTTTCTGCTAACACGCCAAACCAAGTGCTATGGACGGCGTGGTTGATACCATCCCAGTGTGGGCTGTAGAAATAGTAATTAAAATAGAAGTTATCTAGACCTACGCCAGTCAACGGATGATGCAGCGCCATTTTAAATGCCGCTTCCCACGCATAAAGTCGCCCCATCGCAGAGGCATCTATACCATCCTCAGCGGCTCCCCCCGATTCTCGTCCTGAAATACCAGCGAATGCGTAGAGTACGATCGCTGCGATAGCGCCTAATACCAAGACTAATGTTTTGCTTTTGATGTGTTTAAAAGCAAAGTAGGCAAATACAGACAGTGAACCTAGTAACCCCCCGCGGCTCTGCGTCTCAATGATCGCAAAGAACAAAACCAAACAGGTGATAAGGGCAAAGAGTCTGAGATGCTTGGGGGAATGCTTCTCCATCAATTGACTAACAGTAAAGGCAAGGGGAAACATCAGCACTAGTGCCAAATCGTTAGGATCGCCAAGTACTGAACCTATGGATCGTCCTATTGACACGCGCGTTCCTTCGACTAAATCAATGCCATTCGCAGCGTTTTGTAATGCCACTAAGCCAATCAATAATCCGGCGAAAATAATTGCTTTTGACATCTGAGCGAGCTGTGAAGGTTTAGTAATAAGCCAGGTGATGGCCAACGTCATAATGATGATTTTCCAATAGGTATTTTTGAACACCGTTATTGCGATATCACGACTGGAAGCGAATATTATTCCGATGATCACCAGACCCCAAAATATACACAGCCACTTTAATGAAGGGTGCCAAAAAGCTGTAATCTGGCGGCTTATAAGAAGGTGAAAGGCGAGTGCGGCGAGTGCCCCCAGTGATAACAGTAATGGGATCTTGAAGTTATAGATAACAGGAAAGGCTTCGTGAATACGAAAGAATGAAAAAATAACGAACAGTGTGACAAGCCAAAACGTTTGATTGAGAACAAACAGTAACGCGAGTGGTGCGAAACACAACGCAACAATCAAAATGGGATGAGGCATAACAATCCAAAGCAGGCCGATACAGACTGTAATCGTCAGTGCTGCGATGGACTGTTTTGTTCTCACCTTGGTTTCATTCATAACGAGTATCTCTTCACCTGTCCACGCCTTTTCACTATGTATCGAGTGAGAGCATTTAGCGTCTCTTTACTCATGTAGCGAGTGGCTATCCCTGCCAGCAAACTGCATGTCAAAATGCAAATTGCGATGGCGATGCCTATTGATTGTGAAGAGTGAAGCAGGAACAGTGCCACACCGGATATAATCTGTAATAAAACCATCAGACTTAGGTGGAAAGGCAACGCCATACATTGCTGGCCTACTACATAAGTCAGGCCCAGCTTACACAGTTGTGCGTAATAAAGCGCAATGAACCCCCCATAAATACCCAGAGAAGATAAGCCAAACAGCAAAGCAATCGCAACGCACGCAGAGACGACATTTATACCCAGTAGCCAGCGAGTACGACGCTTGTACAAAATGGAAATATTAATGAGTTCGCTCCATTCTTTTAACATGGCGATAGGCAGCAAGAATAAGCTGAATAGTACCGCCTCATGATAGGTTTCTGGCAGTAAGTAGGTGATCATCACCATTGCTAATGTGCCGACCACTACACTCAAACCTGTAATGTAAATCATACCTAAGTGTGTGATGCGCACTGCTTCAGTGTTCTTGCGCCCTTCTAAGTAATTAAATCGACGTGGCATCCACCACATGCCAAATGGCTGCACTAAAATACACATGCCCACTGCAAATTTTACCGCTATCGCGTAAATCCCTAACGTCGCAAGAGAAGTGTTGGCACCAATGAACCAGCGCTCAGCGCCATTGAGGCAGAACGCAACCAATCCAGCCATCATCATTGGTAGGCAGTAGTTTAGGTATTGTTTTGCCAATGTCAGCTTAGGAAGGGTGACATTGTAACGGTTAACGATGTGCAGCCAAACAAATTGAGTAATAGCAGCCAACAAGCCCCCCCACAAAACAGAAATAACATGGGGATGAACAGACAGCGCCGCGACGATAAAAATGACCTGAAAAATGGTGGTAGTGACCATGACGTTAAGCAGTGTTCTTGCTTTGTCGTCTTGTGTTCTTAACCAGGCAGTGCCGATTGCAATACTGCCCTCTAGAACGATGGCAAACATAACAATAGCAAATTCGACTCGCGTAAAAGGCGCGGGAATGGGGGCGATTAAAATGATAGTGAGCAAGCTAAGAGCGACGACGCCAGCGATGAGTAAAGCAAGTGAGTACAGCTGGTTTAGTAGGCTTGTGCGCGTATTTTGATCCTTTTCAACGCCGACGAATCGATAAAGCGCTTCATGCAAAGCGAAACTGACAAACAAGGTCGTAACAACACCAAAGGTTGTTAGAAGCTCAAGCTTGCCCATTTGCTCTGGTGAGAGAAAGTGGGGCAATACAGGCAGCATGATTAGGCTGATGCTTTTATTGATCACTAAGGCGATAGCAAATAGCGTCATGTTGGTCATTGCTTTAGACATGATCATATCCTTTGATGTCTCGCGGTGTCTTGAGTGTGCAATCATTGTTGGTAGCAATTTCGGCAGCAAGGTGCTGGGCGATTGGCAAATAACAACGTTCGGCTGTGTATAGTTGAGAAACATTGAGTGCTTCGATACCCATCGTTACTTTCATCCACGGCGATTCATTCAAAAGGCGAATTGCGTTGTGTAGCGAAGCCACATTGTTAGGCGTGTATTTAATACAATTTCGGCCGTGAGTTAACACGCGGTCCCAATAACTATCATCATGTGGAATGACGACACACATACCTGCAGCGAGAGCCTCCAAAATAGATAACCCAAAAGGTTCGTTGATACTGGTGGAAACAAACACACCACACTGTGAACGCAATTCATCTAAGTTGTTTGGGCACTCATGCCATTCAACACCTTGTGTGTTGAAGTCCGGTGTTGAATATTCCACACCTGCCACGTTAGGTTTGATGTAACACACGGTGGATTTGATCTTTTTCGACTCATCAAGTGTTAAAGCATCAAGCAAAAGATCGATGTTCTTCCATTTTAGTAAGCTAGCTGCCCAGAAAACGCGGCTTGAAATCGGATTCGCTTGTTTTGGCCAGCGATCTTTCGATAATCCATTAACAAACGTAGATGTATTCAAACCACACCAATAGCGTTCGGTGGCTGGCTTCTCTGTTTTGAGGTAGGCCTGTAATGCTTCTACCATTGATTCGCGGGTGTTTGCCAAGTAGTAAATTGCCGATGCTTTTACTAAGCAGTAGCCAGCAGATCTCGATCGTCCAATAGGACCATGAACCATCTGTACCACAGGCTTTTTGCTAATTAATCGTAGTAAGTACAAAGGCATATCATTACTTGGGCAAGATAGGCCCAAAAAGCTATCTATTTTTGGCAGCTTCATGCACGCGTAGAGAAGTTGGAGAAAGTAGTAAGCGTTCATCAACCAGTAGGTCAGGCCATGAGTCGAGTTAAATGGTGATGGTTTTATTTTTATAACTTGCACACGCGGTGTATCACTAAGCAGTGACGCCCAATGCTCTGGATTTGTAGTGAGTAGATAACCAATCACGTTCAGCTTATCGCACTGCTTAAGGAGCTCTGCATTCGCGATTTTGGATCCACCTTGCATTGGGATGGCGTCGAACATCAATACACGTTTCATGACCGGGCTCCTCAATTGATGCTCAACCAGCGTGAAAGAGGCTTCATGCAGTGAGTCATTGGCATTGGTGTAATGGCGTTATTATTAAGTTCACCTTCGTAAATACGTTCAATAGCGTTGATAGATGCAGTCGTCGTTAAGTGCTGGCTAGCATGTAGGTAAGCGTTTTCCGCCAGCTTGTTTCTTAATGCCGCGTCTTGCATGACTTGTTGAATCGCGTTTAACAGGCTCGCCATTCCACTGTTCTGGTACAGCAATGCAGAGTGATTATGCTCGAACAACTCAGGAATGCCTCCCGTTTTAGGAGCCACGATAGGCAGTTGAGCTAAAGCCGCTTCCCCGAGCACGAGACCAAAGGCCTCTTCATAGGCGCCGCTAATAAAAGCGTCTGCATTACCACACATCCACGCTCCAGCATTGTGTTGCTCTCCGACAAAGTGCACTCGTTCTTGGATACCAAGATCTGCGGCAAGCTGTTGCAATGCTTCTCTTTCTTCGCCGTCACCAACAATAACAAGGTGAGGGTTGTGGTGGTGGTAGTTGTGCATGCGCATTGCCCGAATAAGGCGGTCAAACCCTTTGCGCTTAATCAGCGAACCCACCGACAGAAAGGTAAAGGCCTGTGATGGGATTCCGAGGCGATCTTTAATTTCGATGGGTGTATCCACGCCTTGAAGTGACACGCCGTTGTGTACGACATGAAGTTGGTTTTGCGGGTAGCCGTCCTGAAGAATTTCGCGTCCAACATCTTTGCTAACGCAAATCAATTTTGGAGAGAGGTGAAGTCCGAGAGAGAAGCGATCGCGCAATGTATAATGGCAATGAAGTTGCGTGACAAGTGGTATATGATTCATGCGAGCAGCCAAACACATCCATTGACAAGGGCCGCCGCTATTGACGTGTACCAAGTCGATGCTGTGCTTTTCGATCAAAGCTGAGCCTTGTTTGATAAGGCTATTCCACCCGCTAATATCCCAGCGTGGAGCGCTCCAACCACCCACCAAATTGAAGGTTGAATGTTCCGCTTCAATTCCGAGCGATTGGCACTTATCGATTAATGGTTGGCAGTTGGACCATACGAATGGCTCAAACTTATCGCGGTCGATTCCTGAAATGAGATCCAGAAGCACCACTTCACTGCCGCGAATCCAATTATCACCATAATGAACATATAGAATGCGTTTTGGCGTAGTCATAAGTCACCTCTGTCTCATCATTAATCTGCGTTAACTGCTGAGCTGCAATAGAGATGCCAAAATATGCCATTAGTTTATGTGATTGAATCTTCTATGATATTTATGTTTGGAACTCATCATTCTCATATTGAGAACCAATATGGATTAGTGATCCGTTTCAATTTGATATTTTTGTAGCAATACGGGAATCACACTTTGCGCTGAGAAATCATCAATGATGGTTTGTCGAGCATTCTGGCGAATGAGTGATTGTTGCGCTTCACCAATCGACATCCAGTCATGAAGACATTTAGCAAGAGAGGGAATGTCTTCGACGATAAAACCATTTTTACCCGTTTGGATAATATCTGGAAGACGACCTACACGTAAGCTCATCACGGCAATGCCTCTCGACATGGCTTCAAGCGCCGCCATTGGAAGACCCTCATAACGAGAAGAGATGATAAGTACGCTGATATTTTCCCAAACACCTTCCATATCGGTTTGATGGCCGAAGAAAGTCACATTTGAAGGGGCAGTTTGATTAAGCGACTCTTTTTCCGGGCCATCACCGTACACACTAAACTGTAATGTTGGACAGAGCCTCGCTACCTCAATAAATTGATCGGCGCCTTTTTCCTGACTCAATCGGCCGACAAAAGCGATCTCCTGATAGTTGAGTTGACTTTTGGGAATCGAAACAAAGTTATTCAGCAGTTCTGAAGAACAAAAAACTTTGCGCTGAATACTTGGACTGACAGCAAAGCAATGGTCAGATAGGCTGCCTGAGCCTCTATCAAGCCAATCGTATAGCCATAGCTTTCCTGAGGACGATTCACCAGCATGATAAGTTGAAATCAAACGAGGAAACGTACGGGTGAGCAGTTTGGCGCAGCGCGACAAAATCGACGCTTTATAACCATGGGAGTGAACCACTGAGGGTTGGTGATTGGCGACGGCGCTTGTTAGGTGTTTAATTTTTAAAGCTTTATTGGGCTCGCCAGACAAATAGTTTAAGTAACTCACAGGGATCGCGGCTTCTTTTGCCTTCTGTACAATCTGAGCGGCTGGCGAATACTCAGTGGTTAGCACAACTCGAGCTTTGTTTCCAAAGGCGATTAATCCCCGAGCTAGCTCGATAACGTGACTTTCAATGCCGCCGAATAGACGGCTATCAAGCAAGATCCAAATTTCACCAATGGCAGGTTTATCAAGATTGTTCGAGATTAATTTCATCCGCTTCCCACGCTTGTTTTTTTCGGTAAACCGTAGATGGGCTTAACTCCAGCATGACAGCGGCGTTGAGGACGTTGCCATCACAGTACGCGATTGCGTTTTGAATTGCTTCACGCTCTACTTGCCACATAGGACGAATGGTTCCATCAGAGTTAAAGTACGGTGAGGTAGCAGCAGAGGACGGTGTACTAGGCTGCTCCGCTGCGGTAATCGACGGTTCGACCGCAGAAGGTGAAGGTTCCTCAGTATAACCAGGTGGTGGTGTGATTGGTGCAATGTTTGCTGACTCTTGAGCAACATGCGCAGGCGTCGTTGTTTTCGTCACTTTAGACTTTTTAGTAAGTTGAGCGGGTAGGTGGCTCACCGTGACTTTTTCGTCGTTATTAAGCACCACAATGTTACGTATGATGTTTTGTAGTTGCCTTACATTACCCGGCCATTCGTAATGCTTGATGATATGTTGAGCTTCGCTGTCGATTGTTGAGAATTTCTTTTTGTCTTGTTTGGCGTAAGTGGTCAAGAAGTGCTTGGCAAGCGTGACAATGTCACTTCCTCGTTCACGTAATGGGGGCATATCGATAGGTATAACGTGCACACGGTAGTATAAGTCTTCACGAAAACGACCTTCTTCTACCTCTGTTAATGGATCTCGGTTAGTGGCACAAATGATTCTCACATCCACTTTCATTTCTCGAGTGCCACCAAGAGGGGTGTAAGTGCCCGTTTGTAGAAAGCGGAGCAACTTCTTTTGCATCTCAAGTTCCATTTCACACAGCTCATCAAGAAAAAGCGTGCCACCATGTGCCAGCGTCGCCGCACCTTTTCGATCTGTTGTTGCTCCAGTAAAGGCCCCTTTAACGTGACCAAAAATCTCACTTTCCATCAAATCTCGTGGAATAGCCCCACAGTTAATTGCAATAAAAGGCTTGTCTTTACGGTCGCTCTGGCGGTGGACGGCTTCAGCACAAACTTCTTTACCTGTGCCACTTTCTCCCACAATAAACACACTGGCAGAAGTTGGCGCAACAGCATCAATGGTCTTGTATACCGCCTGCATCGGGAGACTTGAACCGATGAATCCGTGATAGTTGTGGCGATCAAACTTGGACTGAATATTTTCCACCAAATCTTCCAATTTGGCGCGTTTAAGGTGCAATGCAACTGACGTTTTTAGGCGATCAGCGTTTATGGGCTTTTCTAAGAAATCTTCCGCACCTTTTTGAATTAGATTAACGGCTAAGTCGACGCTGCCGTGTGCCGTAGCAATAATAACGGACGTAGGAATGTCATTCTGGTTGATCCAATCCAACACGTCTTCGCCAGACATGTCGGGCAGTTTCAAATCGAGAATGATGAGCTGAGGTTTGCTTCTTTCAATAAATTGAATCGCTTCGCGACCTGTCTCGACATGAAAAATGTCATAAGGTTCGTCTTTCACATACTGCTTATAAAGTATGGCTAGTGAAGTAGAGTCCTCTACCAGTAACACCCTTGGTCTCATAGTCCCATCCCAACGTAGTTTGTTTCATTTTTTATGATTTTTGTCAGCACTACTATTTGGCATTATGAGTGGTTTATAGCTCTCTAGTGCTGAAAATTCTCAATTTGAGAAAAGCGTTATTTAAGTATTAGCACAAGGTAGGAAATTTGCGAAAAATCCATACTTTTTAATTGATTAAGTTATACCCAAATAATTTCAAGGTGTGTGGCTTGGCGAGGGTGACTGAATTTGGAGCCTAAATTTCTGAGATGATGTCGGCATCGCGCTTTATCAAACGCGATGCTTCGCTAGGGAGTAAGACACTGATACTACTCAAACCCTTGAGCTTTTCGCTTTTCTAACGCATCAAACGATTCATTGGCGAGTTGAGGAAGTGTTTCACAAAGCTCCAATGCTTTTGGTATTTTTCCTTCGACACAGTACTTCTCAATCATTCTTGCTTGTCTTGAAAGCGTTCGATTGCCTAGAGCGAGAGCAGAACTGCCCAGTGTGTGAACCTCGAACTCTAATGTTTGAAGGTCTTTTGTGCTTAATGCTTGCTCTATTTTCTCCATGCGATCGCGTGACTCTTCGACATAGTGCTCAATCAAGGTAGGGATGATTTCGGCGCACGTATCTTTGATCATTTGCTGAAGAATATGCTCATCCACTAATTCTTGCTCGATAGTCAATGTATTATTTATCGTCATAATAGCGCTCCCTATAACATAAACAGTTCGCTTTTTTTAATTTGCTGAGACAGTTTTTCTTTCCACTTTTTTGGTAAGAAACGCAGCTTGGAAACTTGGCGGATTAACTCATCTTTCAGGCTTGGAGTGTGCTTCATGTTCAGTACAGAACCAATCAAGTTCGCATCGCTAGCATCGAGTAGCTTTTTGGCTTGCTCGAGCTGGGTTGCAGTCGTAGAGCCATAATGCGCTACTAACAAAGTAGCATCACATACGCCAGCAATCACTTGAGGCGCAATATTGCTTCGGTTGACACTAAGAAGTGGTGATGTATCTATCACGACGCGCTCGTACTGCGTTAACCATTGTGCAATGTTTTGTTTCAGCGTTGTTGGGTCTCGGTACGCTAACTGAGTGCTGGCGAGAGACGGAGCAGGGAGGCCGACTAAAGTTTGATGTGTATTCTCTCGTGTGATCAAATGGCCAACCTTCTCGTCATCATCAAATTCGTGAACAGTGTGATAAGCGGGTTTGAATAAGTTAAGGTCTACATACAAAGTATTGTGGCCTGCTAAAACCAAGCGCTCTGCAAGAGATGAAGCCACGGAAGTGACACCATCTTCAGATTTACAACCCACAACACAAATCGTTTTGTGGCCTTTCTGTTCACTCTGAAGATAAATTTGCTCAATCTCAGCGTGAGTTGCAGGAATAGTCATTACAACGCTCCTATTAACACGATGGTTGTGGTTATTTGTAAAATATCTCTTAATCCGGCCCTCGCTTTTTCAACAAAGCTTTCGTCTTTATGGGGAATGTAAATCGTGTCGCCTGCGCGAATGACTGGCAGCTCATAAATGTTGGCTGTTTTACTAAAGTTCACCAAATCAAATGTTCGGGCTTGGCCCTGGCAGCAAGACATATTGACCACACTGATCTTTTCAAGGTAGGCATTGTCAGTTGGTCCTCCTGCTTCCGCTAACAGATCAAGCACAGTCATGTTGTCATTAAATACGTATCGCCCTGGGTCTCTTACTTCACCTAATACGCGTACCGTGGACTCTTTTGAACGATCTAACCAGTTTTTGTTTTTTTCTGGAATGTAAATGGTATCACCAGGACGAACGTGGGGCAGAATTGACTCATCGCCTGTTTCAAAGTACATCGATAAATTCAATTTACTCACTTTGGCATAACCTAGGCCTCGGTGTGTGACACGGATGTTGTGAATATCTGCATCCATTGTCGGTCCATCGGCGGCAGATAAAATATCCAGAAAATGCATATCTTCGGTGAAACGATAGCGCCCAGGTGCATTGATTTGCCCGAAAACGTATATCGATGCGTCAGAGCTTTGGCTTACCCATTGCGACTTATTATCGGATGGGTCGTCAGGCAATGCATGTACCCTTACGACTGTACCAGCGGAAACTCGAGGTAGGCTTGATGTTGGTGAGCCATCCAGAATGTATTGGTCTAAGTCAAATTGTGTCATTTGACCGTTATTGGCGACTTCAATTTTGGTGGTATCAGCTCGTCGAGTTGGGCCACCAACGTGTGCAAGCAGATCAATCAAATCCATTTCGTCTGACCACTCGATGCGTCCAGGGCGAACAACTTCTCCCATCACTGCGACCGCTCGACTAGGTGCTACTTTTAACCAAGACTTCTCATTGAAATCGGTTTTCTCCGGTACGAAAATCGCGTCTCCTGGTCCAACATTTGGTGGTCTGGCTGAAGATAGTCCTTCTGTATGCGCGGTAAGATCGAATTTGATGACTTTGCCATCGGCTTTTATAACGCGAATTTGGCGAGATTCTGCGTAGCGAGTGGGCCCGCCAGCGTTGGCGAGGATATCCATGAAGCTAGCGCCTTGCTTGCCTTCGTATGCCCCAGGATGGGCGACTTCACCCATCACGTAAACCACATTTGCACCTGCTTTGATTTCTTCTTCCTGTTTTGGGACAAAGATGGTGGCACCTGGCAGGATCTCCGGCAGTAGGCTTTGGTCTCCAGTATCAAGGTACTTTTTCAGGTTAAACATGGTTGGGTTATTGTTTGTTATCACGCGAATTTGCTCAACACTGGCATATCGTGTCACGCCGCCAGCTCGCATTACGACATCAACTAGCGTGGTGTTTGGCTTGTATGAGAACGAGCCAGGTGCGTTGACTTCACCAAAGACTTTGATTGCACGAGCGGAATCTGCGCTGTCACCTGAATTCGCGAGTTTTGCTGCATCAAACTCTTGCTCAATATTCCCTACGAGTGGGGAAGCGGGGACAAATAAGACATCCAGTGATTCTAGTTTTGGCAGTTGGCTATTGTCCCCCGTATCAAGGAAGCGTTTGTAGTCAAATTCAATGTTTTTATTTCCACGTTTCACGATCATTTTATCAAGCTGAGCCCCAGCGCGCAGGCCGCCAGCTTCGTACACAAACATTTGAATGTTGGACCCAGAAGGTAAGGTATATTCACCGGGTTTGACCACGTAGCCTTGAACGGACACTAACAACTGTTGCTGTTTAATAAAAACTCGAGCGTTGTTAACGTCACGATACACGGTCTTTAGCCTGTCGATAATCACGTCTTGGAGTTGTTGTTCATTGTAGCCGGCCACTAATACAGGGCCGACTTCTGGTAAATTAATTCGTCCACGACGATCAACCTGAAACCCTTGGTTTAACGACGCCTCTCCAGGTAAGTTAATCTGTATTAAATCACCGACCTTAACAGTATTGCTCTCATCCGCTATGGAAGATGGTACCCACGCGACCAGACACAACAACATTAAGAGGATAAATGGTTTCATCGTGTTCATAGTGCGCCTCCTGCCGTTGGGTTGCGGTTTATTGAGGTATCGCTATCTGAATTAGGGCTAATAACCTCGATGCTTACTCGACGATTAGTTAAACGCACGGCGGATGTTTCACCTTCATAGAGTGGCAGGTTATCTCCGACAGATTTGGTAGTGACTCTCTCTGAAGTGATACCAAATACGGTTAGGTAACGCTTTACTTGTTCCGCACGCGCTTGAGCAAGTTTCTGGTTGTAATCGGGTGTTCCAGTTGCATCCGCATGCCCCGTTACTACAAGAGATAGGTTGGGGTGGTCACGTAAAATGTAGGCTGCTTCTGCCAAATGTCCCATGTACTTCGGGTTGATTTCTGCTGAATCGACAGCAAACTGGTTGTCGATATTAAGTAGTGCATAGATATCCGAGACTATGTTTAGGTCGCTACGTAGTGCTTCAATATCATCGGGCGGTGTGCAAGTGGTTTGGCTCAGTACGTAGTCGAGTTGTTGTTCGAGCTGGTTTAAGCGTCGACGCTGAATCACAAGGTCGTTGGCAGCGTCGAGTAAAAGCCCACCTTCCAACTCGCGCGCAATTCTATTTTGTTTTTCAAGGGCCTGAACAACTGCCGCAGGAAAACACCAGCGCGCGCCCTCTTGGATTAGTGAGTCTAGATGTAACTTGGTCAGTTGCCAATCAAACCTTAACCCATGTTCTGGACCTAAAGGCTCGTCAGGCATCACTGGGGAAAACTGATAATTCTCGATCGAGATATCTTGATAGCTTTCCGCCAAGCCACCTTTCCCGTGTTCTGGGTAGTCAAACGACGAACAACCAAACATGCCGACAACAAGACCGCTTACTGCATATCGTCGTATAAGATTTACCATGCCAACCTCCGTTTAAACCGGTATTTTTAGTGTCCTTTTGAGTTAACGGGAATGGCATGGTTGATACGAAGCAAGCTCATGATTTCTAAAGGTTGGCCTGATACGTTTTCAATACTCATGCTTCTTTCACGTTCAACTAGACGCTTATATAAGTAAACAATGGCACCAATCCCTGAAGAATCAAGAAATTGGACGTGCTGTAGGTTAATTTCGACTTCTTTGTGATGATTGTTGTGAATTACTTCATCAATGTGATGTTGTGCTTGTCGACAGCCACTTGCGTCTAAGTCACCAAAAAACTCAATGGCTAACTTGTCTTGATTGATTTCTAGTTTGCGTAATTCCATGACTCTGTCTCCGTTTGTTTTTCTAATTGGATATAGAGCAGGTAACGTGCCAATTTGAAATTAATGAAAAATCAAACAGTTAAATATTGTTAATGATATTGTTCAATTTGAGAAAGGACTGATTCTCAAATTGAGAATCAAAAATGCACAGAGAAATGGTTTGCTTATAAGAGGTGTTGAACCTAAAGAAGTCATTAGAGCGGGGGATCTCGTCATGATTAGATTCCAACTCGATTGACGAACCATCCGCCTTAAGTGAACAACGTGTAACGACTAAATGCAAAACCTGTCTAAAGTTTATGATTATCTTTGCAAATTATTACTAATGTTGATTGTTATGAGTCGAAGAACAACTAGTAATAAATAGGTCATCGAGAGGACTTACGTTTCAATAAAGACGATTTTTTGTACAAGGTCTTCTTATGCCATTAAAAATGACATTAATTGCGCTGGCTGTTATGGCAGCGTCTTCACAGCTTCAAGCGGATACTTCTCTCGCACCACCAGTTTCTCTTGCACAAAGCTATCAGGATGGTATTGATGTGTCTGAATATTGGTATAGCGAAAAACTTGATGGTGTTCGCGCTTATTGGACTGGGCAACATCTCGTGACGAGAAATGGTAATCGAATCTACGCCCCAGATTGGTTTACAGGACCTTTACCTGATTATCCGTTGGACGGTGAACTTTGGGCTGGGAGAGGTAATTTCCATCTTGTTCAGCAAACGGTGTTAGATAAAACTCCTGTAGAGTCTGCTTGGCGACTTATCGACTTTATGATCTTTGATATGCCATATTCCGCTGGTGATTATCGGAAGCGTTATTACAACATCAAAGACTTAGTGCTTGAAGTCGACCAGCCTCATATCAAATATGTCGAGCACAGAGCGATTCAAAATGAAGCTCATCTGTTTACACAGTTGGATAAAATTTCAATATCCGACGGTGAAGGGGTGATGTTGCGGAAGGTATCAAGCCGCTATCAGGCTGGACGCGGTAGTGATTTGCTTAAACTAAAACGATACTCAGATGATGAAGCGTTAGTTGTGGGTTATAAGCCAGGAACAGGGCGCTTGTTAGGTATGATGGGAGCAATGTTAGTTCGCTTACCAAATGGCATTGAGTTTTACATCGGTAGCGGATTTACCGATGAAGTACGTCGCCAGCCTCCGAAAATTGGTTCAACCATTACATTTAGATATAACGGTTTTACACATACTGGTAAACCACGTTTTGCTCGATTCTTGCGTGAAAGATTGAAGGAATAGAACGCTCTGCACTTACTAGTTGCCAACGGTTACGCCACATCGTTTGAAGAGACCCTGCCAAAACTGAACGTGGTTTAGGGTTTCTTGCCTAAATGTCCTATGTGCCTCAATGATGCCATACTGGTGACCATGGAGTTGCATACGGTTCTCCACCAAAGTGGCACCATCATTAAGTTGTTGATAGGTACTGTCTAAATAAGCCAAATAAGGTTGCACTTCTTCAACGTAAATGGATTGAAAGACATTTCTTAAGTAGCGGAACTGAGTGGTGTCTCTGTTCGGCCCGCACAATACATTGCTCTGGTTCTGTTCAAGTAGCTGAGTTGTCGCTTTTAACCAAAGGGATGTGTTTACCATTGAATAGTAAAGTCGTCCGAGTAAACGAGATTTCTCTAACTCTTCTTGATATTGCGTAACTTCCACATCGGGTAGACGTGAGACCGCGCGGTGGGGTAAATCATACATTTCGCTGAAAATACGATAGACATCGTTAATGCGTGCAATATCATTCGTCGTATTTTGAGATAGCCAATCAGAGGCTGTTAGTTGCTTTTGCATGGCATTACTTACGAGTAGTAAGTTGTCGAGATGAATGTCTAAATGTTGCCACTTGGTTGAGTAAAGCTCTGTCAATGTCGCGCGTTCTTCATCGCTAAGTGGAAATTCGGATAAACATCGATTCATGACTCTTAAAAGGGCAGTTTGATAATCAAAATCATGAAAGGCATCCTGCACCTTTCCAAGTTGTGAGTTTTTCTCGGCAAGTAAATTAAAGAGTCCGCATTGTCGTAATTGATAGCTCTCTAGCAGGCCAATAGATAACCTTGGCAATGGCTCGAACAAAACGCGTTTCGCAGGAATCGTTACCGTAGACTGTAATTCTATTGGAATAGCAGGAACTTCCAATACATTGGCTACACGTTGATGATACTTATCAAACATGGCGTTCTCTGGATTGAACCAGTTATCACAACCATTAAGAAGCAAGATTAAGAACAATAAAATAGACCGCACAAATATCCTTTTTTATAACTTCGTATCCGTTGTCTAGAGAGCAAAATCAACCACTTCGCAATCTTGTTATAAGTATACTCAACCGTGTAATTATTCGATCAAAAAAGCCAGCGGATGCTGGCTTTTTTTACTTTTTATTGAACTGAAAAGTTCAATTGCACTTCTGGCTCTTGGCGATGCATCCAACGCATTCTGACGCCTAACATAAAGGCCGCAGAAGATAGGCCGATGATAAAACCAAGCCAGAAGCCTTGTGCTCCCATTGGCTCGACAATCCAGTCTGTACGGCCAAGGACGTAACCAATTGGCAGCCCAAGAATCCAATAAGCAATAAAAGTACGGTTGAAGATGGCTCGCATGTCTTTATAGCCGCGTAATGCACCAGCTGCGATCACTTGAACCGCATCCGTACATTGATAAACAGCGGCAAACACGAGCAGGTGCATCGCTAGAGTGATTACCTCTGGGTTGCTAGTGTAAAGCTCGGCGATCCACTCACGAGACAAGACGGTTAAAATCGCCGTGAGAACGGACAAAGCTAGACCAACCATAATGCCGACTCGTGACGCTACGCGCGCGCCATCGACGTTTTCTTCACCAAGTCGATGGCCGACACGAATGCTTACTGCTGCACCAATACTCATTGGTAGCATAAATACCAACGAGGAGAAGTTAATCGCGACTTGATGCGCTGCCACAATGATAGGACCCAGTGGTGAAACGAGCAGTGCAACAACAGCAAACAGTGTCACTTCAAAAAACAGCGCTGCTGCAACAGGAAAGCCGAGCTTGAATAGACGAACTTGCGCTTTCCATTGTGGGCGGTGCCATTCTCCAAATAGGTTAATGCTTTTCAATCGCTCTGATGTCATCACATACAGCAATAGCATGGCAAACATGACCCAGTAAACAATCGTGGTTGCTACACCACAGCCAACACCGCCTAATTCAGGTGCACCAAACTTGCCGTACACGAAAATCCAGTTTAGAGGAATGTTGAGCAGCAAACCGATAAAGCCAATCACCATTGCCGGCTTCGTCAATGACATACCATCCGTAAAGCTTCTAAGCGTTTGGAAAAGTAAAAAAGCGGGTACTGCTAATATAACGGCATGAATGTATCCCACCGTTTTTTCAGCCATCAGTGCTTCAACATCCATCAGCCCGAGAATAAACTGGGTTTGAAGCAGGACTGCAATTATCGGCACACTGATCAGCAATGCCAAAACGACGCCTTGCTGAATTTCAAACGGGATTTTCACTCGACGACCAGAGCCATTTAACTGTGCGACAACAGGGACCAATGCCATTAATAAACCCACCCCAAACAAAATGGATGGTAGCCAAATACTTGAAGCGACAGAAACCGCAGCCATGTCGGTGGCGCTAACGCCGCCAGCCATTACGGTATCAACAAACCCCATACCAGTTTGAGCGACAGATGCGATCAATACCGGGGTCGCCAATTTGATAAGACTTGATGCTTCTTCTTTATAGCGATGCACGAAAAATACTCCAGAGCGGAACAATAAGTTGAAAGAATGAGAGTACTCGAGGGCAAAAGATGTGGTGAACGGATCTGATGGTTGATTTTAGTCACGATAAGGTGAAAAAATGCCTCGGAGAAACTCCGCGCAAATGATAAACAATTGTATGTTTATATTCCATAGCTAGGTAGCGAATAGTCGATAACACTGACTGGACGCTCTCCACGCTAAGGATACGCTTTTACTGAGAACAGCAGCGAATCATGGTAATGTTGAAGCATGCATGAGAACAAACCAGTGTTCATTAAGCCATGGCTTTATCGTCTGCGGTCTTTATTTCCGACCTGTAGCGCAGTGTTTAGGGCTTAGTCTTCGACTACAGTTGGTATTAAATCAATAGGTAAAAAGAAATGTTTACAGGAATAGTTCAGGGTACGGCGAAGGTCGTTAAAATTGATAAAAAAGAACGCTTTCAAACGCACGTTGTCGAGTTAAGCGATGAACTTTGTAAAGGGTTAGAAATTGGTGCATCCGTTGCACACAACGGATGTTGTCTAACTGTGACTAAGATCGAAGGCAACCTTATCAGTTTTGATTTAATGCAAGCGACATTGGCTCTTACTAATTTAGGTCGGCTGGTGGAAGGGGATAGCGTAAACATTGAGCGCGCGGCTAAGTTTGGTGACGAAATAGGCGGGCATAGCATGTCTGGTCATATTAGTTTAACGGCAGATATTGTCGATATCATCGATACGCCCAATAACCGCACGATTTGGTTCCAACTGCCGCAAGAATCAATGAAATATGTATTAGCGAAAGGTTACATTGGTTTAGATGGCTGCTCGCTAACTATTGGTGAAGTTGAAGCGTGTCGTTTTTCGGTACACCTAATTCCAGAAACCTTGCAGCGAACGCTTTTCGGAGTGAGACAAGTAGGGGAGCGTGTTAATATTGAGTTTGATCCCCAGACTCAAGCAATTGTTGATACTGTTGAGCGCGTTCTTGCAGCAAAACAGCTTTAGAATGAGAAAAAGGAGCCGAGTGCTCCTTTTTCATTTAAGCGTTTTTATATTTCTGATGTTCACATGCTCGAGCTGCTATTCGTAATTGTCATCGATAAATAGTTCGACCTTATCTTGTAACTCATCCACTCGCATATTTAGGTGGATAGCGTGGCAACAAGCTGGGCAATCATCATAAAACTCTTGGTCACCATTGCTTGCATCCAATGTAATGCCGATAGAATGTCCGCAATGCGGGCACTTTACATACCTTTCGGTATAATTTTTCATACAACAACTCCTAATCTCGCAGGGCTTTTAAACACACTATTCATCAACGAAGTACAGCCCTTTACTTACTTTGCCTACAAGGAAAATAGGCACAATCCAAAGTTAAGTCTCCTTTGATATTAGGTCGAGTTGTTGCTAATTGAGTCGAAATAAGTACAAAACTTGACCCCAAACTCAACCTTGAGCTTAGGGTGATTTTCTGTAGTGATGTGCCTCGAGATTTTACATCTTGAAATATGCAGTGGCTTCCAAATTAATAAGAAATGATTTTATTAATAACCAGTTGAGCCTGTTCCAAGTAATGGCCGCCAAACAAATTACAATGGTTGAGAACATGGTAAAGGTTATAGATATCTTTACGCTCTTCATAGCTTGAAGAAAGTGGCATAACCGATTCGTAACCTTGATAAAATTCTGGTTGAAATCCACCAAAAAGCTCCGTCATCGCAATATCGCACTCCCTGTCCCCCCAATAGCACGCAGGATCGTAACAGATAGGACCGAATGCAGTGAGTGCCGCATTTCCATTCCATAAATCGCCATGCAACAAAGAAGGTTCCGGAGCATGGTTTGCTAGCCGCTGTTTTACGACATCGATAAAGTCATCGATATCAACCAAGGTGACGCCTTTTTCTTTAAGGAGCTGTAATTGCCATCCTATGCGTTGCTCAGCAAAGAATACACACCATTTCTTGTGCCATTTGTTGGGCTGTAGAGTCGAACCGAGATAGTTGTCGGTATCAAAACCAAACTCTTTTTGCTCGCCCCACTGGTGTAGGTGAGCTAATTGCTGCCCAAATTTAAAGCTGTTGGGACCATCTTCTAATGGTTTCGTTGGAAGGTAGTTAAGAATTAGGAATGAGGCATTTTTGGTTTTACCAACCAATACCACCTCAGGTACAAATAGGGTGGATGTTTCACGCAAAAGATGCAGGCTTTCAGCTTCTACCTCAAATTTAGACAAAAACTCGCGATCGTTAATTTTCACAAAATAACGTTGCTCGCCATCATTGATCATGTAGCTTTCACTGATATCCCCACCAGACAGCCTTACTTTTTCCGTGATCTGGTAATCGAACAATAAAGTATCAGAAAGCTGTTGCGATATTGCTTGCCACATACAAAACCTCGCGAATCTATTTGACCACCAATAGTTTAGGATAAATAGCAGGGAGTTGGCGCTATGTTGAGCATACTTAGTAAAGAAACCTTCCTCTTAGTGTAGTCAATTTGTATAAATGTGAATCAAGTCGCTTATAAGCCTCTGATTTGTTGGCTTAGCATATGGAGATGAACGTTTACAACAGGTATTATGATTTTTTTGACGTTAGTTCCATTGGTGGCATGAAAATACTGATATGTGATGACTCAGCTGTTGCAAGAAAGCTTATTGCGCGTTCTATCGTACAAGATACATCATTGCATCTTATTGAAGCGCAAGATGGTTATGAGGCGCTTAATATTCTTGCTGAGCAAAATATCGATATTTTGTTTCTCGATTTAACGATGCCCATAATGGATGGTTTTGAGGTCCTCGAATCATTACCTGTTAGTCAGTACCCGACCAACATCGTCATTATTTCTGGAGATGTTCAACAAGAGGCAAAACAGCGCTGTCTCGATCTTGGTGCTCAAGCTTTTATCGCTAAGCCTCTGACAGAAGAGCAGGTGCTCCCACTATACGAACAATTAGGGCTGCATTATGCGTTCAAACCTAGTCATTCGGTTGATTCTAAAAACCAGGGTTGCGAAGAGCTTTCCTTACTAGCCAAATTCCGTGAAATTGCGAACATTGCCCTTGGTAAAGGGGCTGCGATTATGGCCGACCATTTACATGAGTTCATCCAACTTCCTGTTCCTCATGTTGGACCTTTGTCCTACGGCGAGCTTCATATGACACTGGTTGATGTGGTTGGGCGTGACAGTTCCGTTGCGGTAGCGCAGAGGTTTGTCGGTGGTGGTATTCACGGAGAGGCACTGGTGTGCTTACGTGGTAGGGATATCAATCAGATTGGGGAAAAATTAGGTTACCTCCTTGAGTTTACGCCTCATAATGAAATCATCTTGAATATCTCTAACCTACTGGTTTCGTCATTTCTCACGTCGTTAGGCGATCAACTCGACAAGCAATTCTCACTTCGTCAGCCAGGCATTGTGGATACCTTAACACCTTATTGTGAAGAGCAAGGCGAGTTGGGTGAGCTCTTTACTATTGAATACACCTACATGGCAGAAGCGCTCGATTTCGAGTGCGAGGTACTGTTTTTAATTGATAAGCCATCCGTAGAAATAATCTATGAAATCATGGAGCTAATCTAATGTCCGATATCACGCTGGACATAGCAGACTTTCATTGGGTCACACAAATTCTCGATACGATGGATTCAGGGCTTATTGTTTTGGATCAAGAGTATAAAGTGTGTGTGTGGAACAGTTTTATGCAGTCATACAGTGGCGTTCTATCACAAGAAATTCTTGGTGAATGTTTATTTGAGCATTTTGAAGAGCTGCCAAGAACTTGGCTAGAAACCAAGATAAAAGCTGCCGCCGATCTGGAAACTCGTTCTTTTTCTAGCTGGGAAAACCGACCGTACCTTTTTAAGTTCAACAATTTTTCTCCGGTTTCAAACAGCAGTGATTTTATGTATCAAGATATCGTGATCACGCCGTTAATTGGGCTCTCTGGAGAGGTCAGCCACATAGCGATTCAAGTCAATGATGTTTCTGAAACTGCGAGAAATCGCATTCATTTGAAAGAAACAAATCAACATTTGTCGGAAATCAGTCGCAAAGATGGTTTAACAGGTTTATTTAATCGCGCTTATTGGGAGCAATCATTGAAAGATGAGTTTGCTCACTTAAAAGTTATCGACGGACCATGCTCATTAGTAATATTCGATATCGACCACTTTAAAAAGGTGAATGATACTTATGGTCACCCGACAGGGGACGAAGTCATTCGTCGAACCTCTGCCTTGTTGAGAAAAACAGCAAGGAGCAGTGACATCTGCGGTCGTTTTGGTGGTGAAGAGTTTACGGTACTACTTCCTCACACAAACCAGGAGCAAGCTTGCTATTTCGCAGAGCGTTTGCGCAAAAGAATTGAGCAAGAGATCGTGAAAGTGGAAGATTTTTTGATTAATTACACGATAAGTATTGGTGTTTGCGAGTATAAGCCTTATTTTGAAACTCACACTCAATGGTTAAAGAGTGCCGATGCTGCGCTGTATCGTGCAAAAGAAAATGGTCGTAACCAAACCTGTTTGCATGAAAATGACTGAAATATAAAAAGGTTTGAAGAAACCCTGTATCCGAACTCAGTGAAGCAAAGCTCAATTGTTTGAAAATCATCCAGTTGGTTCGTGAATGTTTGTTAATATGAAATAAGTTAATGAAATTTTCTCGGCATGTCTTACTATTGAAACTATTCTGCTTTCAGCTTCGAAGGCTTGCAATAAACGGAGAAAAACAGTGGTTTTAGAAACCGATGGATATCTCGCTCTTATCGAGCACTTGTCTCTAAATCTAGATATTTTTACGACCGAAATTGGCGACACTGGATCCGAAAGCATCGAAGATGTTGTCACCGATATGGTGGCTTCAAACATCATGGCGATTTTTGAGCAAAATCCAGAACTTCACTCGAGCGTACGCTTCAAATTGTTGAAAGAGGCTGATGCAGTTGTTGAAGATCTTGGTGAGATATTGGCTGGGGTATGGCATAAAAAAGCGACCAATGAACAGATCACGTTCCTTGATGAATACATCGCTCTGGTCAAAAATCTGTTCGATAATGCTGTTGCGACTTACGACTGATATTGTTTTAACTTACAGCAATGTCCGGTTAAAGAGTGAGAGGAGTTACATTGTAACTCTTCTTATTTGCCAAAACTTAGATGCCCAGTATGGGTTGTCGATTCTTGAAATAATCACACCTCTAGACGTCGATGCATGCATGAACTGCTTGTTACCCAAGTAAATTCCGACATGATAAGTTGTACGTCTTGTTTTAAAAAACACTAGATCCCCTTGCTTGGCATCCGTCCAACTTAACTCCACACCTTGCTTTGATTGCTGCTTCGTTGTCCTTGGTAACGAGAGCTGATAAGCCTCAATAAACGCTTTTTGTACAAATGCTGAGCAATCAATTCCAGATTTCTGTGTCCCGCCTAAGCGATAAGGCGTGCCGTGCCACTCTGAGTAAAAGTCGAACAAGTCAGGGTTGTCCGACAATAGCTGATTTGTAGGTGTTGTCACCTGTGCTTGCTCACTAGGCTCAGGCCCAGAAGAGCAGGCGCTTAGTAGCACACTGATTATCAAAGGAAAATATACTCGACGCAAATCACCACCTGTCATCTCTATGACTCACAACTGAAATATTAGTGTCATAACCAATCCATAGTATGGGCTGCAAATCACGGTTTTGTCTCACAAATGTGACGGAATCACTGCAGAACCGATTCAACCTTAAGAAAGAATAAAAATTGATTATGGCAAAGCGAAAACGCTCACGCACATCACTTTCACTGATTCAGGCTGTCAGTGCAACATTTTTAACTATCATTGCTCTTGTTATAGCCCTTTCTGTCTCAAGTTTCAAAGGAATGGAACAGGTAGGGGAACAATTTGAAGACTTGTCGCAAAAAGCATTACCAATCGCGATGGCAAACGCAAAGTTAACCAGGAATGTATTGGAGATGGTTAAGCTACTCAACCATGGTATGCAGATTACTGAGCCGAAAGAGTTGCCTCTCATAAAAGAGCAAATCGACTCTCTTGCAACTCAAAGCACAACTTTGGTTGTGAAAGCGTCTGGTGTAGCTCAGCAACTCTCGGAGGAGTTAGACACCAAACTAGCGCGTTTACATAACATCACGCAGTCCATTTTGTTGAAGCAATCTTCGGTGATACAAATTCAAATGGATATTGATGCCGCTGTTGGTGGGTTTCGCTATGGGCTTAGCTCTATCGGTCCGGAAATGAATCGAATCAGTTCGTTCCTTAGTGCTGATAATCCTGAGTCGAGCGATGCCGCTAACCGTTTCATTGCTTCTGCAAGCTCAATGGAAAGTACGTTCTTAGTCATGATGATGCACTCAGAATTAAACAAAGCCGAAAAAGAATACCGAGAAATGCGAAATCGCATAGCAGGTATTAAACTCGCCTATGAAGACTTCCAATCTTTCCATCCTGAAGTAAGTGAATATGCAAGCTTAACCGCACCATATGAGATGGTGAAACAAGGCTTTAGTGAAAAGGGCGTGCTGCGTTTGATCCTCGCCAAACTAGAACAAGGGGAATTGCAACGTTCAGAGTTTAAACAGGCTTCGATGCTTGCGGATGAAACCATGCGGTTACTTGATCAAATCTCCCAAACCGCTGGTCAGTTGATCGATGAAAAGGAGCGGGTGGTCAACGAGACCATTGAATCGGTGAGCGTTGTGCTCGTGTTTGCGGCGTGTGTGATTTCTTTTATTATTCTGGTTACTTGGTTTAGCCTAAAGTCATGGACAAACCGAGGGTTAAGGAATGTACTAACGCGTCTTTCAGCACTTACCGAACATGATTTTCGTGACAAGGCAGAAGAAGTCGGCCCCTATGAGCTGAAAGAAGTAGCACGAAAGTTGAATCAAGTAATCGATTCCACACACGACTCCATTCAAACGGTGACGCGCAATTGTGAAACGCTTTATCAGACGGCAGAAGTAAGTCACAGTGCAGCCGAACAAACAAGTGATGGGTTGGCAACACAAAATGAAGCGTTGTCGAGTATGATCACGACCATAACGGAGCTTGAAGCCTCTATTCGTGAAATAGCAATGGTGACAAATGCATCTTCACAGGACTCGCTCCTTGCAACCCAACACACTGAAAAAGGGGTTCAAGTCGTGGAACAAAACCGCGAACGTTTGGAGTCATTAGAAAGCTCTTTGGATGTAAATGAACAGTCAATGTTAGAGCTAGACCAGCGTGTTAAACAGATTCGTGAAATGGTGGATATGATCAGTGGGATCGCGGACAACACCAACTTACTTGCTCTCAACGCGGCAATAGAGGCTGCCCGTGCTGGTGAGCAAGGGCGTGGATTTGCGGTTGTCGCTGATGAAGTTCGCAAACTTGCAAGTGATACCTCTCAACAAACGACGAACATCCGAGAAATGATGAGCGAGCTTATTACTGCCGCAGAGCGTTCGCGCCAAGCAGTTAATGATTCAAGAGAAGAAATGACCCACGCGCTACAGTCCAGCAATGAAGTGAAATCGACATTTTCTGATATCAACCTCGCGGTTAAGCACATTCAAGAACGTGTTGAACAAATCTCAGTTGCTACAGAAGAACAAGAACGAGCGACGGCAGATGTATCTCAATCCATCACGCATATTTCTGATCTTGGCGAACGCACAAAGCTGCAGCTTGAGTCTATGGTTGAGAGTTCTGAGCAAGTGGCGGAAATTGCCGGGCACCAGCAAGCAATGCTGCACAAGTATGAGCTTCATCAGACCAAGTAAATGAGATGTTTCCACCGACTAAAAGCAGAACCTCGGTTCTGCTTTTTTGTTACGGCTACCCATTCAATGGCTCCAATTTGCATTGCAAGAGTGAGTTACATCTCATCTCGTTCATTTCTAAAGGGTTTAGTTATCACAACGTGATGTTAATGCTTTGTTCGAGGGACTCGTTGACTAGAATGTCGCCAGAATTCAAAGGAACGAATCATGCAGTTATCACAAAGAGCCAGCCTCATACTAGTTAATCATCACCAAGAGCTTTTGCTTATCCACCGCGTTCGAAACGACAGACAGTATTGGGTTTTCCCTGGCGACAGTGTTGAAGCAGGTGAGAAACCTGTTGAAGCTGCTAAAAGAGAAGCGCTGGAAGAAACCTCAATAGAACTTGGCTCGGTTAAGAAAGTTTTGGAACTCGAAAATCAAGGTCGCTTAGAAACCTATTTTCTTTCTTATGTAGGGAACTTAAAAGTGAAACTAGGGAGTGGGCCAGAGCAAATCAGAAAATCAGATGTTAATCAGTACCATTTGAAGTGGGTGCGTGTAGAGCAACTTCACTCGATTTCTTTATATCCAGAGAAAGCTAAAGCCTTTTGCTTGAAGCATAAGGAGTGGTTTTGTGATCGATAAAGTTTGCCCCGTCGTTCTACGTAATCAAAATCAAGAGATCCTACTTTTTAAACATCCGTTGGCGGGTGTTCAGCTCGTCAAGGGCACTGTCGAAGTGTTTGATGAAAGTTACATCATAGCAGCCAAGCGGGAGCTCGCTGAGGAGTCTGGTATCACACATGTTCGTTCCGCACGATATTTATGCTCATGGGATAGTGGCTTTCAAAATCAAGTATGGCATTTTGTTTTGTGTGAGTGTGCTGACCTCGCTAATTCATGGCTGTTTCATACGCAAGACGATGGCGGACATGATTTCGCGTTCTTCTGGCACGATGTCGAGAGCGGCCTTCCCGCGAATGCACATACTGTGTTTCAGCGCGGGCTGGAAAAGGTACGAGAGTTGATAGACCAAGGCGTGATTTAAAGGAGGACTCTGTCATTGCATTGGCGGATTTGGGCGAAACGCCACAGCAAACACTATGCTTCTACTAGAAGCAAATAAAGAAGGTAGATCAGCCGTTACTGTTCTCATCGTGTTGATAATGGCACTGTCGATCTCAAAAATGGCGATGAGATTACAAATGTTTAAGTGACTTCTATATGCTTTGCTCATTCATTCAGATAAGGAAACGGTAATGGATAAATTCGTCGTGTTTCTCTTATGCCTTTTTATGACAGTTGGCGGAGTGGTTCATCTTTATGACAACATTGTTGGTGGCTTTTTACCTTACGATTTTGCGCCACGCTGGTTGAATATGTATTGGAGCGCTTTGGGACTATTGGACTTATTAGCAGCGTATCTATTGGTCAAGCATCGCCGCTCTGGCCTAGTTGTTATGTTATTGATTCTTATAACCAATGTTATCTTTAGTTCCCACGCTCACTATACATTAGAAATATTAGATAACAACGTCGCCCTACAAATGAAGACACTGTTTTTAGGGTTCTCATTTGGGGTATCTATCTGGTTATGGAATGCGCGAAAACATAGTCAATCGCGCCAAATATTTCGTTAATTATTATTTTCACAACACTCGATTAAGGATTGTAAACAGGGACTCGTTATGAACGATTTTAAAGACTTGGCCAGTTTTGCTGGTTTCAGCGTACTGACAGGTTTGAGCTTTGCCACCACTTTCTTCAGCCTTGCTTTTCTATACAGCTCAATGGAGGCACAGCAAGTAATGAACACCAATGCTTTGGCATGTGCAGTGCTTGGTGTTGTTGGTTTATTTGTTGGTATTACTCAGTTAAACAAAAAGCGTCAGCTAGCAGAAAACTAATCTGTTCTTACACATCATGAGGATGAAGTAGTGTTTAACAGGGGTTTAGGCTTGGTCTATTCGTTTTGTTGACATACTTCATCCAACAATATTTTTTTCAACCATTACTTCTTCTCTTTATTGTAGCGAAAGGGCTGCGTTAAAAGCTTATCTAATCTTTGCTCTTCTTCGTCTCTAATTTCCGGCACACCAATAACAACATCATCATGACCCAACTTAGGCTGAGCTCGGTATGTCCCAAAAAAGCGGTCCCAAACTGAAAGGAAAAAACCAAAGTTTGAGTGGGTCTCTTTTACTATCACTGAATGGTGCACGCGATGCATGTCTGGTGTAACGATGACGTTTCGCAGTTTTTGGTCTATGGATAAAGCCAGTTTTGCATTACTGTGATTAAACATCGCGCTCGCATTAAGCACAATTTCAAATACCACAATTCCGATAGGTGAAACACCTAAGATAAACACGGCTGCAATTTTTACTCCCATTGAAATGATTATTTCGAAGGGATGAAAGCGTGCGCCTGTAGTGACATCTATGTCGAGATCGGCGTGATGCATTCGGTGAATCTTCCACAGCGGTTTTACATGATGAAAGACAACATGCTGAGCGTAAATGACGAAATCAAGCAAAATGACGGTTAGAAAAATATTTAACCAAGCGGGGAAGGACAGAATATTGAGCAGCCCCCATTGTTGCTCCTGAGCTATGACCGCAGCTTGAAAGGCGGCGATAGGCATGATTAAAGCAATAACTAGGCTGTTAAAAGCGACCAATGACAAGTTATTGACCCAGCGAAACCTGCGCGAAGCGGTCAGTGTTTTTCTAGGCAATTTGTTTTCCCAAATGGCACAAAGCAATAATACGCCAAGGAAAAAGCCTAATCTGAGCCATGAGGGTTCTTGAAATGTCGTTTCTGTCACTGTCATTCCCTTATTTATTTCTTTATCTATGACCGAGATAAGAGTGAATTTATTTCAACACACTGCTGATGGGCTTATCTTGAGGCGAAACCATAATATCAGTAGAATCGCGCTCTACTTTTTACTTGGCATTACTTACCATGAGAATTCACGCTTTCCACCGTTTATATCAGTACCGACAATCTATCTCAACCAAGCCTTTCAACGCGCGTGGATGTAAAGTGGTTCGTTGCCAATATTGCCAGGTTTCTGAGCAACACTGTTTGTGCGACCTTCAGCCAAACATCAAGGCCAATATTGCATGTATGTTGATTGTTTCTGAAAACGAAGTGTTTAAGCCAAGTAATACCGGTCGTCTAATCGCTGATACGATTCAAGAGACTTACGTGTATCAATGGAACCGAACAGAACCGTCTGAAGAGATGCTAGCGCTACTACAGGATGACAGATACCAACCGGTGATTGTATTTCCTGCAGACTATGTGGATGATCCCTCTCGTTTAATTGAAGATCTAGAGCCAGGGCGATTGGTAAAAGAAGATGTCGAGAGCAAAAAATGGTTGCTGATCTTTATTGATGGTAGCTGGCGTGAGGCACGAAAGATATTCCGTCGTTCTGATTTTCTTAAATCTTTGCCTGTGCTTTCCATTGAGCCGGAATCTCTGTCTGAATACATCATGCGCCGCTCCGAGAATGAGCAGCATCTTTCAACCGCCGAAGTCGCGACATTAGTTTTAAAACAAGCTGGTGAGCCGAAAGCTGCGGAATGCCTTCAATTGTGGTTTGAAGCCTTCAGAGAAACTTACATGCTGAGCAAGACTCGAGTCAAAAACGACCCTAACCAGCCACACTTGAAACGTTTCAAAGAGTGGATGAAAACCGAGAGCTGACTCTAAGGAATGAGCTTTTGTTGATGGTATGTTGTTCAACTGGCTTCGGTGAGGGGATAAATCTGCATTCGGTCACGGTTTGCAGGCGTACAGATATGGATAATGCCATCAGTTTATACTTTTGACTCTAGCCATTTTTGAGAGTCGTTTGAAGCATTTTTTAGGAGAGAAATACATGTATTACGGCTTTGATGTCGGCGGCACTAAAATTGAATTTGGTGCATTTAACGAGAAGCTTGAGCGTGTAGCGACGGAACGTGTACCTACACCAACAGACAACTACGAGCTGCTGGTTGATACCATTGCGGAATTGGTGAACAAATACGATACAGAGTTTGGCTGCGAAGGTACGATTGGTCTTGGCTTGCCAGGTATGGAAGACGCCGATGATGCAACGGTACTAACAGTTAACGTTCCTGCGGCAAAAGGCAAACCACTTCGTGCTGATCTGGAAGCTAAAATCGGTCGCAGCGTAAAAATTGAAAACGATGCAAACTGTTTCGCGCTTTCTGAAGCCTGGGACGAAGATCTTCAAGATGAACCATCTGTACTAGGTTTGATCCTTGGTACTGGTTTTGGTGGCGGCTTTATCTACGAAGGCAAAGTATTCTCTGGCCGCAACCACGTAGCGGGTGAGGTGGGTCACACACGTCTTCCTATCGACGCATGGTTCCACCTAGGCGAAAACGCACCATTACTGGGTTGTGGCTGTGGCAACAAAGGCTGTTTAGATAGTTACCTATCTGGTCGTGGTTTCGAGCTTCTTTACGCGCATTACTACGGCGAAGAGAAGAAAGCGATCGACATTATTAAAGCGCACGTAGAGGGTGAGGAGAAAGCAGTAGAGCACGTCGAGCGCTTTATGGAGCTGCTAGCGATCTGCTTTGCAAACCTGTTTACTGCAACAGACCCACACACCGTTGTACTTGGTGGCGGCTTATCTAACTTCGAATTGATTTACGAAGAGATGCCAAAACGCATCCCTAAACACTTATTGTCTGTGGCTAAGTGTCCTAAGATCATCAAAGCAAAACACGGTGATTCAGGTGGTGTACGCGGCGCTGCGTTCTTAAACATCAAGTAATGACTTAAACCTTACTCGATATAAAGTAAGAAGAAATTTAAAGCCCCGTTTAGACTTTCAAGGTTAAACGGGGCTTTTACTTATATACCTAAGTAATTTCGGTATGCTCGGGTATAGATCATGAACAAAAGTAGCATGCATAAAAAACTCACGACGAATCGTGAGTTTTCTGTTTGCAGCTAAGCTTATTTGTTCTTTTTGCCTACGCCCAGGTTTTCTTTTTGAGCTAGGGTGATTTTGCTAAAGCCTAATTTTCTGAAGTAGTTGTCGCGGTAGTTGCGCACTGCTTTAGTGTCAGACACTGCTTCGATTTGTTGCTCCATCTTTAGGAACTCAGTGATATCGATACCTTCTGCTTCTGCAACCGCTTCTTGAATGTTGCGGTGCTGCTGGTATGAGAACGTCAGTTCTTTGTCTTGGTCTTTGTAAGTGTAAAGAATGGTGCGAGCCATAGCTGTCTCTCTGAAAAGGTTTCTGTATTAAACAAAAAGGCCAGACTCGCTGACCTTTGAATTTCTAGTTTGAGCTAGATTCTGCCTTGAAGTGGGATAATTGTCACGCTTTCTCCCGCTTTTACTGTATCAATAGCTGGGGAGATTTCGATCAAACAATTTGCCTCACTCATTGAGCGCAAAATACCAGAGCCTTGCTTGCCTGTTGTACGAACGGTTAAACGGCCAGTGTTATCCAGTTCATAGATTCCTCGACTAAATTCGGTACGACCTTGGCGAGAGCGAAGATTCTCAGTCGCGATGGCATTCACTTTCAGAGGCTTCCAGCCTTGTTCGCCTTGCATCTTACGCAGTGCAGGCTCAACAAAGTTGATGAATGAAACCATCACTGCCACAGGGTTGCCCGGCAGACCAAAGAACGGCTTGTTGTTGATTTGACCAAACGCTAATGGACGTCCCGGACGCATGTTGATTCGCCAAAAATCTATTTGACCAAGTTTATCCAAGGCAAGTTTGATGTAATCCGCATCACCAACAGATACGCCACCAGAAGTCATAACCACGTCCGCTTGCGCCGATGCGTTTTCCAACGCTTCAATCATTAACTTTTCGTTGTCTTCCAGAATACCGAAGTCCAAGATCTCGCAGCCGAGCTTTTCAAGCATGCCCATGATGGTAAAACGGTTGGAATCGTAGATAGAATTCGCTTTTTGCTCTGTTCCCGGCGCTTGTACTTCGTCACCGGTGGAGAACACGGCAACTTTCACTTTGCGGAACACATTCGCTTCACCAAAACCAAGCGAAGCGATCATGCCCATTTCTGGAGAGGCTAGGCGAGTGCCTGCGGTAAAGACGTCACTGCCGATAGCGAGATCTTCACCTGCTTGACGAACGTTTTGGCCTGCTTTGATATTCGCACTGTTAAAGGTGACCTTGTCACCTTCTTGAGAGGCTTGCTCACGCATGACCACTGTGTCGCCGTTACGTGGTGTTGGTGCGCCAGTCATGATCTTAACTGCTTGACCAACTTCCAGAGGCTGATCGTAAGCATGGCCCGCCATCACTTCAGCAACCACTTGGTAGCTATCACGGTCAACATCATCACTGCGGATGGCATAACCGTCCATCGCGGAGTTGGTGTACTGCGGCACATTTACTGGTGAAACGATATGTTCCGCAAGAACGCGGCCATAGGCGTTTTCAATCTTGCATGCTTCTATTTCCGAAACCGTGTTCACCAAAGAAAGGATTTTCTCTTGGCCTTGAACCACAGAAAGGAAAGCAGGAGAAAGTGTGTCGCAACATGCGGCTTCTTTCTCTTTGTTTTTTGGTGCTTTCGCTTCTTGAACATACTGAATAACGAACTGAGCAATCGCTTCAAGATCATTGATGTTCATTTGTGGCAGTTCAGAGTCCAACTCGCCGCCGTCTGAAGCGATAGCGATGATGTTTTCATCGTTTGGATAAAGCCAAGGCTTGCCGACTTCTTCACGGTGCAATTCGATTTTAGGAAACGCGATGTTTTTGCAGCCTTCGACCAAAACCACATCAAGCATGTCTTCATCAAAACGTGTTAATAGGAATTCAAACTCCGCTTCGGCTTCTGGCGTTTCTGTCATTAACGCAAAACGGTTGCGAGAAGCAATCAGCATTTGAGATGCGCCAGCTTTGCGTAAACGGTAGCTGTCTTTACCCGGCTTATCGACATCGAAGTTGTGGTGCGCATGTTTTAGCATGCCAATGCGTAAACCTGCTTCGGTCAGCTTTGGCAATAGGGCTTCAAGTAGCGTGGTTTTGCCTGTGCCTGAATAAGCTGCAAAACCAAGAATAGGAATGTTTAGCGTGTGTTTCATAATTCTAATTGTCCAAATTGCGCCAGTTCTTCCGGAGTGTTCAAGTTGACGAAACAGTTTGGTGAGTCGCTAAAGTCAACGTAACTGGTGTTGCACTCTTTGTAGAGCAGAATGATTTTGCGGTCGCCACGTTCTAAAAACGCGGTGAGTTTTGGCAGTACGCGCTTGTGGTAGAGCGTAAAAACAGGTTGCTGATGGTCACCATCATGCGCGACCAAAATATCGCTGTCTTCTTTGACGAACTGGCAGAAACGCTCGACAAGGTCGGTGTTAATTTGTGGACTATCGCAAGGTACAAATCCGACCCAGTCAGTTTCAGCATGCATCAAACCCGCGTGAATACCGCCCATAGGCCCAGGGAAATCTTTGAATTGATCACTAAATACGAAACCAAATTTGCTGTACGCATCTTGGTTTCGGTTGGCATTAATTAAAATGCGTGGAGTTTGTGGAGATAAACGTTCAATAACGTGTTCGATGAGTGGCTTCTGATTTAACTCAATCAGACCTTTATCTTTTCCACCCATACGGCTGGCTTGGCCACCAGCCAAAATGACCCAACTAGTTTGTGTTGGTTGAAGCATATGCATTCTCTTGGGATGTTTCTTTTGGTATGACATACAACAGAGGAGACTCTATCAAAGTCTTGTCTCTAATCCACCACTGTTTTTTACATAAGTCGGTCAGTGCGTTGGCCTGATGGCTTGTCACCACGATACTGGAACCACGATCCAAAAGATCTTTCGCCATCACTACCAATCGTTCAATGGATTCTTGGTCTAAAGACGCACTTGGCTCATCCATCAATAAAATCGACGGTTTTAAAATCCAAGCCCTTGCCATGGCAACGCGCTGTTTTTCACCGCCGGACAACACGGAAATATGTTCGTCCGCTAAGGTTTCTAAACCTACCATGCGCAGCGCGTGAATAACTTGAGCTCGCTTATCTTTTTGCGTGTCTTGTTGATATTTCACTCCATAGACTACGTTTTCATATACAGTGCCGTCAAAAAGGTAAGGGGATTGATGGAGATAAATCACATCGACACGACCATTGCGACACGTCAGTCTTTTCAGCCACGTATCTTTTGGCGCAACAACATCGCCAGTAGAGGGTTTGAGCAAGCCAGCAAGGATTTTGAGTAGGGTAGTTTTGCCCACACCATTGTCACCCTTGAGATAAATGGCATCATTTGGGCCGATGGCTAACTCAGGGATGTGGAAAAGCACACGCTCTTTAAAGCGCATGGATAACTGTTCGGCGGTGATTTTTATAGTCATAATTCGCCTCGACATGGGGTTAATGGTGAGTCGTTTGTTTGCTTCATGTTCTATGTTCTGAGGTAGCCTTTGCCTCTCATGCTTGATAAGAAGAAGTTTAGTGCCAACGCTAAAGATAGTAATACAATTCCTAATGCAACTCCTTGCGCAAAAGCACCTTTGCTGCTTTCCATTGCGATAGCAGTGGGAATATTTCGCGTCACGCCCATAATGTTTCCGCCCACCATCATTGAGCAGCCCACCTCGGTTACGATACGTGAGAACCCTGCAATGATAGCTGCGAGTAGAGGAAAGCGGGTTTCCCAAATCATCGTAGCTGCCACGCGCGGAATGGAGACGCCTAGCGTGATGGCAGTTTCCACAGCGCGACGGTCGCTAGATTGCAGTGCACCATGCATCATCGATACCAAAACAGGGAAGCAGATCACCATTTGGCCGAAAATCATCGCCTTCTGAGTGAACAGCATTTGCCAGTCTCCCCAAGGGCCAGCGCGCGACAGCAACATGTACAGCAACAGGCCAATCACGACGGTAGGGACCGCTTGCAGCGTATTCACGATCGACAACAAAAACCATTTACCGCGAAAGTCGGTATACGCCAGTACAAAGGACATCAAAATAGCCGGCAATACCACTAAAGATATTGCCGTGATAGAAACACTAAAGGAGACCGCAACGATCTCCCATAGGTCTGCATCAAAATTCACCAGTAAGCGAAGCGCTTCCAGTGTTGTATCAGCAAGATTCATATTGCGTTATTTGCTCTCAGCATTCGCAACAAACAGTTGTTTACCGTTTAGGCGGAAACCATTGATAAGTTCCTGTCCGCGAGGGTTTACCAACCAATCACTGAATGCCTTCGCACCTTGGTAGTTGATCGTTGGGTAACGCTCAGGGTTAACAAGAATAACTTGGTACGGGTTAAACAGTTTTTCATCGCCTTGGAACAGAATTTCTAGATCCAATTTGTTTTGGTAAGCCAGCCATGTGCCGCGGTCCGTCATGGTGTAGCCTTGCATTTCAGACGCCATGTTTAGAGTTGGGCCCATACCTTGACCTACGCTACGGTAGCCACCAAAGTTCGGTTCGATTTTAGTTTGAGCCCAGAAGCCCATTTCTTTTTTGTGCGTACCAGAATCATCGCCGCGAGAGATGAACGTTGCGTTTTTGTTTGCGATCTCTTTGAATACATCTAACACGCCTTCGTCATTTTTGATTGTTGCTGGGTCAGCTTTCGGGCCTACAATCACAAAGTCGTTGTACATTAGCTTGCGAGGTAAAACGCCGTAGCCTTTCTCAACAAATGCGCCTTCAGCTTTTGGTGCATGTGTCATCACCAAATCTACGTCACCGTTTTCGCCCATTTTTAAGGCTTTACCCGTACCTGCAGCAATAACATCGACTTTGTAGCCCGTGTCTTTTTCAAATTGTGGAAGCAGGTAATCAAGTAAACCTGAATGGTAAGTACTGGTTGTGGTTGCAAGGCGAACATGTTCTCCGTCTTGAGCAGAAAACGCAGAGTAACTTACAAGCGTGATAAACGTTGCAGCCAGAGTTAGCGCAATTTTTTTCATTTTTATGTGTTCCTTTCCAATGATTCTTTGGAATCTCTCCAGGTTTTAGGGAGAAGCCTTTTTGGACGAGAGCGATTAGCGTAATACGCAAGTTGTCTTAGGGTGTTGGAATAAGCAAACATCAACATCCTGAGATCACTTAAATGCGCTCCGTATCCACCTTATAGCAAACAAGATGCCAACCTTTTACAAGCTTAAAGTGCTTGGTTTATGCGCTAAATCATGGGGTTATTTGCATAAAAGTTTGCGTTGGTACAAAATGTCGCACTTTTTGTAGGGTATCTCTGTTTAAACTTGGTACACTCTGTCCCATCGAAATCCATCTGGGGTAAATATGTCTACTCAATCCCATCTTAGTACAAACCAACAATATAGCGCCTTTTCCGTACTGGTCGTCGATGATGAATTAGGCATGCAAGCCATCTTGAAAAAGGCATTGGGTAAGCTTTTTTCACATGTCGATACAGCTGGTAGCATCGAAGAAGCAGAACAACTGCGTAATTCTCGACATTATGATCTGATCTTACTGGATATTAATCTGCCAGGGCGTTCTGGAATTGAGTGGGAAGAAGCGTTTGAAGATGATGACAAACGTGCCGATGTGATTTTTATGACGGGTTATGCGGATTTAGAAATTGCCATTCGAGCGCTACAGCTCGGTGCTTCCGACTTTATCCTCAAACCATTCAACCTTGAGCAGATGTTAAAAGCGGTCAGTCGCTGTATGGATCGCCGTTTGAACGAACGCATGCAGTACGCCATGACACGCGATTACCAACGTCACAATACCTCAGAGATCATCGGCGGCTCAGAAAAAACGCGTCTGCTTAAGCAACTTATTAACCAGTTTGCACCATCACGCGCTTCTGTTTTGGTGGAAGGTGAGTCGGGTACGGGTAAAGAACTAGTTGCACGAGGTATCCACCAGGCGAGTGGGCGAACGGGCCCGTTTGTGCCAATCAACTGCGGCGCGATTGCACCAGAGCTTTTAGAAAGTGAGTTGTTTGGTCATACATCGGGCGCGTTTACCGGTGCAAAAAAATCGCGTGAAGGTTTGTTCCGTGTTGCGAACGGTGGCACCTTATTTCTTGACGAAATCGGGGAGATGCCACTTGCAATGCAGGCATCATTATTACGTGTGTTAGAGCAGCGTATGATTCGCCCTGTCGGTTCAGAAAGAGAGATCAGTATTGATGTCCGTATCGTAGCGGCAACCAACCGAAACCTGCAAGAAGAGGTCAATCAAGGTAATTTCCGCAGTGACCTCTATTACCGTTTAAACGTTCTGAAAATTGAAGTGTGTCCGCTGCGAGAGCGCAAAACCGATTTATTTGAGTTGGTGCCATTTTTCAGCAATATGCTGACGCGCGAGCTCGGTATGCCTGCGCCCAAATGGGCTCACGAGGACATGGAAGCCATGAGTGAGTACGATTGGCCGGGAAACATTCGTGAGCTGAAAAACTTGATTGAGCGTTGTATCTTGCTTGGCAAACCACCTGCACACTATTGGCGAGAGCTGAATGGCGGGCATTCACTGCCTAATGTATCGATTACTGTTTCTCACTCTGCTGAGTTACCAACCTTTAGAGAAGGCAAAGAATTTACTGGCGAAGGCTATCCAAACAGCTGGACGTTAAAAGAAGTCGAGAAAGCACATATTAAACAAGTCGTTAACTTGCATGAAGGCAATAAGTCTGCTGCTGCTCGTGACTTGGGCGTAGCTCGCAAGACCTTAGAACGTAAGTACAAAGAATGGGATTCTGAGGGTGAGGAATATGCCGACTAACGGCCCACAGCACAAAGGATTGTCAAAATGGACGCACCGTTTTAAAACCATGGTGCGTTATCGCTTGTTATTCTTAACCTCTGCGCCGATTTTCCTCACGTTGTTAGCTCTGATCGGCATTACCATTTATTGGTCTATTCATTACACGTGGCAAAATGCGTTGCTTGATGTCTCGGAACGTCTTGGTGTTGCAAATAACAGTGTAACGTTGTTACAGCAAAAGCAAGCCAATTACGTGCGGGCGTTTGCCGATTCGTACGATTTCCGTATTCGTATTAATCAAGGAACGCCACAAGGTGACCTGCAAAAGTGGGTCACAGAGCAGAAGAAAAGATATGCTTTAGATTTTCTCTCTTTCCAACGCGTTAATTCCATGGAAAACAAATTCCGCTTTATGGATCTCACCAAGCGCGAATCGTTTTTTGATGTGCTCAATAAAGAAGAACTCGAACGCCTCGATCCTGAACTCGCCAAACGAGCAGAAGTGCCTATTCTTGCTGATGGTGACAGGGAGGTGCGTGGGTTAGTCAGTCGGACCGTGATTCCGGTATACAGCCAAGCGAACGATTTGATCGGCTTTCTGGATGGTGGTTTGCTCCTTAACAACAGTACAGTGTTGGTGGATCAAATCCGCGACCTCATTTACTTAAGTGATAATGACCGCCTTCGCCCTGTGGGTACGTTGACGGTATTTCTCGATGATTTGCGTGTGAGCACCAACGTTCCTTTAGACAGCGATCATAGGCTAGGGCGCGCCATAGGCACTCGCGTGAGTGCAGAAGTGTATAACCAAGTACTTTCGAAGGGTGAACAGTGGGTTGATCGCGCTTATGTGTATGACGCTTGGTATATTACGGCGTATCAACCAATCAAAGACCAATACGACAATGTTATTGGTATGCTTTATACGGGTTACCTCATGTGGCCATTCGTTAAAGCCTACATGACGAACATTGCCGAAATCAGCTTGATTACGGTTATGTTATTGCTGGTTTCCGGCGTGATGGTATATCGCGGTTCTTATGATCTGTTTCGACCGATCGAACGCATTCATAAAGTGGTGAAGCAGGTCCAACAAGGTAAAGAAAAACGGATTGGCCCGTTAGGATTAGATGCCGATCATGAACTTGCGCAGTTAGCCAGACAGTTTGATGATATGTTAGACGCGCTAGAAGAGCGCAAAATTGAATTGAAAAACTCCGCAGCTCAACTTGAATGCAAAGTTCAAGAGCGTACGGCAAGCCTGAGAGAAAAAACCCAAGATCTTGAGCTGCATATTCAATTGCTTAACCAAACTCGCGACAAACTCGTTGTTCATGAAAAACTGGCAGCATTGGGAGAACTCACCGCGGGGATTGCTCACGAAATTAATAACCCAACCGCCGTGATTCTTGGCAACGTAGAATTGATCCATTTTGAATTGGGTGACGATGCAAGTCGAGTACAAGAGGAGATTGATGCGATTCACGCGCAAATTGATCGTATCCGCAATATCACGCGCAGTTTATTGCAATACAGTCGCCAAGGTGGTGTTCAAGATGAAATCACTTGGCAACATGTCAATCCTATCATTGATGAAAGCATCACCTTGGTTAAAACTGGCACCAAGAAACGCGACGTCGAGTTTGTGACTGACCTACAAGCGCATACGTCCGTTGAGATAAACCGTCACCACTTGCTACAAATCTTAGTTAATTTGCAAATGAACGCCATTCACGCAATGAGCGGTAAAGGAACATTAACAGTAGTCAGTGAAGACTGGATTGAAGAGGGCGAAGTGAAAGGAGCCGCGATTCATGTTATCGATGAGGGCTGCGGTATTAAACCAGAAAACTTGAATCGAATCTTCTCACCATTTTACACGACGAAGCGAGAAGGCACAGGGTTAGGGCTGTCGGTCTCTCAAAGTATCCTCAGCCAAACGGGTGGTGAGCTAAAAGCAGAGTCTGAATGGGGAAAAGGCAGTAAATTCAGTATTTATTTACCTAAAAAAGCCGAACTGATCCTAGAGGTGACGAACATCGCTTAGTCACTTTTTTGAAGTATTAATGGAAAAAGAGTCACTGACGATAGTGGCTCTTTTTTGTATTTAATGACGCATTTATGTTTACGCTTTTGCTTCTTAGAAACCTAACAATGATTTCACTTGGAGTGAATTAATAAAAACAACACTTGCAGTATGTAGCATGAACAAGTACCGTTGCCCGGTTTTTCTAAATACACCCCAATTGCTAAGGTAAAGGTTTTGATCTCCACAGCGAATATTACTCAACAATTCGGCGCTAAGCCGCTATTCGAAAACATTTCAGTTAAGTTCGGCGAAGGCAATCGCTACGGCTTAATTGGAGCTAACGGTTGTGGTAAATCAACCTTTATGAAGATCCTCAGCGGCGAGCTTGAGCAAACCAGCGGTAACGTAAGCTACGATCCAAACGAGCGCGTTGCAAAACTGAACCAGGACCAGTTCGCTTACGAAGAATTTACGGTAATCGATACCGTCATCATGGGTCATAAAGAGCTATGGGAAGTGAAGAAAGAGCGTGACCGCATCTACTCACTTGCTGAAATGAGCGAAGAAGACGGCATGAAAGTGGCTGACTTAGAAGTTCAGTTTGCTGAAATGGACGGCTACATGGCAGAAGCCAAAGCGGGCGAGCTTCTTCTTGCTGTAGGTATCCCAATGGAGCAACACTTCGGTCTAATGAGTGAAGTAGCACCAGGCTGGAAACTTCGTGTGCTTCTAGCGCAGGTTCTATTCGCAGACCCAGATGTGATGCTTCTTGACGAACCTACCAACAACTTGGACATGGACACAATCCGTTGGTTGGAAGATACGCTAAACGCGCGTAACTGCACAATGATCATCATTTCGCACGACCGTCACTTCCTAAACTCAGTATGTACACACATGGCTGACTTGGACTACGGTGAGCTACGCGTTTACCCTGGTAACTACGACGAGTACATGACGGCGGCTTCTCAAGCTCGTGAACGTCTATTAAACGACAATGCGAAGAAGAAAGCACAAATTGCAGAGCTACAAACGTTCGTTGCACGTTTCTCAGCAAACGCATCGAAAGCAAAACAAGCGACATCTCGTGCTAAGCAAATCGACAAGATCAAACTGGACGAAGTGAAAGCGTCTAGCCGTCAAAACCCATTCATTCGTTTTGAACAGTCTAAAGAGCTGTTCCGTAACGCTCTGATTGTAGAAAACCTGAGCCAAGGTTTTGAAGAGGACTTGTTCTCAGACTTCAATGCAATTTTTGAAGTGGGAGAGCGCGTTGCGATCATCGGTGAAAATGGTGTGGGTAAAACAACACTTCTAAACACGCTTGCTGGTGTACTTGAACCGCGTGCTGGTGAGTTCAAATGGTCTGAAAATGCAAACATCGGTTACTACGCGCAAGACCACGCGCATGACTTTGCAGAAGACATGAACCTAACGGATTGGATGGGTCAATGGCGTCAAGAAGGTGATGACGAGCAAGTCGTTCGTGGTTTCCTTGGTCGTATGCTATTTGGTCAAGATGACATTAAGAAGTCAGTAAAAGTACTGTCTGGTGGTGAGCAAGGTCGTATGCTGCTTGGTAAGCTAATGATGCACAAGCCAAACATGCTGCTAATGGACGAACCAACCAACCACATGGACATGGAATCGATCGAATCTTTGAACACGGCGCTTGAGCAATACAAAGGCACGTTGTTCTTCGTCTCTCACGACCGTGTATTCGTAGACTCACTAGCAACGCGTATTATCGAAATCCGCGATGGTAAAATCACAGACTTTAAAGGCACTTACTCTGAGTTCCTAAAATCTCGTGGTGTTGACGCGTAATTACTCGCAAAGCGTTTAAAAAGCAAAAGCCTCGCTATTTAGCGAGGCTTTTTTGATATTTGGCCTTAATCCTTAAACTGACCTGTTATATACGCATAGAGCCCGACTACGCCAAAGGTAATAATCATAGAAAGCATGATACCGCTGGGCGTAAGCAGAAAATTCCACAATTGGTCATTATTCATAGTCCACATCCTCTGTGAATCCGCATTATTGGTTTTAGTTTACACTGAAAAGGTGTTATTGGTTGCCTTTTACATCAAATTCAACCTTGTCGGCTCCTGTAAAAACTTGGAAGCGCAAACCTTTCGCACGCGCAATGGTTGTAATACCAAATTGCTTCGCTAGATCTAACCCCATTTGAGTAACGCCAGAGCGAGAAAGCAGAACAGGAATGCCCATTTGAGCCACTTTAATCACCATCTCTGATGTAAGGCGACCAGTTGTGTAGAAAATTTTATCTTCACCTGTTTCTTCTTTGAGCCACATCTCACCTGCAAGTGTATCCACTGCGTTGTGACGGCCGACATCTTCCACAAATGATAACACCTCATTTCCTTTGCAAACCGCACAGCCGTGTACTGCGCCCGCTTTTTTGTAGGTGTCGTTGTAATGGGTTAACGCTTCCAGCGCAGAATAAATTTCTGACTGCTTAAGAGAAACTTGAGGCACTTGATAATTTTCAAGCTGCTTCATCACGTTGCCATACATAGTGCCTTGGCCACAACCTGAGGTGACGGTTTTCTTTTTCAGGGCGCCTTCTAAGTGTTCAGTGTTTTCTTTAGTAATCACCGCTGCGGAATGCGTTTCCCAGTCAATAATAACGGATTCAATCGCGGCTGGATCGGACAGGAAGCTTTGGTTTTTTAAATAACCCAGTACTAGTGCTTCTGGACGCGAACCTAGCGTCATGAGCGTGACCACTTCTTTCCAGTTCAGCATGACCGTAAGAGGACGCTCGCAAGCGATTTGCTTCGTGAGCTTTTCGCCGTACTCGTCGTACACATCGACTTCAATGGTTTGCAGGGGATTTTCACTGGTTTTAATAATATTTGGTTTCAGCACAGTCGTGTCCTAGTGATTAAGAGCGTTAGGTTGCTACGCATTTTAGCTTTTTAAGTGGCTAGCAAATCTCATTCCAAAATAGCGGTTTCCACAGAAATTGCGAGGTTTTATGTCAACAATGCATTAAAACTGCGAGTTCGCAGTAATGACACATCAATACATTTGAGTTTCGTCTAGTTTGGTACTTATAGCCTGAGGGTGTATATAGACTAAGTTATATCAGCTTGGCGCGTTTATTGCTTCGAAGACAATAAAAATGGTCGAAAACGGGGGCAAAATGTCCTGTGTGTTTTCAGACCAAAAATAGAAAGACTGGGTGAGTTATGTCGGATAAGAAAGATTTCGAAAAAAATTACGAAAAGACTGAGGATACATGGCCAATCGGCGTAGAGCTTGTTGAGCATGAGATCAGTACAGGGATTTGGGTGACAACCCAATGGCAGTTGACAGGATTTGCGCTGAATCCGACGGAAGAGACTCCAGATGTTTGTCTGTTGCAATTACATAAAGACGAGCGTACAGACTACCGCTTTAACTTAAGCTCTCAGCAACCTAAACTCTTTTTAGTTATGGATAACGTCGAGTCTGGTGAAAAACCAGCGATACAGTTACTGACGGCTTCACAATCTGTTGCGGCGCAATATATGGATGGTGATAACCTTGTACTATCTAACGATATGCCGTTAGCCGTTCAGGCTTGGATGGAAGCCTTTATTGGTCGTCATGGTGAGTTGTTAGAAGTAAGACGCAAGAAACGCAAAGGAGCAGGCAGAGCAAATGGCAACTAGTTTTTTAAGCCGTTGGTCGAAACGTAAACTAGAAGAATCTTCCCAACATGCTGAAGAGATCACGCCGATAGCAGAGACGGAACAATCCGAAGATAGTGTCACAGCGCTTTCAAACGCTGACGAAAGCTTAGATACTTTGAACGTCAATGAGGATAGTCAGGCTCCAGACATTACCGCGAGTGTAGAGACTGAAAAAACCGAAGAAATGTCTGTGGCGCAACTGCTGGTTTCTGAAGCTTCAGAAAGCGTTAAGAAAGCTGCGCTGCGCAAAATGTTCTTGTCCGAAGAATTTAACGTGCGTGACGGCCTAGACGATTACGATGATGATTACAGTAACTTAAAGTCACTTTCTCAAGACGTCGCTGAGACGCTGCGTGATTGGGTTAAAGATAAAGTGGAAGACGAACCAGACGCTGAAACTGCGCAAGGGTCTGAGCTTAACGCTAACGATATCGCATCTGAGGTAGTTGAAGACGCAGAGTCAAACACCGACAAAAGTGGCCAAATTACTCAAGATGAAAATGAACTGTATATAAATACAGTATCTGGCGAAAGTGATACTTTTGCTGAAGAATCACAGCCTAACGAGGTGAGACAAAATATACCACACAAATAATAGGTACATTTTGACTAAACACTCAATGAGCCGGCTGAGACAAAATGTCTCAACCGGTTTTTTTATCCCTACTATTTGTCAGTAAAATTGATAACCTATTGATTTTCAGTTGATATTTTATTGGCATGACACTTGCTATTTGTTGCTCAATACCAATCTGGTTGAAGTTAGTACGGACGCACTGCGTAGTATTCATCGCCTATAGACGGCGGAATAAGAATTCTCATTGATAAGTTAATCAGCAGAATCTCCGGCGCTAACTACACTAAGAGATGGAAAAGACTATCCATGTTCATAAATGGAATTGAGCAATGCTGAAACAATTATTAGAACAAGCAACTTCCAATAACGGTAAAGCGAGGCTGTACGCTTTCGAAAATACCGTAGAGTTGACCAATCTTATTCCACCAACCGTAAGCTATGAAAGCGGCGGTAATACTTTGATTGTGGGCCCAACAGCAATCATCGAAAGTGCGGCAGCGCAATTGTCGCAAATGAACAGCCTAACGCTGCTTTCTACCGATGGCGAAAAGGGCACAAATCCCGAGCTTTATTACGCCAATTCGGTTCAGGTTTCAGGGTTCTTAGGTACGTTTGAAGTTCTGATTGAAAATCATGGTTCGACCAACAATCTTGCCAAGGTCGCGATCAATAGCGATTGTTTCGATATCGTACTCGATCTTTGCCTTAACAGCTGCATGTCGGAAGAAGTCCCAGTACCGGGCTACTACCCAGTAGGTCGTGGCTATCCGAAACTGGCTGAAGCGTTGGAAGAGATTCCAACCTTAATGGGGACGTTCGATAAACCGAAATTCTTCCGTTTAGATACCGATTTATGTGCACACAGCTCTCGTGGCGTAAAAGGTTGCGAACGGTGTGTGGATGCTTGTCCGGCAGGGGCACTATCGAGTGAAGGCAGCGACAGAACGGGCCATCGCATCGAGATCAATCCATACCTATGTCAAGGCGTGGGTACTTGTGCTACAGCGTGTCCGACAGAAGCGATTCATTACGCACTGCCAAACCCTGAAGATACGCAAAAGTTTATTGAACGTACGCTCGCCAACTATGAGCAAGCGGGTGGTTTAGATCCTATCGTATTGATTTGTAGTTCTCGCCACGAGAGCTACAACGTGATGGCACTAAAAGCACTGCCAGATAATGTGATTCCAATTGTGGTGGAAGAACTGCCTTCGGTTGGTATTGATACTTGGTTCGCCGCGCTTGTGAATGGTGCTACTCAGGTGCTGTTTACGGCTTCACGTTTTATGCCTCAAACCATTATTCGTGTGCTTAATAGCGAAGTAGGTATTGCTCAAGAGCTGCTCGGTCAGCTTGGTATCGCCAAAGAAACCATCGACATTCTGTATCTAGAGTCACTACGTGAAGGTGCTCCGACACTTTGTACCGAGTCTTTTGATTTGGCATTAGGAGACTTGCAAGGCAACAAACGTCAGCGTCTATTTACGGCGTTGGATGCGTTGTCGTCTTCTCGTATTCCAGTCGAGAACATTGTTGAGCTGCCAGCAAACGCGCCTTACGGCAATGTTTCTTGTGAGAGCAAAGATTGTACGTTGTGTATGAGCTGTGTGGCAGTTTGTCCTACACGTGCACTTCATACCGATGGTCAATCTCCGTCGCTTAAATTCGTCGAGCAAGACTGCATTCAATGTGGGCTGTGCGAGAAAGCGTGTCCAGAGAAAGTGCTGACGCTTACGCCTCGTATGAACTGGGTGAAAAAAGAGCGCCAAAAAGCGGTTGTGATTCACGAAGAGAAAGCAGCGGAATGTATTCGCTGTCATAAGCCATTCGCACCTCAGTCTATGATCGACATGCTACAAAACAAGTTACGCGGTCACTCTTGTTTCTCTGATGAAGCGGCGATCAATCGTATCGCGATGTGTGAAGACTGCCGTGTGATCGACATGTTTGAGTCGATGGCAGAAGACCCAATGAAACAACTGAAATACTAGGAGCTCGCAGTGGACACACAACAAGAACAAACACTGAGAACAGACATTTATCTCGTTCTATCTGCACTTTTTCGTAGTGCGCCTAGTGATGAAATGCTGGCGTTCCTGAAATCGCTAGAAATTGAGCCGTCTGAGAGCGCGATGCAAAAAGCTTGGCTCGCACTGCAACAAGCCGCGAACGAAGCGCAGCGAGAAGCGTTAGAAGAAGAATATCAAGATCTGTTTATTGGCATTGGACGTGGTGAAGTTGTGCCATTCGGATCTTGGCATCGCACTGGCTCGATGATGGAAAAACCGTTAGCGGAAATTCGTCGCGATTTGGATCTTTTAGGCATCGAACGAGAAGAGAACGTGAAAGAGCCTGAAGACCATATTTCTGCACTGTGCGAAGTGATGGCAATGCTGACAGGTGAAGAGGAAGAACTTCAACAAGCGGTGTTTAACAAACACATCGCCCCTTGGTTCCAATCTTTTACGCGCCAACTAGAGAGCGCAGAAAGCGTGAACTTCTACAAGCCAGCTGCACAGCTTTGCGATGCGTTTTTAACGTTAGAGCAAGTGCGCTTTAGCGTGAACACCAAAAGCAGTAAGAACAAATTAAAAATTGATGTGAAAAACGTCACTGATTACGAGTAATCGAGCAGTACTTGGTCATATCGATAGAGAGGCATGAGTCTCCAAAGATCTACCGTAAGGTAAGGAAGCAATGATGAAAGATAATAAAGAAATAAACACAAGCCGTAGGGATCTCCTAAAAGGCTTCACAACCGCTGCCGTTGCCGGTGCTGTTGTTGCGGGAACCACGAAAGTGGCCGTTGCTTCAGAAACGGTTGAGCCTTCTGAAAACGACGTGAAGAAGAAAGGGTATCGTGAAACTCAACACATTCGCGATTACTACGACACACTTTAGGAGATAACGGATGAAACTTGTCAAACGCTCCGACAGTGTGAGCAAAGAAACGAACCAGCTTGGCGTATCTCGTCGTGCATTCATGAAAAACACTTCGCTTGCCGCTGGTGGCGCAGTGGTTGGTGCTAGTCTATTCGCACCGGGAATGATGAAAAAAGCGCAAGCAAAATCTGTCGATCCAGAAGCGAAAACAGAAATAAAACGTACTATCTGTTCTCACTGTTCAGTGGGTTGTGGTATTTACGCAGAAGTTCAAAATGGTGTTTGGACGGGTCAAGAGCCTGCATTTGACCACCCATTTAACGCCGGTGGTCACTGTGCAAAAGGCGCAGCACTGCGTGAACATGGCCACGGTGAGCGTCGTCTAAAATACCCAATGAAGCTTGAAAACGGTAAGTGGAAAAAGCTTTCTTGGGATCAAGCGATCGAAGAAATCGGTAACAAGGTGATGGACATCCGCAAAGAGTCTGGCCCTGATTCGGTTTACTTCTTGGGAAGCGCAAAGCACAGCAACGAACAAGCGTACTTGTTCCGCAAAATGGCATCACTTTGGGGTACGAACAACGTTGACCACCAAGCGCGTATTTGTCACTCAACAACCGTGGCGGGTGTAGCGAACACTTGGGGTTACGGTGCGATGACCAACTCTTTCAATGACATGCACAACTGTAAGTCGATGCTATTCATTGGTTCAAACCCAGCTGAAGCACACCCAGTAGCGATGCAGCACATTCTGATCGCAAAAGAGAAGAACAACTGTAAGATCGTCGTAGCGGATCCTCGCCGTACGCGTACTGCTGCGAAATCAGATCACTACGTTTCTCTTCGTCCAGGTTCTGACGTAGCATTTATTTGGGGTGTGTTGTGGCACATCTTCGAAAACCAATGGGAAGATAAAGAGTTCATCCGTCAACGTGTATTCGGTATGGATGAAATCCGTGCTGAAGTGGCGAAGTGGACGCCAGCAGAAGTAGAGCGCGTAACAGGCGTAAGCGAAGAAGACGTTTACCAAACAGCAAAACTGCTTTCTGAAAATCGCCCGGGCTGTATTGTTTGGTGTATGGGTGGTACTCAGCATACTACTGGTAACAACAACACACGCGCTTACTGTGTGCTTGAGCTAGCGCTTGGTAACATTGGTAAATCAGGCGGCGGTGCAAACATCTTCCGTGGTCACGATAACGTACAAGGCGCAACCGACCTTGGCGTACTTTCTGACACGCTACCTGGCTACTACGGCCTTTCTGAAGGCGCTTGGCGTCATTGGTCAAAAGTGTGGGAAATCGATTACGAATGGATCAAAGGTCGTTTCGATGACAACGCTTACAGCGGTCAGAAACCAATGCACAGTGCAGGTATTCCTGTATCTCGTTGGGTTGATGGTGTACTGGAAAGCAAAGACAACATTCGTCAGCGCGAAAACATCCGTGCAATGTTCTACTGGGGACACGCAGTGAACTCTCAAACACGTGGTGTTGAGATGAAAAAAGCGATGCAGAAGTTGGACATGATGGTGATTGTGGACCCTTACCCAACGGTTGCTGCGGTAATGAACGACCGTACCGACGGCGTTTACCTGCTTCCTGCAACAACACAGTTTGAAACACACGGCAGCGTTACCGCATCTAACCGTTCTCTACAATGGCGTGATCAGGTGATTGAACCTTTGTTTGAATCAAAACCAGACCACGAAATCATGTACCTGCTTTCGAAGAAACTGGGCTATTCCGATCTTCTGTTCAAAAACATCCGTGTTGAAAACAACCAGCCGGTGATTGAAGACCTAACGCGTGAATTCAACAAAGGCATGTGGACGATTGGTTACACAGGCCAAAGCCCAGAGCGTTTGAAAGCGCACCAACAAAACTGGCATACGTTCCACAAAACCACATTGGAAGCGGAAGGTGGCCCTGTCAACGGTGAAACCTACGGTCTACCTTGGCCATGCTGGGGCACACCAGAAATGAAACACCCAGGTACACACATTCTGTACGATACGTCTAAGACGGTTGCAGAAGGTGGCGGTAACTTCCGTACGCGCTTTGGTGTGGAATTCGAAGGCAAAAGCCTTCTTGCAGAAGACAGTTATTCGAAAGGCTGTGAGATCAAAGACGGTTACCCAGAGTTCACTGATAAGTTATTGAAACAACTTGGTTGGTGGGACGACCTAACTGCTGAAGAGAAAGTGGCAGCAGAGGGTAAAAACTGGAAGACTGACCTTTCTGGCGGTATTCAGCGTGTCGCGATCAAGCACGGTTGTATTCCATTTGGTAACGCGAAAGCGCGTGCGATTGTTTGGACGTTCCCAGACCGTGTGCCACTGCATCGTGAACCACTTTACACACCACGTCGTGACCTTGTAACGGATTACCCAACTTGGGAAGACAAAGATGCAATCTTCCGTGTTCCTACGTTGTATAAATCCATTCAAGAGCAAGACAAATCGGGCGAGTACCCAATCGTTCTGACTTCTGGCCGTCTGGTTGAATACGAAGGTGGTGGTGAAGAGACGCGTTCAAACCCTTGGCTTGCCGAGCTTCAACAAGAAATGTTTGTTGAAGTGAACCCGAAAGACGCGAACGATCTTGGCTTTAGAGATGGTGATGATGTTTGGGTTGAAGGTGCAGAGAAAGGACGAATCAAGGTGAAAGCGATGGTAACACGTCGTGTGAAACCTGGTTTGGCGTTCATTCCGTTCCACTTTGGCGGTAAGTTCGAAGGTGAAGACCTACGTCCTAAATACCCAGAAGGTACACAGCCTTACGTTGTTGGCGAATCGGCTAACACGGCAACCACTTACGGTTACGACCCGGTTACCTTGATGCAGGAAACCAAAGTAACTCTATGTAACATTCGTAAAGCGTAAGGAGTCTGACAATGGCACGAATGAAATTTCTATGTGACACCAAGCGCTGTATAGAGTGTAACGGCTGTGTTACTGCATGTAAGAACGAAAACGACGATGCGCTTGAATGGGGCATTCAACGTCGTCGCGTGGTAACACTAAACGACGGTGAAGCTGGTGAAAACTCTATCTCTGTTGCTTGTATGCACTGTACCGATGCACCTTGTATGGCAGTTTGTCCAGCAGACTGTTTCGAACATACCGAAGACGGCATCGTTCTTCACAATAAAGATCTGTGTATCGGTTGTGGTTACTGTTTGTTTGCTTGTCCGTTTGGCGCACCTCAATTTCCTAAACAAGAAGCGTTTGGTGAACGTGGCAAAATGGATAAATGTACTTTCTGCGCGGGCGGCCCAGAAACAGAGCCTGGCTCTGAGGAAGAACGTCAAAAATACGGTGCGAACCGTATCGCAGAAGGCAAGTTACCGATGTGTGCATCGCTTTGTTCAACTAAAGCGCTGCTTGCGGGTGACGCAGAGAAAGTCTCTGACATTTTCCGTCAACGTGTGGTAGAACGCGGCGCGAAAAACGCAGGTTGGACAGACGGAAACGATCTTTCTTACGATGCGACGAAAAGCTAAGTAAGGAGAGGCACATGTTAAACACGCTTAAACGTGCATCTCTAGCAATGCTGTCAATGATGACGGCATTGCTGCTGACTTTCGCAATGCCTGCTTCAGCAGAGGAACAATCTTCTAAAGTTATTCAACAGGAGATCACGCAACTCGCCGGGGCAGACTATTGGCGCGAAGTCAGAGAGGGGCAAGAAGGCTACACCACGTCTCAATCGCCAGAACATGGCGTATTGATCAGTAAACCTGGTGAGACTTGGTACATTCTAAAAGAGAAATGGATGTCTCCAGCGGGTGCTGTCGCGATTTTCGGCAGTATTGCAATGGTAATCATGGCTTACGTATTCGTTGGTCCTTTGATGCTTAGCAAGCCGCGTACTGGTAAAAAAATGAAGCGTTGGTCTCGTTTAGACCGCGCGCTTCACTGGAGTATGGCGTTTACATTCTTAACGCTGGCATTCAGTGGTTTGATGCTGGTTTACGGTAAGCACTTCTTAAAACCGTACGTTCCTACTGAGTTCTGGGGCTTTATCGTCATGTTGGCGAAGCAGTACCACAATTACATGGGACCATTGTTCTTCATTTTACTGATGCTCGTGCTCTTTAAATGGTGGCGCAAGTCGATTCCAAACATGACAGATGTTCGTTGGTTTATGAAAATGGGCGGCATGGTTGGTAAACACAAAGGCACACATCCGTCAGCTGGTTTCTCAAACGGTGGTGAGAAGGCAATCTATTGGTTGTTAATCTTCTTTGGTGCTATCGCGGCAGTGAGTGGCTTAGTTCTGGACTTTCCTATCTTTGGCCAAACTCGCCGTGACATGGAGCTTTCTAACTTAGTTCATGCGATTTCGGCGCTGATTCTAATCTGTGGCTTTATCTTCCACATCTATATTGGTCTATTCGGTATGGAAGGTGCGCTAGAAGGCATGGTGACAGGTGAAGTTGATGAAACATGGGCGAAAGAGCATCACGATCTTTGGTATGAGGAAGTGAAGTCCAAAGAAGCGATGGGTGAAACAGATACGGCACAAACGGAAGTAAAAGGAGCGAAAGCGAATGAACAAACCTCATAACGGGATTTGGGTTGCGTACATCCTGAGCTGTCTGACCCCGTTTACGTTTCTGATCTCAGGCGTTATCGCAATTATCTATGCGGGTTACCGATTAGATAAGGGAGAAGACAGCGACGTAGTGATTTCTCATTACTACGGTTTAATTCGCACCTTCTTTCTCTACCTGACGTTTTTTGTTGTGTTGATCGTCACCGTCGCGACTTCTAATGGTGTACTCGCTGGCGTGAGTGATTATTGGTTGCATAGTACTTTGCTTGAAACCATCGCTTACTTTATTCCTTGGGTAGGGATGGTGTTTGCTGCATTAGCCATCTTGGTGTGGTTTATGCGAATGTTTCAAGGGATGCAGCAACTGCTCAATAACCAACCACACAGACCATCGACAGGTCCAAACCTTTAATCAGTATTCTTTAAGCAAAACCGCCGTAATAGGCGGTTTTTTTGTTGCTGTTTTGTCTCAAATATGAAGCGTTGAGTCGCAGGGGTGATACTTGATGCAACTTATTGACTGAATTTACGTAACTGGGCAGAAAATCATAGTTAAGTAAGAAACATGTAAAAAAATCGCGTCACGATGAGACATTAGTCTCACTCACGCTATTGTTCATTTACTCAGGATTCATCGTCCCGTTAAAGTACGCTGCGCTCAGAAGTTCAAAGAGTTGCATACGTGAAAATTGCCATCAATACATTCAGTCTACGCATACAGAGGAATCTCTATCGGAGGATGTTTGATTAAGGCATCTTGCTCTCACAAATAAAAAGAGCGAAACGAGCATTAAATGATGCGGCAAGGTAAGAAAAGGACAAACACGTTACGGCTATGATCCCTCAATTCGTCATTCCTATCACGAATCGCTTTGGTGAAAGTTATCACTTCTCTGGTCAGTTACTTACTAACGGCGAACCTAAAACATTCGTGACCGAACAAGAGGCAATAGAGTTTCTTGAGAGCTTTGGTGAGCTTGACCTTCGCTCTGTCGAGGACTTGTTCTATGCGATTGGTCAATTCAAGCCAAACATACCTGACGGTGAGCTTACTTCCCAACACTATAATTCAACGTTTGCCAATGCTTTGGTGAACGGTGACTTGCATGTCGCTCGAATTGTACCTACCGGCGAAAACTACGCACTCTCGTCGGCGGTTACGCCTCCACCGACTCAAAATACCGTCAATGCAAAACCATCGAAGGGAAAGGGGAAGTCGAATAAAAAGAGTGGCAGAAGTGCCGCATCCGCCAAGCCTCAGCAACAAAGCAGCGAAAAACATGAGAAAGCCGGTGATCCTGTATCACTTGTGACGGGTGAAGAAATTCTCGAACTCTATGATATCGAGCTACAACAAGGTACTACTTGGCAGCGTACTTACCGCTCTTCGCAGTCGGATGTAAATCATGGAATGGGCTTTGGTTGGCGACATGCATTTCAGTTTGAATTACGCGAAAAGACGAACGAGAAAGACAATGTTATCGCTTGGGAGTTTGTTGACGATAAGGCAGATATCACAGAATTTGAGCCAGTAGATATTGGAGCGACAAGTTACCAGATATACGCTGGTGCGAGCTGTTATTTCCTAAATTCAGCAACTCGGATCGTGACGCTCGCTAGTGGGCATCAATATAGGTTTGAGCAAAAAGATGATCGTTGGCTTGTTAAACAAGTTAGAAATGGCACGTTTTCAACGTTTCAATTGCAGTATTCTCGAAACCATCGATTGATCGAGATCGCATATAACAAGCGTCCGGTTCTTGAATGTCAATATGATAAGCAAGGACGCCTTGTAGAACTGCTTAATGCAAAGTCCCAAAAAGTTCTGACAACTTATACCTATGATGAGCACGATGATTTGGTCAGTGCAACTAATCATTTGGGCTTGAAGGAACAGTATCAATACCGCGGCCATTTAATTGTTAAGCGTGTACGACCAACTGGCTTTACTCATTATTTTGAATGGGATGGCGAAGGTGCTAACGCGAAATGCATCAGGAACGTTGGGGACGCAGGAATTTATGACTATCGCTTCCATTATCAAGGAAATCACTCTTCTTATTCTGACTCGTTAGATCATCAATGGTCTTTCTTGCATGACGAGCAGGGTAACCTACTTGAGAAAATAAGCCCCACAGGTAGAACTTGGCGATGGCAATATGATGAATTAGGACGAAAAGCACAAGCTATCTATCCTGATCAGTCAACGGTCAATTATCAATATAATCAGCATGGTCAATTAGTTTCTAAGTTTCATTCCTCTGGCAAAGAAATTCAATATGGTTATGACGGCTTAGGTAAGTTAGTTAAAACGGTTTCACCTGACGGGGATATCGAGAAGGCTTACTACAATAGCCTCGGTCAAAGAGTTTGGGATACCGATCAGTTCGGCTGTGTCACGGAATATGATTACGATAAACACGGTCAAGTCGTCAAAAAAGAGTCTGAAGATGGTAAGAAAAGTCAGTGGTGGTGGGATGAACAACAAAGACTTATCGCGAATGAAATAGACGGTACATTACTTCGTTATAGCTACAATGAAGAAGATTTAGTGAATGGCGTTGCTTATCCCGATGGGTGTATTGCTCAACTCGCTTATGATCAATTTGGCAGGCGTACATCAGTTCGTTATTTTAACGACGAAGACAAAGTCGGTTATAGCGAAGAATATTCTTACGATGAGCGCAGCCGTGTTGCTCAGATTCGAACGCCAGCAGGCATTACCTCGTATCAATGGGGAGCACTCGCGCAACAAGAAGCAGTCATCTTTCCCGATGGCAGCCATATTTCTTACGAATACGATCAACAACGTAACCTGACTAAATTAGTTCGGAGTGACGGCTTAGAGTTCGAATTCCTGTATGACGATGAAGGCCAGCTGTCAGGAACTGTCGGGTTTGATAATCTACAAAGCCAATTTGATTATGATCATATGGGACGGATCCATCGTAAGCAAGTCGCCGATAGGACCGTGCTGTACCGCTATGACGCTGCGGGTTATCTCAAGCACGTCAAAGCAGGAAATGCTAGCAGTATTGTAGAGCACCACTTTAATTATACGCTTGGTGGGCGACTTACGTTCGCCTCCAATCGCCATCAAACATTGCAATACCAATACTCTTCATTCGGGCATTTAACAAAGCGCATTCAAGGTCAGTTTGAGATAGCGCAGGAGTTTAACAGAGTTGGCCAACGCGTATCTCAGGTACTGCCAGATAATACGGAGCTGAACTTCTCTTATGATCGATATGGGCGTTTTTCAGCGATTCGGTTTGGAAACCTAGATTTACCTCAAATCAAATTTCATTACGATGAAATGGGACGAGTTTCCCAAATTGAAACGGCATATTTTAATGAGCGCATCATTTATGATGGTGTTGGTCGTTTGGTCGAACAACATTGGCCTGATAGAGAGAAAAAGTACGTTTACAATGCGCAAAACCGTATTTCATCAATCATTGATAATACGGCAGGAGCAACACACTATCAGTACGATGCCTTAGGGCAACTGAAACGAGTCAATGCTTCCGGAGAAGTGACTAAATTTGAATACGATAGTTTTGGCAATCCTACTTTGCCAACTTCAGAGGTATTCGCTGATCGTATTGAAGTACACGATGATGTACGGTTCAAATATGACGCGCAAGGAAACCAGACAAAACGTGAGGGGCAAGGACACGTTCAGACTCGCGTATTTGATGCGTTAAATCAGCTCATTGAAGTTCACACCGACGATGGTATCAGTCAATATGAATATGATGCATTAGGGCGCAGAACGAAAAAAATTACACAAAAAGGCGTTAAGGAGTTCCTGTGGGAAGGTGAACGTTTAATTGGTGAACGCTCTTCAGGTGCTTTCCGCTGGTACCTATATCAACCAGAAACCTACACGCCAGTGGCACTGCTAGAAAATGACGTTATTTATTGGTACCAGTGCGATCAAGTTGGTAAACCAGAGCGACTGATCGATTGCGAGGGGAATGTTGTATGGAGTGCCAGCTACGATGCTCATGGCTTTGCTCATGTACATATTGAAAAAGTAGTAAATCCACTGCGTTTTCAAGGGCAGTACTTCGATCAAGAAACCGACTTACACTACAACCTCGCTCGGTATTACGATCCTAAGCTAGGACGCTTTATCCAACAAGATCCGATATCTATTGCTGGTGGTATTAATCATTACCAATATGCAGTCAACCCAATTCAATGGATTGACCCAACAGGTTTCCTATGTGAAGAAGGGCTAAAACGCTTGGGTCAAATGTTGGCAGAGTATCAGGCGCAAAGCGATGTCCCCCAAGAGGTTTGCGATCAGATTTTAGAAGCAGCAAAAGAGTCATCCGTCGGAGAAGATGGCGTTCGCTCGCAAGTCAAAATCCGAAAACCCAAAGGTAAAAATCATATTCGATATGAATACGATTTAGACCATATTGATTGCGAAAGAAACGAGATTACTTTTTATCGTCATATTAACTATTCAGATGGTAGTAAACGAAAAATTCAGCATGTTGTTGGCCTTGAAGAATTTGTTAATTCCAGAGCTTTTCATGAAGTTAAAAAATATAATTTCCAAGTAAATGATGGGGAAAACTATATATTCTTTAACAAATCTCATAAAGACTCTTTACCTAAACCAAAGGGGAAGGGGCCAAATGGGGGGCGTTTAGAGTCTCATCATGGGTTGCAGCGGGCTTGGGCAAAAGAAAACTTATCTTCATATGGTTATGATGAAGAACTAGCCCCAAGCATCACAATCGAAACTGGAAAAACGAAATTTGGTTCATGTCACCCCCATACAATAATTAGTAATGAACAACGGGCTAGAAAAAATGCTAGAGTCAATAGTGGGGAAAGCAAATGGGGCTCTAACTTGCAAGAGGAGCTTCAGTTCATTATAGCTGATTTGGAAGTTGCAGGTTTTGACAAACAAACAATAAGTAAAGTTCTTGAACAGCAGTATAAAATGCTAAATACACTAAAAATACCATACGAAAGGTTGAATTATTAGAGGCTATATAGTTGGATATCATAGAAAATTTAGCGCTCAACTTTAGGCTTGATGCGCACGAGAATGCTGCAAGCGAAGATGAAATTAATGATTTGAAAAATTTTAGCAGTATTACTGTACCGGAAGAGTATCTTTGTATCGTTAGAAAAATGACGGAAGTAGAGATTTTAGTGCGTGGAGAAAAGTATATAAGGATATGGAGCCCGTCGGGTTGTATTGAGATGAATGAAGCTTATGAAATCCAAGATTGCATTCCTAACTCTTTGGCTATTGGGGATAATGAAGAAGGCGCAGCTTTGATATTAATGCAAGGAAAAAAAGGGCCAGGACTTTATTTAAGTGATTTTAGTGATCTAGATCTCGACGATGCTAAATATATATCTGCTTCATTGGAGGATTTCCTAACAAAAGGGGTTGGGATGGAAGAGATATAGTTACCAAATTCTAATGTTGACGTAACAACATTCACAAAAGGAACTCGTAAGACGCAGCAGTTGCTCTGAGTTGACTGAATAGTGGTAGCTTCTCTCCCTAAAACTAAACCAGTTTTAATGATTGGCATATGGTACGACAAAGGTAACCGTTTATCTGTTGAAACTGGTTGGCTTCCTCCTTACCTCGTCGAGGGGCGTTGGCTAGAAGAAGTAAAAGCAGGGAAGATCACTCGATAAACTCCTTTAGTTAGCCATTCAGTATAAAAGCCACCTCTCATGAGGTGGCTTTTATGTTTATGGTGGGGAGTTTGCTGCTTGTTGAGCTATATGGTGCGCATTATGTTGGTGCAGTAAAACCACATTGGTGCATTTATTAGCGTGTTAAGCACCATTTCAAGAATGCATAATTTTATTAAAGTTCATACAAAACAATAAATTAAAGTGTAAGTGTTAGAAATGTAAATTATGGAATGAGAATTGCTCTGTTAGACGCTCTATAAACTAAGTTCACCAAATTGGTGATGAGCCTAACTTTGATGCACAGGATAAGTGCGCTACAGATCAACGGAGACAATCATAATGAGTGTAACTGCCAATCAGGTACACGGCGCTGTACAAACTCTCACGCAAAGTTCCGACACACTTTTCTTACTACTTGGCGCAATCATGGTCTTTTTGATGCATGCTGGTTTTGCTTTTCTTGAAGTAGGAACCGTGCGCCAAAAGAACCAAGTTAATGCTTTAGTTAAAATCTTGGCCGATTTCGGTATTTCCGCCATTGCGTATTTTTTCATTGGATACTGGGTCGCTTATGGCGGCACCTTCTTTGCTGATGCAGAGACATTATCTCAAGGCAATGGTTACGAGTTGGTGAAGTTCTTTTTCTTGCTGACCTTCGCTGCAGCGATTCCTGCTATTGTTTCTGGTGGTATCGCAGAGCGAGCTCGTTTTTATCCGATTCTTATCGCAACATTTTTCACTGTCGGCATCGTATACCCGTTATTTGAGGGAATGATCTGGAACGGAAACTTTGGTGTTCAAGCTTGGTTTGAAAATACCTTTGGTTATGGCTTCCACGATTTTGCAGGTTCAGTCGTTGTACATGGTGTTGGCGGCTGGATAGCGCTGGTTGCCGTTGTGTTTTTGGGCATGAGAAAAGGCAGAGTTCGAGCAGGAAAGCATACCAACTTTGCACCTTCGAATATTCCGTTTTTGGCTTTGGGAGCTTGGATCTTATGTGTGGGGTGGTTTGGCTTCAACGTCATGTCAGCTCAAACTGTGTCAGGCATAAGTGGCTTGGTGGCTATGAACTCATTGATGGCAATGGTCGGGGGCATTGTCGCGTCACTGTTGGCTGGTAAGAATGACCCTGGCTTTATTCATAACGGCCCACTAGCTGGCTTGGTTGCTGTATGTGCGGGCTCAGACTTAATGCATCCTATCGGTGCTTTAGTAACAGGTGCGATTGCTGGCGTGCTATTTGTTTATCTTTTTACCCACCTACAAAACAAAACCAAGATTGATGATGTGCTAGGTGTCTGGCCTTTACACGGTGTATGTGGCGCTTGGGGTGGTATTGCTGCGGGGATCTTTGGCCAAATCTCGTTGGGTGGGCTAGGGGGCGTGAGCATTATCGTTCAGCTTCTAGGAACGCTTTTGGGCATTTCCATCGCTGTGCTTGGGGCACTTGCAGTCTACGGCGCGATTAATACCAGTATGGGACTAAGGCTTTCAGAAGAAGACGAATTCAATGGCGCTGACCTAGCCATTCATAAAATATCTTCGACCAACGAGGATTGAGACCAATATGGGAGCGGCATAAAGCCGCTCTTTTAGCAATTGCCTTTCTTGGCTTGGCCAGGAGGACAGAAATTACCATTACCTCGATGGTCATCATCATTGGTGCTGACTCTTACCTTTACATCATCGACTTCGCCTTCAACATTGGTAAGTTGACAGCCTGCCAAAGTCATAAGCAATATAAACGCTAGAGATACTTGTCTCATTGCTGTTCCTCTTAAATTGTAATTCTAATAGTGACCATTACGACTATGGTCTAATCCATATTACTACTGTTGCTATTCTTTCAGTGTTAAGCTAATGAAAAAACAGCAAGGATGAGTTATGAATTTCCCTTATAGAAATATTGTAGTACTTACTGGTGCAGGTATCTCGGCCGAATCTGGTATTCAAACATTTCGTGCGCAAGATGGCCTATGGGAGAATCACCGTATCGAAGATGTAGCAACGCCTGAAGGGTTTGCTCGCGATCCGGACCTTGTTCAAGATTTTTACAACCAACGCCGCAAGAAACTTCAAGATAATGCGATAAAGCCTAATGCAGCGCATGAAGCATTGGGTCGTTTAGAGGCTGAGTTAGAAGGTAAAGTGACGGTCATCACTCAAAATATAGACAACCTTCACGAAAGAGGCGGCAGTCAGAATGTGATTCACATGCATGGTGAGTTGCTCAAGGCCCGCTGTAGTGAATCTAACCAAGTAGTAGAGCACAATGAGGACATTAAGACCGGCGAGCTTTGTCACTGTTGTCAGATCCCTTCACAAATGCGACCACATATTGTTTGGTTTGGTGAAATGCCACTGCGAATGGGTGATATCTACGCGTCATTAGAAGAAGCAGATTTGTTTATTTCTATTGGGACTTCTGGCGTTGTGTATCCCGCAGCAGGTTTTGTTCATGATGCAAAAATGCACGGCGCACATACCATTGAAATTAACCTAGAACCTAGTGCGGTAGAAAGTGAATTTGAGGAAAAACGCTACGGAAAAGCAAGCGTTGAGGTTCCAAAATTAGTTGACGAGATACTGGCTCTAGAAGGAAAAGAAAGAGCGTAATAACTTCAACAGGAAGAGTTTTTGTCTTGTCATTAAGAACAAAAAAGCGGCTCATGAGCCGCTTTTTCATCTCTTTAAAACTAACGAATTAGTTGTTCACTTTTAGCTTTTGGAAGTACTCATCGTACATTACGCTCGCTTCGCCAACTTCATCTTGCCAAGTACCGCTGTCCATCACTTCTTGTGGTGGGAAGATGCTTGGATCATTAGCAAATTCTTTCGGTAGCAGATCGTGTGCCGTTTTAACTGGCGTAGGATAACCAATCTCAAGTGCAATCTTAGCTGCGTTCTCAGGACGTAGTAGGAAATCGATCATCTTATGAGCTGCGTCAACGTTCTTCGCACCAGCTGGAATTGCTAGGCTGTCCATCCAGAAGATAGTGCCTTTTTCTGGCCAGATGATGTCGATGTTCGCGCCTTCTTGACGAGCCATGTATGCAGAACCGTTCCAAAGCATGCCTAGTGAAACTTCACCCGCAAGGTAAGGGTTTGCAGGAAAGTCTGAGTTAAATACTAATACGTTTGGCATTAGCTTTTTCAGTTCTTCGTAAGCGGCTTTGATTTCTTCTGGGTTAGTCGTGTTTGGTGAGTAACCAAGCTTAGTCAATGCAATGTGGAATACTTCGCGAGAATCATCCATCAGCATTAGTTGACCTTCCCACTTGCTATCCCAGAAATCATCCCATTTAGAAACCGATGACTTGTCTAGCATGTCAGCATTGATACCAATACCGGTCGCACCCCAAATGTATGGGATAGAGTAGTTGTTGTTCGGATCGAACGGTTTGTTTAGGAAGTTAGTATCAAGATCGGCAAAATGAGATAATTTCTCTTTGTCGATCTGTTGTAGCATGCCTTCTTTACGCATTTTAGAGACGAAATAGGTAGACGGTACTACCAAGTCGTAACCAGAACCTTGAGTTTTTAGTTTTGCGTACATACTCTCGTTAGATTCGTATGTAGAGTAAATAACTTTGATTCCGGTTTCTTTTGTAAAGTCTTCAAGAACTTCGTTTGGAATGTATTCCGACCAGTTGTAGAAATACAGTTCTTGATCAGCAGCCATTGCAGGGGTAGCGATGAGCGTCGCTGCACATAGAGCGCTTGCGTAGAATTTACTTTTCATTTGTTTTCCGTTTTGTTTCGCGATTGGACAAGTCAATACTAGCTGGAGTTATCAAGTTGAGCCAAATCGCAGTAAGCACAAATATGTTCATTTAGCTTGAATATCGTTGTCTCCTTGTTATGAGACGATAAATCTATGATACCAAGACAAATAAACCTAGCAACGCGCGATTATATCAGCCTAAGACAAAAATAGGCAGCGTATTGCTGCCTATTTTCCTATGGTTGATGACTTGTTACACAAGCTAGATTATTGCCCCGCTTTCAGCTTGAGGAAGTAATCTTCGTATTTAACGGTTAGATCACCAACCGCATCTTGCCATTCAACGCGGTCAAGGTCTTCTTGAGAAGGGAATAGTGGGGCAACGTCTTTAAACTTAGCATTCGATTCCTCCACCGCCGTTAGGTAGCCAGTATCACGAGAGATTTGCTCTGCGATTTCTGGGCGCAGTAAGAAGTCGATCATCTTGTGAGCTGCTTCTACGTTCTTCGCACCGGAAGAGATAGCGAAGTTATCAACCCAGCCGATACCGCCTTCTTTAGGAAAAACGAGTTTAAGGTTCAGGCCTTCACTTTGTGCCGCTGCGGCGCTACCGTTCCAAAGCATACCAACGCCCACTTCACCAGACATGTAAGGTGCGCCAGGGTTGTCAGAGTTGAAAACTAAAACGTTAGGCATCAACTTTTGTAGCTCAGCGTACGCTTCATCGATTTGCTTAGGGTCTTTTGAGTTACCTGAGTAGCCAAGTTTACGCAGAGCGATATGGAACACTTCACGAGTGTCGTCCATCAACATTACTTGACCTTCAAGCTCAGGCTTCCATAGGTCAGCCCAGCTTTGGAACTCGTTTGGATCGTACATGTCTGCGTTAACCGCTAGGCCTGTAATCGCAACAACGTGTGGGATAGAGTAGTCGTTACTTGGATCGTAAGGCTTGTCTAGGTAGTTTTTATCTAGGTTGCCGAAGTTTTTCAGCTTAGTCTTATCGATCTTTTGTAGCATGCCTTCGTCACGCATCTTCGCCACGAAGTACGTTGAAGGTACTACTAGGTCATAACCTTGGTTATGAGTTTTTAGCTTTGCATACAAAGTTTCGTTCGACTCGTAAGTCGAGTAGATCACTTTGATGCCAGTTTCTTTAGTAAATTGCTCTAGGATATTACTGTTGATGTAAGGACCCCAGTTCATAAATACTAGTTCTTTATCATCCGCTGTCGCTGTACCAGAGAACAGAGAAAGCGCACATGCACTACCAGCTAATAGAGTAGCCCATTTTTTCATTGACGTTAGCTCCAAACCAAACGTTGTCCAATTTTGGACGATAGATAGAAAAACAGAATGGCATGTAACCATTCTGTTTCGTGATGTTAACAGGTGCGGATTCTACTTCACTTTTTCTCTTGCTAGCAACTGAGAAATTACTACCAAGACCAAAGAAACAATCAACATTACCGTTGCTAGGGCGTTCACTTCCGGTGAAATGCCCACCTTAACCATGGAGTAAATCTTCAATGGTAAGATTTCGTAAGTTGGACCTGTTACAAACGAGCTGATAATTACGTCGTCCAAAGACAGCGTAAAGCTCAATAGCCAACCTGCAGCAACCGCTGGTTTAGCAAGAGGAAGGATGATCTGTTTCAAGATAACCCATTCGCTTGCACCAAGGTCTTTTGCAGCTTCCAACATTTTCACATCAAAGCCATTTAAGCGGCTGTACACAGTTACCACAACGAATGGTAGACAAAAGGTGATGTGAGCAATCAATAGTGTAAAGAAGCCAAGCTGTGCGCCTAATACTAGGAACAGAGCAAGTAATGAAATCGCCATTACAATATCGGGAGACATCATCACGACAAACAGCATGCCGTTTACCGCACCTTTACCTTTGAACGAGTAACGGAATAGGGCAACGGCCGTTAAGCTACCAATGATGGTTGCTGCTGTCGCTGAGAATACCGCTACGTTCAATGAATGCCATGCAGCTTGCATTAGGCTGTCGTTATTTACTAAGGTTTCGTACCATTTCGTGGTGAAACCACCCCATTTCATACCAAATTTGTTGGCATTAAATGAGTTAACAATTAAGACGATGATTGGCAGATACAAAAATGCATACACCAGCGCCATAAAGCTAAATCTAACTGTGCGTCCCATTAGTCTAGCTCCACTTTCTTATTCAATAGTTTGCCTGCTCTGTAGTAAGCGTAAAGCATCACAGCCATTGCGAAGGTGAGGGCGATACTAGTCGCAGCACCAAATGGCCAGTCACGAGCGTTCAATACTTGGCTCTTAATAACGTTACCAATCAGTAGGTTCTTCGCACCACCAAGAAGGTCAGAGATGTAGAACATACCTAGTGCTGGTAGCAGAACCAACAAACAACCACCGATAATGCCAGGCATTGTAAGAGGTAGAATCACTTTCGTAATGGTTTGGAACTTGTTCGCACCAAGATCTTTCGCCGCCTCGATATAAGTGTTGTCCAACTTCTCGATTGCCGAGTAAAGCGGCAGAATCATAAATGGAAGCAGGATGTACACAAGACCAATCATTACTGCTGTTTCGGTGTACATAATACGTAATGGCTTATCGATGATTTCCATCGCCATTAATGATTTGTTCAAAATACCTTGTGTACCCAGAACAATCTTCAGGCCGTAAGTACGGATAAGAGAGTTTGTCCAAAAAGGTACGATAACTAAGAACAACATGAATGGGCGCCATTTCTCTGGCATTTTCGCTATGATGTAAGCAAATGGGTAACCAATTACTAAACACAACAACGTCGCCACAATCGCCATGTAGAACGAGTGCATCAGCACTTTCGCATACAAGGGGTCGAGTAGACGTAAGTAGTTGTCGAAAGTAAATGTCATTTCGATTAAGTTTGCTTCATCACGCGTTAAGAAACTCGTACCGATAATCATCACATTTGGTACCAACACGAAAAGTGTTAACCAACCGACGATTAAGGTAATGATCGCGTTTTGAAGATTAATCTTCTTGCTTATCATTGAGGACTACCTCCCAACTCTCAACCCAAGTGATAGCGACTTTCTGGCCAAGTGAGTGGTCCACATCAGGATCATCTTCGTTAAAGAATTCGCTAACCATTACACGCATGCCTGAATCCAATTGGATAACTGAATCAAGCGTCATACCTTTATAGGTACGCTCTGTTACGTGACCTACGATGCCTTTTTCTTCAGACTCTTTGATCTCTTCGATACGTAAGTCTTCTGGGCGAAGTAGTACTTGCAGTTTTTCACCTGCTTGCGCTTCCTGATCGTAGTAAACAACAGACTCGACACCTTCAATTTCTGCACGGATACGTTTCTCGTCGATACGCTCTAGCATTGTTGCGTTGAATACGTTGATCTCACCGATAAAGCGAGCAACAAATAGGTTCTTCGGCTCTTCGTAAATCTCACGTGGAGAACCATCCTGCTCGATAACACCGTCGCGCATAACAATAATGCGGTCAGACATCGATAGGGCTTCTTCCTGATCGTGCGTAACGAAGATAAAGGTAATACCAAGTTGACGCTGAAGCTGTTTAAGCTCGATTTGCATTTGCTTACGCAGTTTGTAATCAAGTGCCGATAGAGATTCATCTAGCAGCAGTACTTTTGGTTTGTTAACAACCGCACGCGCAATGGCGATACGTTGTTGCTGACCACCAGAAAGCTGATGAGGCTTACGCTGTGCCATTTTTTCTAGGCGCACCATGCGTAGCGCTTCCATTACTCGTGGTTCAATGTCCGCAGTAGGCGTTTTCTGCATACGAAGACCAAAAGCGACATTCTCATATACGGTCATGTGTGGAAACAATGCGTAACTTTGAAATACCGTGTTGACGTGCCTTTGCTCTGCAGGAACCTGTGTTACATCCTGGTCATCCAAAATAATTTGACCGTTATCTGCCGTTTCAAAACCTGCAATCATGCGTAAAACTGTTGTCTTACCACAACCAGAAGGCCCGAGAATCGTCAGAAATTCACCATGATTAACATCCAGATTTAAATTACCGATGATTTCCTTACCATCGAAACTTTTACTAATACCAGATAAACGAATAACTGGCTTTCCTGCTTGCGGTTTTGCGTTCAACGTCTGTATTTCCCCCACGTTCAAGCCGGGATTATCCCAGCTGATGTGACACTAACCATTCACTTTTGAGGCGCGCATCATAATCACCAAAAGTGTGAAATTAAAGCATTTTCTTATCTTGAAACAGAAATAATTTTGCAGGAAAAAGCCATCATTCCTTACCATACTGTTTTTATGAGATTAATTGGCATCTAGACACAGTTTGATAGCACTAAACTTTGTTCAACAATTGTTTCAATTTCATGACCTTGAAAGTGGTTAATTATCAACCATACAGTTGAGATTGCAAGGATTGTAGGTGAGTTGTGATGTTAGATGTGGAAAGATTTCTTTATAATGACGATTACATTAATTGACTGGAATTCCAGTCAAAATTTTACAAGTTAGTCTTGGATAAACTATGAACGACGATTTTGAGAAAGATTTCAATCTTGGGGGGAGTGTAGAGCGAGCTTTGTCTGGCAACTACGAGCTTAAAGCTGGCGCGGTTTTTAACGAAGCTTGGCGAGCAACCATCCAGCACTTTTTATCATTTTCTCCTGCCATTATTGTATTGCTTTTTGTCCAGTTAGGTATTTTCTATATTGCATTAAAACTGCAGTTGGGCGATTTGACCGTTATTCTTGATGCGTTTGAGAACCCAGAGTCGTTCACAAACGATATTGTGTCTTCTATTTATGTCGCGAATTTCAGTTATGAGGTGATTAGCGCCCCAATTTATGCGGGGATAAGTTTGATGGCTATGAGTCATATCGCTGGCCTGAAGACTAAGTTGCGCCATGTTGGAAAGGGGTTGCAGTTCACCATTCCTGTTATTCTAGCAACACTCATGAGCTTAATGCTACAAGGTGTGGTTGGTATGATTTTTCCTTTACTGTCGCTGTATCTTTCCTTGGCATTTAGTCACTCTATTTTGTTGATTTGTGAGAAAAGGGTGCCACCAATGCAAGCGTTGCTGTTATCACTTCGCGCAATCAACAAGAAGATTTTTGTGGTCGCGGGGCTTTACTTAGGCGTGATGTTAATGTTTATTATTGCAGCAATGTTCTACGGTATTGGCTTGATTTTTGTGCTGCCATTCTTCTTCCATTTGAAAGGCATACTCTACCGCGAAATGTTTGGAATTAAGCTTAAGATCGTTACAACACAGAAAAACGATAATGATCACGATGGTAACTCACAGGTGTTTGATGCCTAATTCTTTGAAATCAATAAGTTTACGAGTGGCGGCAACCTGTATAGCCGCCACTTTCATTTCTATAGGCCCATATTTACACTACGAGAAACAGTTTAAATATGTGGAAAATCCTGACGCACTCTCTGGCAAGATTAAGCATGTCGATTTATCACACTTGCCATACATCGGTGATATCCCAGACTTCAATTCAATAAAAGATACGAAAGAGAAAAAAGCAGCTTTTTTTGATTTTTTAAGGCCTAAAATTGCTCTTGAAAATCAACGAATTCGTCATGAGCGGGCCTTTCTTACCTCTTTAAAGGTGGGACAAGTGACGCAAGAACAACAAGAGTATGCTCAGCGGTTATCATCTCTGTATTCGTTGCCCTTGAGTAACGATAAGGTTGATCAAGCGTGGCTAGACGAGATGCTTGTGAGAGTGAACGTCTTACCAGAAGCGTTGGTTCTAACTCAAGCGGCAAATGAATCTGCGTGGGGCACTTCTCGTTTTGCTACTCAAGCAAACAACTTGTTCGGCCAATGGTGTTATAAAAAGGGCTGTGGAATTGTTCCAGCGCAACGTGGCGCTAACAAAGTTCATGAAGTTGAAAAATTCGATTCTGTACAACAGTCTGTTCATGGCTACTTTATGAATGTTAATCGAAACCCAGCGTATGCAGACCTGCGTGAAATCAGAACATCTCTGGCTGAAAAGAACAAGGGCTTGTTAACGGTCGCAACCGCGTCAGAGTTAACGCATGGGTTGCTAGCCTATTCTGAACGTGGCATCGCCTATGTACACGATCTTCGCGCTATGATTCGTCATAACAACGCCTACTGGACGCAATAAAATAACGGATAAAATGAAAAAGTTAAGCCTAAGTCTGTTGGGAAGTGCGGCGCTAATTCTTGCATCGCCGATAACCCAAGCTCAAGAGTACATGTTCACATACTCAAAGTTATATACTCAACTAAAAAACAACAATAAAGAAGGGCATGACGATGTGAAAGTTGGTGTCTTTTTTGTGGACGCAAAAACTAAGCAAATTTGTACGATAGAAAAAGCTTGGATGGAAAAAGAAGAGCACTATGAAGAGTTTGTTATCCCTGCTTCACAAGAGTTGCCTTTACCAGTTGATAAAAACTTAAAGTCAGCAAATCCGTTGGTTTTTGTCGATACCCCAAAAGATACACGTTGCGATTACTCACTTGTCGTGATGACCAAAGAACCATTACAGGGTAACGTTTCTTACGAGCAAATTAAGCCTCTTCTACCTCAAATGCAGACGATGCTGGAAGATTTAGGCGGTATGTTTGCGGGTTGGTTTACACCGGAAGTTCAAGGTGTGACGATGGAGTTTGCAAATCAACTGAATGATAAAGTGATTTTCTCAAACGGAACCGAAAAGCCAATTGTCAATGGCAAGATACAAGTCGCACTAAGTGAAATAGGGCAAGGTGGCACAATGGCACTACCAGAACCGACGATGCGAGTGTTACCTTATCTACCTAACGCAAAGAAATGAACACTGAACGTTTAGAAAGGGCTGCAATCGCAGCTCTTTTTTAATTTTGACCGTAACTAAAGTATCTTTCACACTCTTTTCTTAAAGACTCAATAAGACAAGCATTTAATCCTGTGTAAAAAGCTCGTATAATCCACGCCCCAAAGAAACCCATGTTAGGAAGTCCTAGTCGATTTATCGGCGATGTGAGAGCCCGCAATGAACCAAATAGATACAAGAAAAGAAACCCTAGAATTCAACAAGCTTCAGAAACGCCTAAGAAGACATGTTGGAAATGCCATTACTGATTACAACATGATCGAAGAAGGCGATGTTGTGATGGCATGTATTAGCGGTGGTAAAGATTCATTCGCGATGCTTGATATCCTGCTGAATCTTCAAAAAGCCGCACCGATCAAATTTGAAGTGGTTGCAGTAAACCTAGACCAAAAACAACCGGGCTTCCCTGAGCACATTCTGCCAGAGTATTTCGAAACACTGAATATCCCTTACTATATTGTCGATAAGGACACGTATTCCGTCGTAAAAGAGAAGGTACCAGAAGGCAAAACCACTTGTGGTCTGTGTTCACGCCTGCGACGTGGTACGCTGTATTCATTTGCAGAGAAGATTGGTGCAACTAAGCTTGCGCTAGGTCATCACATGGATGACATCGTCGAAACAATGTTCTTGAACATGTTCCACGGCTCTCGCCTTAAAGCGATGCCACCAAAGCTACGCTCTGATGATGGCCGTAACGTGGTCATTCGTCCATTGACTTACTGTCGTGAAAAAGATCTGATCAAATACGCTGAGCATAAGGATTTCCCAATAATTCCATGTAATCTTTGTGGCTCTCAAGAGAACCTTCAGCGTCAATCTATAAAAGCAATGTTGATTGAATGGGATAAGAAGACGCCAGGCCGTGTGGAAGCAATTTTTAAATCAATTCAAAACGTAAGCCCAAGCCAACTAGCAGACCGCGAATTGTTCGACTTTGTTAACTTACCGCTAGATCGTGAAGGTAACCGCGAAGAGTATGAGTTTAATGAGGCTGTCGTTTCTTCGACGAATATTGATGAATCAATGTTCATCGATGTTACGAACATCTAACTTGTAAAAAAGGAGGTCAATTAGACCTCCTTTTTTGTACCCAACGCTTTAACTGTTCCCAAACAAAAATCCCCCTGTATTCGGGGGGATTTATTAGCGCTTATTTGAAAGCGCTCAATACATAGCAATACTAAGGAGAGATTAGGTTGCTGTATTTGGATCGAGAGGACTAATGTAGCCTTTTGGTTTTAGAGCCAACACATCGCAATTTATTTTATCAATTACGTGCTCCGCTGTATTACCAATAAAGACAGCAGAAAGCCCAGTTCGCCCTGTAGTACCTAAAATAACCATTGCAGCATTCAAGCGCTCTGCAGCTGCCGGAATGACATCTTCAGGTAAACCTTGCTCAACTATCGTTTGTTCTTCATCAAGACCATGTTTTTGGCGTAGTGCTTTCATAGCCGTTAAATGATGACCTCGCACTGCATCGGTATAAGTCGTTGGGTCAAATTCAGGAAGTTCAATCGTAATGTTCGCCGGTGTAACGGGGTAGGCGTTAACAAGATATGGCTTGGCCTCAAGCCGAGTGGTGATTTCTTTTAATCGCTCGACCATCGTATCGTTGAGATCAATATGAGTCGGGTTTTCTGAGCCCACATGTACTGAGGCAAGGATACTTGCTTGTTCCGGCCAATCTGCATTTTTAATCAGAAGTACTGGGATAGGGCATTTACGTAACAAGTGCCAATCGGTCGGAGTGAAAATCACAGATTCTAACACGTCGTGCTTACGTGTGCCTTTGATGACTAGGTCATGATTGCCTGCGTAGACTTCAGCAATAATCGCCTCATAAGGACGGTTGTGCCAGACAACACAAACATCAAAGTCGAAGCCATCGTTTAGGTATGGTTGAGCAATTTTACGCATCCACTGCTCACGCTGATGAATGACACCTCGACGCATAGCATCTCTTTCATCCACTGATAGCATTGACGTCATGTCATACGAGAAATCGTAAATGGATAAAAAGAAAGTGATTCGGCTCCTAGATACACTTTTCTGAGCTAATTGAACAGCTCTTGCAAGTGCGGGCTGCTCATCATTATTGATGTCAGCTACAACAAGGATCTTACTGTATATACTCATAACTAAGCCCACTTCTATTGCAAAACCAGATACTGAATGTAAATTAAATCAGTATTTTGGAGTACTCACCGTACATTTTTACTGTAGCTTAGTTTGGAGAACTTTTTGAGGACTTTCGAAAGGAATTTATGAGAAATATGATGTAGCTCATTTTCGAGCTACATCAATAATTAGCGTGTATTATTCTTTAGTTACACCAGCAAGTTCCATCAATGCATCGTGGTCTAAGATAGTGATATATTTACCTTTTACGCTTAGGATCTCAGATTTCTGGAAACGACCTAACAAACGACTGATCGTTTCGACTGTAAGACCAAGGTAGTTGCCAATATCACCACGAGTCATAGTTAAACGAAACTCTCTAGGGCTGAAGCCACGCTGAGAAAAACGCGTTGATAGGTTGTAAAGGAAAGCAGCTAGTCGCTCTTCTGCATTCTTTTTAGAAAGAAGCAAAATCATTTCCTGATCACCTTTAATTTCGTTACTCATCAAACGCATGATTTGCTGGCGAAGCTTAGGCATCTTACCCGATAGATCGTCTAAAATTTCGTATGGGATTTCACATACCATCGACGTTTCGAGTGCTTGAGCAAAGCTAGGGTGGGAGTCACCAGTGATAGCATCGAAACCGACTAAGTCTCCAGCTAAGTGAAACGCTGTGATTTGCTCATCACCTTGCTCTGTGATCGTATAGCTCTTGATGGTACCAGAGCGGATAGCGTATAGCGATTTTAGCTCATCACCGGCCTTAAAAAGCTCTTGTCCTTTTTGAATAGGCTTCTTACGTTCGATGATTTGGTCAAGCTGGTCAAGTTCTGCCTCATTTAGAGTGAACGGGATACACAGTTGACTAATGCTACAATCTTGGCAATGAATGGCGCAACCGCCTGATTGGATACGCTTTGTTGCAGGTTTTTCAGAAATCATAACAACCTTTCACTATTTGATATACATCAATATTTTAGCATCGCTTAATCCTAAAGGGTAGCAAAAATGTCACCTCAATAGAGTTTAACGTTATATGAAACCGAGTAATGCTAAGGCTCCTACGGCGGTATACGTACCATAGCCAATAAGGATTAATGCTGAAATATTTCTAAATATTAATGATTTTTGTAATTTCTGAAAATGATTGGCACCGTATCCAATAATAAGCATTGCAGGTAGCGTTCCGAGCCCAAACGCAAGCATAATTAGGCCGCCGTTCATCGCACTACCAGAAACCGCCGACCAAGTAAGCGCTGAATAAACTAAACCACATGGTAACCAACCCCAAATAAAGCCAAATGGCAACGCGTGAAGAGGATGCTTTAATGGCAACAAACTCTTCCCTGCTGGCGAGATAAAGCGCCAGAGATACTGCCCTAGCTTTTCTATTAAAAGTAAGCCTTGCCACCATTTAGCAATATACAGCGCGACCAGAATCATGAATAACGCAGCAATCAGCCTTAACCAAGCAAGAGAATGCGTTAACCCACTAAGCTCAGATAAACCTGATATAGCACCACCCACTAATGCTCCTATTAAGGTATAACTGATCAATCGTCCGAGGTTGTAGAAGAGGGGGATAAGAGGGGCAGTTTTATTTTTAGCAGAAGAGCCCATGGCAAGCAGAGACGCGATACCACCACACATACCCATACAATGACCGGCTCCTACTAAGCCGATCATCAACGCACCGATAAAATCAGGAGTCATAAAGGTCGCTACTTTTTATCACTATTAGATTGGTCTTCTTCGTCGAGAAGAATGTTGTGCCCTTGCCGTTCAAGATCTTCAAACTGATCGCTTCTTACCGCCCAAAGAAAAACGGCGACAGCAACACAAACGAGAACGATAGCGATGGGAATCAATATATAAAGACTTTCCATGTTTGCTTTCTCTACTTATTTCTCTTTGAGCAGGCGCAAAGAGTTAGATACAACGATAATTGAGCTTGCAGACATGCCAACTACTGCAATGTAGGGAGCCACTAAACCTGCGACCGCCAAAGGCAAAATTAACAGGTTGTAACCCAAAGACCAAGCCAAGTTTTCTCGAATAATCTTTCTTGTACGCAGTGCAAGCAAACGTGCTTCTAGTAGCTTTTCGAGATTATCCCCAAGTAACGTCATATCTGCAGAAGCTTTAGCGACATCTGTACCACCGCCCATTGCGACAGAAAGGTGAGCTCCGGCGAGAGTCGGCGCGTCATTGATTCCATCACCAACCATCATAGTGATACTGTTTTCGTCCAAGCTCTTAAGGTATGCAAGCTTATCTTCTGGCTTTGCTGACGCGACGATGTGATCGATACCAATTTCATTCGCCACTGGTTGGGCGTTTGAGAGAGAATCACCAGTTAGCAGGGTTGTCTTAATTCCAGCGTCAGCAAAACGTTGAATAAAGGCTTTGCTTTCTTTTCGGATAGGGTCGCGGTAGTAAAAGCTAGCGACATGCTTGCCATCAACCGACAGATAGACCGCCTGACTTTCACCACTTTCTTTGCCTTGAACAAAAGCAGCACTACCTATCTTAACGATTTTGCCATTCCACATACCCTCAATCCCTGAACCAATCACGTTTTGCACGTCAGACACGATAAAGTCATCATTGGTGTAAGTTGCAAAAGAACGAGCGATAGGGTGGTTTGCATGAGCCTCTAAAGCTGCAGCTAGTGATAGACAATCTTTCTGTGGGAGATCACTAAGTACCTTTGTTTCACAGACCTCAATATCACCTTTCGTTAGAGTGCCTGTTTTATCTACAACTAAGTGGTTGATCTTACATAGTGTCTCAAACACATGGCCTTTACGAAGCAAAATGCCAAAATTACCCATTCTAGAGGTAGCACAAGTGAGAGCGGTCGGAGTGGCCAGAGATAGCGCACATGGGCATGTAGCAACTAACACAGACAGCATGATCCAAAACGCATCATCTGGTTTTGTTTGATGCCAGTAAAACCAAGTACCAGCAGAGATAATAAGAATCACACCAACAAAGTAACGGGCGACAATGTCTGCAATTTCCGCAATTTTAGGTTTGGAGTGTTGAGCTTCATCTTGTAAACGCACGATGTTAGAAATCATTGAATCGGCCTTTGAGCTTACTACCTCAAGTTCAAATGATTCGTCTCCGTTTAGCGTTCCCGCATAAACAATATCGCCTTCTCGTTTCACAACGTGCACTGACTCACCCGTTAGCATGGATTCATCAATATGAATACGGCCTGAAATAACTTTACCGTCAGCGGGGATATGTTCACCAGGTAGAACGCGAATACGATCGCCAACTTTTAGCGTCTTCACGGGTATCTGATCACCGTCCAGCGTTGTAGCAATTGCCGGAATCAACTTAAGAAGGTTACCACTCGCTGCAGCAGCTTTGCGACGAGCGCGCATCTCTAAGAATCGACCTACTAACAAAAAGAAGGTAAACATCGAGATAGATTCAAAGAAGACTTCGCCTTGTTCAGTTACTGTTGCAACTAAACTTGCAACATAGGCAAAGATCAACGCGATAGAAACCGGGACATCCATACCAAGGGTTCGGCCTTTGATACTGCGCCATGCGTTTAAGTAAAATGGAAGAGCGGAATAAAGCAAAACAGGAGTAGCAAAAATCAAACTTACCCAACGAAAGTAACTTTTAAACTCTGGCTCTAAATCACCAAAGACTTCGAGATACAGTGCAACGGCGAGCATCATGACCTGCATGGTTGCTAAACCTGCAATACCTAGCCGATATAGATATTGCTTCATCATTCGATGGTAAGAGGCTTCTTGCTTATCTGCTTCAAAAGGTGCAGCTTTGTAACCAAGTTTATGAATAACGGAAAGGAGCTCGCTTAACCGTACCTGAGTTTTATCCCAGGCTAGTAACGCTCGATTGGTGGTTGTATTAACACGAATAGATACCAACCCGGCTGTATTGGAAACTTGCTTTTCGATTAACCACGCACAAGCAGCACATGAAACGCCTTCTAAAGAAAGGGTTACTTCAGAAACATTTTCGCGATTTCGTACGAATTCAGATTGTACATCCGCATTGTCATAATGAATTAAAGCTTGGAGTTGCTCTGGTACTAGATCTGCCTTTTCTGCAGGCGCAGTGCGGTATTGGTAATATGAGACAAGACCACTATCGACAATAGTCTGCGCCACAGTTTCGCAGCCCGGACAACACATGTCGCGAATTTCACCCAATATTTCTACTTTGAAATCCGTGTTGGCTGGTACATCTTCACCGCAGTGATAACAGGATTTACACATATGCTTACTTCATTAACGGTGTTGAAGAGGCAGGAAACTCCACTTTACCTTGGATCATCCATTGCTTGTCGTGTGGTTGTAGTTCAACAAACCATGGTCCTTGAATAGATTCCTCAGCTTTTAGTCGGTAATTACCAGATGCATCCGCTGTTACAAGCTTTGTGAAGTCACGATCAGGAAGAGTACGATGAGTGAAAGTGGCCGTTAGAGCAGGGTAATGAGGTAGCTTCCCTTTAGCGAAAACAATCACAACATTGTTATTTTCAGAGGAAATCTCAGCGTTAAGACCTAGGTCACGAGCGACATTCATTTTACTAATGTCGATATTAATGCCTTTGCCTTTTTTATAGTAATCCTCGGCGACTAAAGAAACAGAGTTGTTCGAGAAAACGACCACAGTAATCACAGTCCAAACTACGACAGTAAGAGGAAGGATGATTAGGAACCACGGCCAAAATTGTTTATACCAAGGCTTTACCATAAAAAAGTTCTCAACAGCTAAATGAAAAAATGTAAGGCGTTAAATTTAAAGGAAAGACAGCCCCTATGAAAGGGGCTGTTATTGCTATGTTACGTAATATCTCAGTTACTTACTCTCTGAGTTACTTAAACTCCAGACATATGAGGCAACGAGCTGAACTTTATCTTCACCCAAAATGTCTTTCCACGCAGGCATTACGCCTGAGCGTCCGTTCATTACGGTTTCTGTTACAGCTGCACGAGAGTCACCAAATAACCAGTCTTGGTCTGTAAGGTCAGGCGCACCGACTGCAGGGTTACCCTTACCATCGGTACCATGACAAGCGGCACACACTACGAAGCGTGCTTTACCTGCCGTGGCTTCACGAGCATTTACTTTACGACCAGATAGACTAAGTGTGTAACTTACAACTTCTTGAACACCTTGCTCACCAAGGGCATCTTTCCATGCTGGCATTTGACCAATACGGCCGTGCATGATGGTTGTAACGATCGCTGCTGGCTCGCCACCATATAGCCATGCATCATCAGTCAGGTTAGGGAAGCCTTTCTGACCACGTGCATCAGAGCCATGGCATTGAGAACAGTTTTGCAAAAACAAACGCTGACCAACTTTTAATGCTTCAGGATCTTGCGCAATTTCAGGAATTGGGCGTAGACCACTGTCATTGTGCGCAAGTTTACGGAATGCTTCGCCGAAGTAAGCGTCGGCATCATCCAGTTCTTTTGCATATTGGTTTAGTTGCTTGTTCTCTTGTGCTGCAGCGATGGCTTCTTTTGACTCTTCTAGTGAGCGAACGGTTTGAGCCGAACTCTGCCAGTTTAAAAAGCCCTTGAAGCTACCTAGACCTGGGAATAGGGCAAGGTAAACTGCTGCGAACACAAATGTGCTTACAAACAGGTAAGTCCACCACTTTGGTAGAGGGTTGTTTAGCTCGCGAATACCATCGTACTCGTGGCCCATGTCTTCCCCTTCCTCGACGCCCATTTTATCTTTAGCGCACCAAGTCAGGAGAATCGCACAGCCTACTAGCGTACCGACAGTAATCACGATAATCCAGAGACTCCAGAATGTAGTCATTACTTCTTCACTCCTTGGTTATTAGGGGTCTTTTGTTCTTCGTCAGCAAACACCAAGTTGGCATCTTCTTCAAAGCGTGCTTTACGCTTTTTACTAAATGCCCACCATACGATGCCAATAAAACTAGCGAAGAGTACAACGGTATAAATACTATGAATTGTACCGAAATCCATATGATCCCCTTACTTCATTGCATGACCAAGAGACTGAAGGTAAGCGATGATTGCATCCATCTCTGTTTTACCTTCTACTTCTTTAGCCGAATTCGCGATCTCTTCATCAGTGTATGGAACGCCGAACTGATCACGAAATAGCTCAAGTTTCTTCTGAGTTAGCTTACCGTCTAAAACGTTTTCAGCTAGCCACGGGAAACCTGGCATGTTTGACTCAGGAACAAGCTCACGAGGATCTAACAGGTGAACACGGTGCCATTCGTCAGAATAACGACCACCAACACGAGCTAAATCCGGGCCTGTACGCTTAGAGCCCCAAAGGAATGGGTGTTCCCAAACACTCTCACCAGCAACAGAGTAGTGACCGTAACGTTCAGTCTCTGAGCGGAAAGGACGAACCATCTGGCTGTGACAGACGTTACAACCTTCACGGATGTAGATATCACGGCCTTCCATCTCCAAAGGAGTGTAAGCGCGCAGATTTTCTACAGGTTCAGTCGTTTGCTTTTGGAAAATCAGAGGAGTGATCTCTACAAGAGCACCCCAACTGATAGCAAACACGATAAAAATAGCCAACAAACCGACATTACGTTCTAAGATTTCATGGCGATTATTAGAATTATTACTCATTCTTAAATCTCCTTATGCCGGATGTGGGATAGCTTTTAGGCTTTCTTTAGGTGCACTTACCGTTTTGTACGTGTTGTATGCCATTAGGAACATACCAGATAGGAAGATAAATCCGCCTAGGAAACGTACAAAGTAGAACGGATAAGACGCTTCTACAGATTCAACAAAACTGTAAGTTAGCGTACCGTCAGAGTTAACCGCGCGCCACATAAGACCTTGCATTACACCAGAGATCCACATCGCAACGATGTAAAGAACGGTACCGATTGTTGCTAGCCAGAAATGCACATTAACTAGACCAACAGAGTACATACGCTCTTGGCCAAATAGGCGAGGTACCAAGTGATATACAGAGCCGATAGAAACCATCGCAACCCAACCTAACGCACCAGAGTGAACGTGACCAATGGTCCAGTCTGTGTAGTGAGAAAGTGCGTTAACCGTCTTAATCGACATCATCGGGCCTTCAAAGGTAGACATACCGTAGAACGACAGTGAAACGATTAGGAAACGTAGGATAGGGTCATAACGAAGCTTATGCCATGCACCAGATAACGTCATAATACCGTTGATCATACCACCCCAAGAAGGAGCAAATAGAACCAGCGACATAACCATACCTAGAGACTGAGTCCAGTCTGGTAGCGCTGTATAATGAAGGTGGTGAGGGCCTGCCCAAATATATAGAGAAATAAGTGCCCAGAAGTGAACGATAGATAGACGGTAAGAATAAACAGGACGTTCAGCTTGTTTAGGAACGAAGTAGTACATCATACCTAGGAAACCAGCGGTCAGTAGGAAACCTACCGCATTGTGTCCATACCACCACTGAACCATCGCATCCACTGCGCCCGAGTAAATCGAGTAAGATTTACCAAGTGACACAGGAATAGCCATGCTGTTCACGATGTGAAGTACTGCTACTGTGATAATAAAGGCACCGAAGAACCAGTTTGCCACATAAATATGTGACGTGTTTCGCTTCACTAGTGTGCCGAAGAACACCACCGCATATGATACCCATACTAGCGCAATTGCGATATCAATAGGCCATTCTAGCTCAGCATACTCTTTACCCGATGTTAAACCGAGAGGCAAAGTAATGGCTGCTGCCAGGATGATTGCTTGCCAACCCCAAAAGGTGAAGGCAACGAGTGGGCCACCAAAAAGACGTGTTTGACATGTGCGCTGTACAACATAATAAGACGTTGCGAACAGAGCACTGGTACCAAACGCAAAAATTACCGCATTAGTATGCAGTGGACGTAAGCGACTGTACGTCAACCACGGCGTATCAAAGTTTAGCTGTGGCCAAACTAATTGAGCGGCAATCAAAACACCAACAGCCATACCAACTATGCCCCATAAAATGGTCACAAGGGTAAATTGGCGAACGACTGTATAGTTGTAGTTTTGTTCAAGCTGCTTTACTTGGCTCATTTGCATGCTTCCAATTTCTAATTAACTACACTTTTACTTCCAACACGACTTGCGTCGTAACACCACCCAAGTAAACTCTAGAATTCAAGTGTTATCATCACCTTATTTCCATTGCTGACTTTAATAAAAAGTGGCATTTTCAGCGTGACACTATACTTGAATTAACAATTCAATGACAGGGTAGTAACCTTACTGGACCTCTGGAAATCATTTTTTATTTAAAAAGTTTGAAGTTTGTAACAAGGATATTAGTAATTATGCCTGCACAAAAGTTAACAAAGGCGCGACTTGCACAAATCTTAATCATGCTCAGTGTTTTAATAGGCGCATTTTTCTGGCGTACCTTTACACACGAGAGTGTTAATAGCGTTGACTGTTCACAAAAAGAACGATGCGATGTAACAATTGAAGGAGAAATAATCACGATTAATCGTGACTCAATGGGAATTTCGCTCGAAACGACAGAAAGTAGCACTCTAAAAATTGATCTAAATCAATCTGGTAATTTTATCAATCTCAACGAAAAGCATAAGTCAGTAGAATGGGACATCATGCCTGAATCGAAAAAAATCACCTTTAAAAAAGGTGAAAACATTGTTGTAGTTCAATTATAAATACGATCTATCACGAGATAATCGTAACTTATTAATGAAATTAACACCTTCTTACCTAGAGAAAATTGGTTGGAATGGTATAACAGCAGAGTGATATCCAATTATAAAATCGTATGCATTGCCAATCAGTTTTTACTCATATTAAAGATGAAGACTCAGCGATAAAAACGCTCAGGTCTGAATTGACACAACAGAACTTGTCTTACGTGATGTGTTACTACACGGAAGAATACAATTTCGAGTTGATTCGAGAAGCGTTTCTTGCGCATTTTCCTGGTGTGCCTTTTCATGGCGCCAGTTCATGTCAAGCCGTAATGACAGATCAGGGCTTTCATACAGGACCAGTAATTGCGGCACTTGCTGTTTATGATACAGGTCCTCATGCTTATGGTACTGGTATTTCTAATCACAACTCAGGTGACAGCGTCACCAAGGCTTTGGATATGGCCCTTGAGAACGCAAACCGTGTAGGAGAGGTACCAAACTTAATTCTACTTCATGCTACACCAGGGCAAGAGGAATCAATCATTGCGTCTATAGATGAAAGATTTGGAACTCTAATTCCAATTATTGGTGGTTCGGCCGCTGATAATAACATCGCTGGGAAATGGTCTGTGATAACCGCCCAAGGCTCTCAAACTTCAGGTTTAAGCTTAACTCTCTTTTACTCCTCTCAACCTGTTGATATCGCTTTTAGCGCTGGGCATACACCAACTAATATCAAAGGTGTTGCAACCAAGACCAACGATAGATGCTTACTTGAAATTGATAATGAACCTGCGCTCAATGTTTATAGAAGGTGGACAAATCACCAGGATAACCAAGTAGGTAAAGATAATATGCTGTTTACAAACTCGAGTGCTTATCCATTAGGGCGGATCGCAGGTCATCTCTATGATCGCCCATATTACAAGTTATCCCATCCGATCCGTGAGACGCCAGATGGTGGAATCGAGTTGTTTACACGAATAGAAGAGGGTGACGAGCTCACATTAATGAAAGGAAGTCGTGAGCATCTCGTTGCGCGCGCTGCAAAAGTCGTCAATGCCGCTTTTAACCAAAAATTAGAAGAGTCTCGAAAAATTGGAGTGATAAATATCTTTTGCGCAGGTCCCATGTTGCACTTAATGCAAGACATGAATAGCGTTTGTGAACAAATTAACCAAGAACTAGAACATTTGCCTTTTATTTGCCCTTTTACTTTCGGCGAGCAAGGTAGATTTATTGGTGGTGAGAATGGACATGGAAACCTGATGATTTCATCGGCTATATTCCATAAACCTTATGAAAGATAAATACTTAGACATATATCAACAGGAAGCGCTTCAAGAAGCGTTAGTTGAGCTAAAGCAGGCTAGACAAAGAGAACGACTACTCGCTGATGAAAACAAGGCCATTCTTTCCGCGATATCTGCGATGAGTGAGGCAAAGAATCGGCATGAGATATTTACGGGATTAAACAATGTCCTCAAAAAGTACATCAACTTCGATGATTTTATTGTACTGACTCGTGATGGTGAACGATATCCCTTCAAGACATTGATATCAACTAATAGCGTATTTGATAATGTATCCTGGTTACACGGTAACACCTATCAAAGAGCTCTCAATGGTGAATGCATTCTACTGTTCGAGCCAGATAAACTCGCTGAGTTTGTTAACTTAAACAGCTTTATAAAAAGCCATGTAAACTCGGTCGTTTTAACTGGTATACGTTCAGAAGTAACGCAAACCGTAATCCTACTTATTGGAGCTCAGAAAGGGCACTTTAGCATAGAGAATAAGGAAACCTTGAGGCGGTTTCGTCCCTTAATTGAAAGGGCGGTCATTGATATCGAGACCAAAGAGAAGTTACAACGTATCGTTGAAGTAAGAACAACTCAGCTCGCTAAAGCAAGAGAAGAAGCAGAGCTTGCGAACCGGTCTAAGTCGGAGTTCTTAGCGATGATGAGTCATGAAATAAGAACCCCTTTAAATTCCGTTCTTGGAATGCTAGATATACTGAAGCAATCAACCTTGTCAGAAGAACAAATTGATGCTTTGAGCCAAATGGAGTGCTCTGCAGAGTTACTTCTCGCGATAATCAGTGACATTCTTGATCTTTCTAAAATCGAGTCAGGTCGCTTTCAGCTCAATGAACAATGGATTAACTTAAGAGACACTGTCACTTTTGTTATTTCTCAGCAAAAACAAATAGCTAAGAAGAAAAATCTTAAATTCAAGCTCAACTGTACTGTCACTAATGACAAACAATTTTGGATTGACTCCACGCGGTTATCTCAAATTCTGTTTAATCTAATAGGGAATGCAATAAAGTTTACAGACGAAGGTGAAGTAAAAGTTTCTGTATCTGAGCAAGATGCTGAACTTGTGATCTCAATATCTGACACTGGAATTGGTATATCTAAAGCAAAGCAAGAGCACTTGTTTACGGCATTTCATCAAGGAGACCGTTCCATCACGAGACGCTTCGGTGGTACAGGACTGGGGCTCGCAATAACCAAGCATTTAGTTGAAATGATGCGTGGCAAGATTGCCGTTAAAAGTGATGAGCATGTTGGTTCAACCTTTACGATTTCGATTCCAGTTTTGACTCGTTGCAATCAAAATCGTCCAGTTAGAATCGAAACCAATCAACCGACAAAAGCAATGGAACTTCTCGTCGTAGAAGATACCGAGTCGAATCAGTTCGTAATAAAGCTTATCTTAAATAAGCTTGGCCATAATGTTCATATCGCAAGCCATGGAGCAGAGGCATTAACATTTTTAGAAGAGAATGAGGATTTAATCGATTTGATTCTCATGGATGTCTCGATGCCAGTGATGGATGGAATTACCGCAACAAGACTTATTCGAGATAAAGGCCTCAAGACTCCAATTATAGCGTTAACTGCACATGCGCTAGAAAGCGATAGAGATAAATGCCTGGATGCCGGGATGGACGGATTCATTTCCAAGCCAGTTAGAAGACAAGATATCTTTGAAGCTATACAGTCATTTCAATAACTAAAAAGGCGTTAATATAGATCTTAACAATCGATAGATTATTAAGATCTATATTAAGTATTTTATGGTAAATAACTATTATGTTTAATACTAACGCCCTTAAATTTAAAATCTGCAAGGGAATAGGAGCATACTCAGACAACATTTAGCGTACGGCGATATACAATTTAACATAACACATATAATGCGCACTGTAATAGTGATTCCTGTGGACTTGCAATCACTAAGGCTAATCCAGTGCAAGCCATTGAGATTCCTGACAATCCAAGCCCATTAAACTTTTTTGCAATTCCTTCCCATACTGCTTTTATCTGCGGATTATCATTGCGATCAGCGTGACAACCCAACAATGCAATCTCAGGGTCTAAACCTGATTGCTCTGCAAGAAAAATTGCTTGTGTATCAGTCATATAACGCTTTCCTTTGCGGAAATCACTGATTCTCTGCGGCGGCACATTCATATCCGCTGCAATTTGTTTGTCTTGTACGTAACTTTGAGCCTTTTTGTAGGCATCTAATAGTTTGTTCTGATACATACCGCTTCCTCCATTTCCGTCAGTTTAGCTTATCAATCACCATTTTTGGTGTCTTGCACTAACCAATTTTGGTGATTACGCTACTAACCAAATTTGGTTATTCAATCAGTATCAGACCGCCTTAGCTCTGGGCGTTTGCCCTTGACGCTTTCGCGCTTGGCTTTGGCGGTCGCTCTCTCAACTAGTCAAGGTGGTTGATTATGGAACGCGACAAAACATTTGAACTGTTATGTATGTTAGCTGGACTACTAGCTATCGCGTTTGTTTTCTATGGCCGCTCGAATTTCGAAGTTCCTGCGAGCACTTACGCTCAAGTTCAACGCTGGGTTGAAAAAGAGCCATCCGCTATTCCAATGCTTAACGAGTTCATGGCTGACGGTAAGCTTACACAAAACGAAGTTAGTGAACTTCGTGTTTACGTGAAAGACGCACCAAAACGCGCTCTTATTTCAAAAACGGTTGAGGCTCAAAATAATGCGTGAACTTGTTGTTGATTTGGCATCAGGTAAACAAGAATGGATTGATTTTGTTCCTGTCCATTCTTGGGCTTCATGTGAGCACATTCCTGATAACTTATTCGACCATCGTTTTGAGTACGTCGACCACAGATTCACAACGCCTGAGGATTTCATTCCGTCGACAGTGAAATCGGCAATGAGTACGTCAATCTACTCACACGACCTGTCAGAATTTATTGAGCGCCCTACTTCTAACCCTTGTTTGGACTTGCCGAAATCATTACACCGTAACGGCGACTTCGCTCGACATATGACACGCGCTTACACCGACATTCTGAAAACACGCAACGCTCTGGAAGCCGTTCGCGCAGTTAACGACGCTCACGACCGTTTGACTGAGCACGGCTACAGCTACGCGATGTCGGATGAACAAATTACCAACCTAGCCAAGCGCAAATCACGCGATTTTTCTCGCGTGTTAAGTGCAATTCCGCTTGAAGAATCACAAGCGCGTTTTGATAAAGCGTGTCAGCTTCTTGATTCATTAGGCTTGGCATTCTCACCTGAGCAAATTCAATACGCAGAAAACAACTGTGAGCTTTTCGCATTGGTAAACCGTGCCCTTGATGAGCATTGGCTTGTTCGTCAACTGCGCCGTAAATGTGCTTACGAGGTTGAATGTGTTGCGCGTGATTTAGCGCTTGTTCAACGCCGTAAGCAAGTTTACTGCTCGGATTTTTCTCTAAGCCGTCAACGTGATCGCAATACGTCTAACCGTATCGCGCTAGAAAACACGATTGCTTACGATGAGGCTGACCCGTCTAACTACTTCACACTCAGTGAGCTATCCGCTAAGTCGGTTTCTAACGCTGAGATTCGCCGCGCAGAAATGTTCGTTCGTCTGCGTGGCTTTGAGGAAATCGCTCAAGAATCGAATCACGATGCGGTGTTCTTCACGGTAACGGCTCCGTCTCGTTTCCACTCTGTTTCTAAGGGTGACATCAACCCGAAATGGCTTGAGGCTGGCAAGCCTGATGCGAAAGCGGCTCACGCTTACCTTATGGGCGTTTGGGCGAATCTTCGCAAGTCGATTGATAAAAGCAAAATCAAGGTTTACGGGATGCGCATTGTCGAGCCTCACCAAGACGGCACACCGCATCACCACTTGTTGCTTTTCATGGAAAAATCCGCACGCAAGTTCGTGACGTCTGAGTTTCGTCGTCTCGCTATGGCTGACTCGCCAAACGAAAAAGGCGCAAAGAAAGCCCGTTTCAAAGCGGAAGTTATCGACTGGTCGCAAGGTTCAGCCGTTGGTTATGTCGCTAAGTACCTGAGTAAAAACATCGACGGTCAGCACATTGATTCTGACAAAGGTTCGTCTTTGTCTGGCTCGGATGCGGCGGAACGTGTCGTGACTTGGGCGCGTGTGAATCAAATTCGACAATTTCAATTTATTGGTGGTCCATCTGTCACGGTATGGCGTGAGCTTCGTCGTCTTCGTGATGAATTCAAAGAGGACGATGCTTTGTTTACAGATTTATCTCAAGACGAACACTTTCTATTAGAAACGGTTCGCCGCTCTGCTGATGAGGGCGACTGGAAAGCGTTTTGTTACGCAATGGGCGGCGTGTTCGTTAAGCGCAAAGACCAACCAGTAAAAGCGGAATATTCCGTTTCAACCTCTATCGAAAAATTGATTGCTTCGGGCGGTGAATACTCATCAACTCGTTACGGCGATATGGCTCAAGCGCGTTTGAATGGCTTGATGTTCCATAAGATTTTTATCGCGACTCGCTTCCGTACTTGGAAGACCGAGAACAAACAACAATTCATCCGTGCTCAACAAGGGATCATGTCTAACGTGGTCGATTACTTCGACGCGCTAGAACGTGAAAAAGAGTACGAGCGTATGTATGACGACCTTTACGAGCAATACGAAAAACACCTAGCGCTCTATGACGAAATGGAAGCGCTGTTGCTCACCGACCCTCAGGAAATTAATGCGTCGTGTTGGGTGGGCGCAGCCCCGCCCGACATGATGCATTAATTTCCCTTGGACTTGTGTCAATAACTGTCATTTCAATTTTCAACTAACCAACAACGTAAAAATAAGGGCAAAACACTATGAGAATGGAAGGTTTAATTCTAGATGTTTCGGACATCGTTCAAGAAACCAAAACAGACCGTAATGGCGAACAAAAGCAAAACGGCAAGCTGCGTCTCATCACGACCAATCCAACAGACACCATTGAAGTGCGTGTGTCTCCTGAGCTTTGGGAAAACGGCAAGGCTGGCGAACTGCTCAAGCGCTGCGTGGGTAATCGCATGATGTTTGATGTGGAACACAAAAAATTCAGCTTTGGTAACGATGAGGGTAAACACGTCTCTATCGACGGTTTCCACCTCTACGCCCTACCTCAACTTAATGAAAAGTAAGGGCTAAATCATGACCGAGACGCAATTTGCAGAGCTAATGGCTCGACTCGATAACTTTCAGTTAATGGTGTTCTTAGGCATTTGCTTCTTGTTAGTTGCGCTCGGTTGGATGGTCGGAGGGCAAAGATAAATGCTGTCAATAGAGTTTATGCTCGGCTGTTTTGGGGCAGCATTTATCCTTGGCTTCTCGATTGGTTTCCACATTCTTGGATTCAAGAAAGCGGCTGAGGTTTCAACTTCTTCATAAACAAAACATAGGAAATAAGACTATGGAAAAGCAAAGCAAAGTACGCGCAGCAATGGCTAAGTCTGGCGCAGTAGTAACAACAAAACGTGCGACATTTGGTGGTGCACTTCTTATGGCGGCATCTGGTGCACATGCAGCATTGCCAGATCAGGCAGCGCAAGCATTCGCTGATTTAAGCACGTTTGTTACTGACATGCTTGCCTCTACTTGGACAATCGCTGTTCCACTAACGGTTGGTTTCATCGGCATCAAGCTATTCAAGAAAGGTGCAAACAAAGCAACGTAATTCTAACGACTGCTTTATACACCCATTGGTCAACGCCTCCGAATGGGGGCGTTATTTTTCACGAGGAATATTTACAAATGAACATTAAACAAAGCATAGCGTCACTGATTATTTTACTGGGTGTTTTGTTTAGTGCTTTTAATGTAAGCGCCGCTCAACCTACTTACAGCGCTAGCGATGTTGCCGCTTATCCTAACTGTAACTTGTCCTTGGGTAAAAGGGTTAACCCTTACTCGTATGTTTCTTGTTATGAAAATAAGTTTGTTAACTACAAAGACTTCTATACGACATCATGCTCTATAGAGAGTAGTAAATTCGCTTTGATGATTATTTGTAACACAACCAGTCCCAGTTACCCGAGATATCACGCTGCAACGTTTCTTCATCGTACCGCTAAGTGTCCAGCAGATCATGAAAGAGTAGAAGATGGTGACGGTTACACCTGTGAGCCTATCGTTCCTGCATGTGAGTTTGGTGAAAACCCTGACGGCACTTGTATGGATGCCTGTCAGTTCAAGCTATCCATTGATGACAAACAATCACTTCACTGGTCGGCTTATGTTTATGGTGAGCAAGTGACGGGGGCATGTTATGGCGATTTTGGCGCAACCCGTTGTGAGCTTGAGCGTATTCCAAATGACACTACGCTTTGTACCGATGTCGACTCCGGTGAGTTCACTCAAAACACGCGATGTCACGGTAAGTTTCAATTCACTGGTAATCAGTGTGATGGTGGTACGCTGTTTTGGGGTAAAGATGGTCCTGACACCCCTATTATTCCCGATGATCCAATTCACGACCCTGACGACCCAACGGGCGACATCGAAGACCCTAGCGTATTGCCTGACGGCTCAACCAATACGGTTAACCCACCCGATACTGACGCGGAGCCAGAAGTCGAAGACCCTGACACGGATGAATCAACCGATAAAGGCGTTGTCAGTGCGATCAAAGGGCTTAATTCGGATGTGAACAAAGCACTCAACGCGCTAAATGTCGACCTCAATCAATCGAGCGCTGATATTCAAAACCAAATCATTGCGCTTAATGCGTCGATGGTGACTAACACCCAAGCGATTCAAAAGCAGCAAATCAACGACAACAAGATTTACGAAAACACTAAGGCGCTGATTCAGCAAGCTAACGGTGACATCACGACGGCGGTCAATCGAAACACCAATTCTGTCGGTGAGGTGGTTAAGGGACTCGATGATCTGCAAACCACTAACGCTGATGGATTTGCGGAGTTATCGGACAAGCTCGACGACCTCAAGCCTTGTGAGCCTACCGAGGAAAACAACTATTGTGAAAACCCTCATGGTTTAGGTTCGGATTATGTCGGTGATGTACTGACTCAAGCGGATAAAGCCGTGTCCGGTGCGATGAATTCCTATGAAAAGACCGTGACCGATGCGGCAAACGATTTGATTGAGAAGAATCTGACGGCGGAGTCTGAGGGGCATATTAATGCTATATCGGATTCGTTTTTGAGTGTGTTACCTAAGCCTACACCCTGCATGAATCTATCCTTGCCTACGCTTGGCGGTGGTCGCGCTTCTATCTCTTGTGAGTTTTCGCAGAAACTCAAAATGATCATCTCAATTCTGATTTACATCTACACGATTAAGACGCTTGTTGAAATCCTGCTGACTGAGGTCACGCCTGTACCAAGTAACAAGCCAGGTTCGGGGAGATATTACTAATGATTCAGTTATTACCAATTGTCAGTACCATTGGGACGGCGCTGCGCCTCCCTGCTCTGGTTGCCTTTATCTCTCAGATAGCGACCACGTTATTTGGTTGGTTCTTCATTGCGAAAGCACGAAACGTCACGATTAACTTGGTCATTTTAACGCTGCTAATCGGTTTAACCGTCACCCTCACCTTGGCGATTTACACCCTTGCAACGGGTCTGTCTTATGTTGCGCCTCCAATGTGGTCACAAGCAGCGGGTATGTTCATCCCTAATAACGCTGTGCCTTGTGTGAGTGCGATTTACTCGGCGCGTCTGTTGCGTTGGGTGTGGGAGTGGAAGTTCTACGCGATTGTGAGGGCGGCGTAATGGCATCGGTCTACTTTGTCACGGGTAAGCTCGGCTCAGGCAAAACACTAACGGCAGTCGGTAAGATTCGTGAGGCGTTTATGCGTGGTGTGCCTGTGGCGACAAACCTCGATATCAACTTGAAAGAAATGCTTGGACGCGATAAGCGCAACACTCGCCTTTATCGCTTACCGGACAAGCCTCAAGTGGAAGATTTAATGGTGATTGGTTCGGCAAACAAAAGCTATGACACTAAAAAAGACGGCTTGATTGTGCTCGATGAGTGCGGAACGTGGTTTAACTCGCGCACATGGAACGACAAGAATCGACAAAAGTTAATTGATCACCTTTTGCATATTCGAAAGCTTGGATGGGATGTCATTTTCATAGTTCAAGACATTTCGATTGTTGATAAACAAGCGCGTCTCGCACTTGCTGAACACACCGTATTTTGTCGCCGCTTAGACCGTCTTCAAGTCCCTATCATCTCGACGGCGGTATCCGTTCTGACGCTCGGTCAACTCAAGTTGAAAATGCCCAAGTTGCACGTTGGCATCGTGAAATATGGTGACAACGCGAACTCGCTCACCGTCGATAAATGGATGCTCTGGGGTACGGACTTATACAGTTCTTACGACACTAAGCAGATGTTTAGGAACAACTATGAGGACGGCGTTTTTTCAGTATTGCCGCCCTACTATACCCACGGACGTTACACTGTCCCGTATACGTTGAGAAATATCATGCGCATTACGAAAATCTATCTCCGCAAATACTCTCGATTCAGTGTGTTTGCGGCAGGTGTCGCCGTCTCGTTTGCGGTGTTCACCTTAGTTGGCACGCCGAACATGTCGACGGAACCCGAAACGGCTCAAGCATCGGAGCCTCGCGAGTCATTGAGTGACTTGCTCGACGGCTATCGAATCGAATCGTCAATGAATCCCCCAAATGTAGCCCCGTCTTTTGTGCTCGTTAAGGACGATGTGCGTCTGTCGTCGTCGCAACTATACGCAAAGGGCTTTACGGCTCAATCTAACGGCTCTTGCTCCATTACGGTGAGTGGCAACGGTCAATCATTCAAAGTCATGTGCTAGGGAATAAGGTGCGCTTTATGTCATGGATAATCGCAAAACTCACAGCTTTTCTTTCAAAAAAACAAAAAGAATTTTATTACGCCGGAGGCTCACTGCTCACGCGCACATTACTTACTATGCGCTGTGGTAAAGTTGAGAAACAAACAACGGCTTGTTCCAACTTTTCCACATCCAGCATTACCGTCTTTCTGCTCGCGTGCACCCTGCTCGGCTCTCCTGCTTTTGCCGCCACCTCTGCGCCCTTTGAGGCAAAAAACACACCGATTGGAGACTTTGCATCGTGGTTCTCGGTTCACACTGGAAACACAGTTGTGCTCGGTCATGGTGTCACTGGTGAGGTCAGCTTTACCGCGCCGGATTTGAAAGATGAGGACTATCCAGCCTTTTTCCTTTCGGTGCTTCGTGCGCATGGTTACGAGCTTACGCATGACCACGGCGTTTTTACCATCATTGCTGACGCCAACAAAGTGGAGACGTTCGAACCCTCTCAAGTGAAGTTGTACTTCTTTGAGAATGTCCGAAATACCAAGGTCGTTGATTTGATTTCCTCGATGCTTGCTGCAACGCAGAATCAAACACTGAACAATAAAGCAATTAAGAATTACAAGGTTGAGGTATTACCGACCACAAACAGCATTATCGTGACTGGCTCTGAGAACCAATTGAAGCACATTGATGTGCTCATCAAAGGGATTGATAGACCACAAAAGCAAGTCTTTATTGAGGCTGTGATTACCGAAACTGAGCTTGGTGATTCTCAGGAAGTCGGCGTGAATATGGACTTGGCACTGAGTGAAGCAGGCTTTGTTTCGCAGCCTACTGCAATCAAGAAAGCCGTTGATAACCTGCTATTTTATGAGGGTGGTGATTTTAATGCGCTTATTAAAGCCGTGTCTAAGAATCAGAATACTAAGCTCCTATCACGACCAAACATGTTCATTATGGACAGAGAGCGCGGTTACATCACGGTTGGCCAGAACGTGCCGTTCCTCACTTCCTCTGAGGTGACAGATGGCGGTAATAGAGTCCAGCAAATCGAACGTAAGGATGTGGGCGTGTCACTTGAGGTAGTGCCTCATGTAATTGGTGATCATGTTGTGCTTCAGATAATGCAAAAATCCGACTCGGTAACGGATTCCTCTATCGCATCCGACATCATCACCAATACGCGAACACTGCAAACCGTGGTCAAGGTCAAAGACCGCCAGACGATCTCTTTAGGTGGTTTGATTTCCCAAGAGCAGCGCGATTCAGTAAGCGGTGTGCCTGTCTTGATGGATGTGCCTTTGCTTGGTGCTCTATTCCGGTCAGAAAAGACCAATACGGTAGATAAAGAACTTAAAGTAACGATAAGAACCACGATACTTTGAGTTAAAAGAAAAGCCGAACAATTGCTGTTCGGCTCTGCTTTAGCTGTACTGTAATGCGTTTTCCAATTCTCTACACTTTATTATCGTGTCACGTTCTAACACGGTTGCGATATGTGTTTTGTCATAAGAGCTTCTAGCTTCAAACCGAAGCAACGGATGGTGTCCGTTAAGTGCATTGTTTACGTATATATCTCGTTCTTGTCTCTTCTTCTGCCTATGAGATGAGTCATCCAGCTCGATGACCGCCAAAACTTTTGTGTCTCTATCCGTTATCACGTAGTCCATTCTTTTAGCCCAAGTTCGAGAGTTATCTTTAAAATTGGTCGGTTGAACCAACGCCATCAATGAAACTTGGCTATGAATCACGTATTCATCAGGTATAAGCTCCTGCAACACCCTATAGAATCTGCGCTCTGTCTTGGTGGCCAAGTATGTACTTTTCTTGTGAGGTACAGAATTAGCCTTATTGCCAGTCTTCGGCAGTGCTACTTCGACTATCTTTGGGTTCTTTTCTACAACTTTGGGTTCAAAAGAATGTACGCTGTTTGGTCTTCTAACCGCTGCACCTTGTTCCCATTCGTTAAGCCTACGTTTAGATTTCTTTCCCTTCTTTGTGAATAGATACACAATACACGCTAAGGATATAAGTATCAGTAATTCAGGCACTTTCCGTTCCTCACTCATAAAAAAATGAGTGCATGGTAGCATATCGTTTTTGTTCAGTGTGTTATAGAAATCAGCTTTTATGCGCCCCCGTAGTGTATTACGGGGGTAAATTCCACACTCCATCGGCTATTCCATACATTCATTTCTGTTCAAATCTTTGTATAACCTTACTAGATTGTTTTTACCCTATTGGAACAATGACTTATAATTGAAGTGCATATATTTTTATAAGGATGATACGTTATGGATTGGAGAGATAAAGAGCTATTAAATGTCGAAAAGAGTGATTATCAAGATCCTCAATATACTATTCCAGGAGATTGGATTCATATTCATTCTTATGAAGCTCTTAACATTCTATTTAGATTTGAAAACTCGTTAAGAGTGTTTGTTTATAGCATTCTAAAAAAGTATAAAGGTGCAAACTGGGCAAACACGAATATTAACGAAGACGAGACGATTAGCTCTGCTTATAAGAAAAGGTTCACACAATCTAAGAAGTATGGTTATTTAGGTAATACTGTGTCTTCACCAATGCTGTTCCTTAATAGCGGAGAGCTCGTTTATATTTTAGAAAATGAAAGCACTTGGCAGCAATTTAGTCCCTACTTTTCAGCTGACAGAATGGTGATTGTAAATAAGTTGCTAGAAATAAACGCAATAAGAAACTCATTTGCTCATTTTAGACCAGTGACGGAAGATGATGTAACATTACTTAAACAGAATATAAGTCATGTATTTCATGGTGCAACAGAATACTTTAGAGACCTTTATACAGTAATGAACCCTGTACCAACTAACTTGAATGAAAAATGGTACGTCGAACTTAACAAAATGAACTACAACTTTTCGAGAATTTCTTTCTTACAGTCGAATTCTGGTAGTTTTATCGATATCAGCGTTAAAATCCCACTTGTTGAGATCAGTCAGAGAACCTTAGGGAAATCAACTCTAGTAGTGGAAACAATCAAAATAAATATTGATAAGTTTTTTAAATCAAAGAAAAAGCTGTTGGAGAATGTCATATATGTTACTGACTCATATCATGTAAGTGGCTCTGAAGTTGGGCAAGATAACCTCTTAAGTCTAAGCTGTGGTTATACCTTCTCCTTCATCTTTCATAGAGCAAATCTAAACAAAAACGTTGATGATATTCTGGAACATTTTTTAAAAATGTTCCAAGAGATTGACCACGAGATACAATTAATTTTGAATGACCCTAAAGCTTCTGGATCATATGTATCTAGTATGACGTATTACGGCTCTATTAAAGAAAACAGGCACAGTTTTTCTAATCAAGAGCATAAAAAACCTAATGAAATCGTTGAGTACTGGGGTGAAAAGACATTTTCTATTGGAGACGACATCGTAACACGTAGTCATATGCCTTGGATTGAAGGAAGCATATGCCCGGTAAACTCTAGTTTCTAATAGAAGGCTCCTTTGGAGCCTTTTTTCATAATACATAAGCTTGCATAGGTTTTACTATGCCTACCTTTGCTTTCATTTTTATAGTAACTATTTACATATCTTCTAACAATTAAGGTCCCAAAACCAGTTTCCACTGAATTACAATAACCACAAATTTAATGAGATTAATTTTTGCGGAAATTTAATGCGGATACTTACTTTATTTCTACTTATAGCAACTAGCTTTTTTGCTTCAGCTAAAGAAGAGTGGATACCAGTCCCTAGCTATACATGGGAACAAGATGGCACAGTTATGATGGCATCTTTGAATGAAGATGGCGAGTTAGGAAGGTTTTTTGCTGTTCAAGCTCAGCGCAACTTGAATGGGAAATTGAGCATGTATTTTAATCTAGGAGATACGAGCAGAGATACATGCAATTATAGAAAATCTAAAGATATAAATAACACAAACCAACATAAGCTAGAAGGTGTTGCCATACAAAATTTTAATGGTCAACCTATTAAAATGAATGGATTTTGTGTTAAAGAAAGCGAAGACGCTTATGCATATCTCTATCTAACACCTAAGTCTGATGCAGGAAAGAGTTTCGTTATTAACGCATTTACCAAAAATAATAGCGTTTTAGTCGAAACCGATTTCATCGATGGATTTAAAACAGTATCTTTTACTGCTTTAGGGTTTTCTAAATTCTGGAATAAAGAAAACGTAGAAGCTCTTTAAGATTATCAGGCTCCTTGCGGAGCCTTTTTTACATCATTTTCTTTAGTGCTCTAGCATATTTTAATACTTGCCCCGCCGCTTCTAAGTCTGTTAGTGCTCCAATCTCTAATAACGCTATTCCTGTTAATAGTTGTTGAGCCGTAACCAATTGTCCTGTTGGAAGTTCTAATTTGTCATAGTGCATTTTAAAGTGCTCCCATTGTTCTGATGGGCTCAGTTCTCTACCCTTTGTCATTCTCATCAACCGTTTACACTCAGGTGGAATGGTTTTCCCCTTGTCCCATTCTTTGACCGTTCTCACAGTTTTTAAACAAAGTTCAGCAGCTTGTTCGACGGATAAACCACATTCAAATTCACGAAAAATATAGTTTTTAGTCATTTCGTGATACTTCATTGAATAGTCCCTCAAAAGAGAGACATTTTATAGGACTAGCATATGCAATCGCATTCAACATAAGCAGATATAATGCGCACCAAGGAGGGTGTAAACTCAAAGCAATAATGTCCGGTTTTAGCTACTTTAAAATGTCCTCCTAAGATTAACAACATTGTTTGCTTTTGAGGCTTTAACCGAGGTTCCTGTGGACTTGCAATCGCTAGTTTGGTTTGTGGTTATGCTTACGAAGCAAATCAAATCTCTTATTGAAAATTGATGCGCGCTTAGCCCTCGACTTACTGGCGTGTTCTTCCGTAAGTACCTGAATCAATCTATGTATGGTGATGATGGCCAACTCACTGAATTTGCCATTCAATGGCATCACGATTACTAACTTAAGCACTACCAAACAAAAAAGCCTTTCATACTCGCCTCGTACAACAGCAAAAATCAGCTAAACGCTCTAATCGCTCCGCAACGAAATCTGCCAAAAATCACGAGCTCAGTTCACTCGCTCTTAATCAAGGCGTTCTGAAACATTTATAAGCCTGTGGTTATATGGAGGCGAATGTACTTTTCGGGGTATTTGTAACGATAGCGTTTTCCTTTCTTCAAGTTGGACTTAACGTACCTACACACTTTTTGGTCACCACTGCTGGTTACTCTTTTTATTACTACGTTTTTACTTTTGTGCTCCATTTCTATCATGACGTCACAATAACCTTGATAGCCATCAAACTTATTGTCTACTTTCTTTTGAAGCTTAGTCTTAATCTTTTTAGCCAACAGGTTCGTTTCTGAATCGTCAGCAAAAACTGAATTACTTGCAAAGATCAATATCATTAAAGTTACAACGTATCTCATCGTTTTGGTCCGTTTATGTTGTTGATTGTTCAATGATAAGTAATTTTTCTGTAGATACGAAAATGGGACGCCACATTGCGTCCCATTTAACATGATGAAGTAACTGATATGTAATTAAGCGCGCTTCTTGCCTTCGTTTGCTTTGAAGCCCTGGTGCGGAAAAACGTTACGAATCCTCTGTTGAACTTTTTTGGGAATGCCTTTGGAAAAGCTTAAGCGCATTCCTGTTCGTTGGCTATACACCTTCATTTCACCAGTAAACGGGTTATGCTCACTAATATCCTGTAAGTTGTGTTTGAAAGAAGGAGGTAGATGCCCTTTTACGTTACTAATATGGCCATTATCGAACTTTACTTTTAACACCGGCCTATCGACTGCGATCAACCAAAAGATCACGATGGCTGCAATTAAGATTACATATAACATTTGGCACTCCCTATCCTAGCTAGATAGCAATTTACTCAAATCCTCTTTAATTGAGGTAACTTTTTGACTCGCTTTTTCACTTCTCGACGCTTCGGAAAGCAAATATTCAATTGCGTCAGATAACGTACAACCAAGTTCATTCGCTCTACTAGAAAGCTTTTCCCAAACTCGGTAATCTAAATCAATGGATTTCTTCTTTGTATGGACTTGCTCTGCATTGAAGTGACGTTTCCGTTTCGCTCGGATAGCCTGCTTGAGTTTATTATCTAACTCTTCTGACATGTGGTTTTCTATCCAAGCTAAGACAAGTGTAGGCTCGTGTTCAAGGCGTTTTAGTTCTGCGACCGCTGCATCTGCTTCGCTCGTATCAATATGTCGGGTAATCGCTTCACCATCTTTCCATTTTTTGATGAGATACTTCCATTTCCACCCACATTCTAGATTCTCAAGCTGCTGATATTTCATTTGTTCCGACCCATAAACATAACCTAGTGACAGCGTAACCCAGATGGTTTACTTGGGCAAATAAAACTCTTAGAAGTATCGATGTTGATCACTCATTTGTCTAAGTATTGTTCATTGAGAGATGAATGCCGAGAGCAAACCAAATTGGTGCTAGGGTGTTATAGTCCGTTTCGTTATAATGTCGGCAAGATTGAATTACGATGAATTTTAATGAACCAACTTAATTGGCAAGACGTAACACCTTCACTTGAGCAGTACGAAGCACTTTTAAAGTCTGCACCTTCGTTACCAAAGAAGTCTTTTACTGATCTCCAACCGAGAATGTCGGCAACGATATCTCGTTTTTCAAAAATTTCCGGATTGACGCGAGTACTACTCATTAACTGCGTAGATAATTCTGTATATAGAGAGTTCATCAGTAAAGCTCTTCAGAGCCAGTCTAACGCTGCGATAGTTTTTTCGGAATCACTTGATGCCAAACGTTTATTTGACCGTTACAGTGTTGATGTAAGTGGTGATATTGCCTTCCAACCTGGTTTAATTTCACAGGCAGATAACGGTTACTTAATTGTACCGGCTAATCTAATTTTGGCTAACCCAGGGCTTTGGCCAAATATAAAGTCTGCAATTCAACAAAACCTTATCGAGCCACTGAACCTAAGCCCTACTCGTTTACCTACTTCAGTACCGCAAGCTAAAGCTTATGATGTAAAACTGATTGTAACAGGAGAAAGAAGTCAGTTAGCAGAGCTAGAATACATCGATGAAGACTTCTGTTCTGGCTTTGCCATGTATACGGAAGTTGAAGAAGATATTCATCTGTCAGAGCAGAATTTGACAGATTACTTTGGTTTAGTGAACTGGATATGTTCTCAATATCAGCTGCCTCACTTAACTGAATGTGGTTTTAGAAGATTGTTGCTGGCCGGTATGAGATTTACTGAAGATCAACATTATCTGCCTTTAGGAGTAATGTGGCACTCTCAACTTCTAACGCTTGCTAGCCAGTTCAGTGATGGCCACGCATTAGATTACAAGTCGTTAGATAAAGCGATTGACGATAAGTATTACCGAGAATCTTACCTTCCTCAGCGTGCCGTGTACGATATTTTAGATGGACAAGTCATCATTGAGACAACTGGGGAACAAGTTGGTCAAATCAATGGCCTAACCGTTATTGATATGGCTGGGCACCCTGTCAGCTATGGTGAGCCTGCGCGAATATCTTGTGTAATTCATTTTGGTGATGGCGATGTTTCCGATGTTGAGCGCAAAGCTGAGCTTGGAGGCAATCTACATGCAAAAGGCATGATGATTATGCAAGCTTTCTTGAGCTCTGCTCTGAAACTGGATGAACCACTGCCTTACTCAGCCTCCATCGTATTTGAACAGTCTTATAGTGAAGTTGATGGTGACAGCGCATCTCTTGCAGAACTTTGTTGCTTGGTAAGTGCTTTATCTGAATCTCCAATTAATCAACAAGTTGCGGTTACAGGGGCTGTTGATCAGTTTGGTCGAGTGCAAGCCGTTGGTGGCTTGAACGAAAAAATTGAAGGTTTTTATCAGGTTTGTAAACATCAAGGTTTTACAGGAAATCAAGGTGTTGTGATGCCAAAATCAAACCTTAAACACCTTGCATTACATAAAGATGTAATAGAAAGCATTAAAAATGGTGAGTTCCATATTTGGTCCGTTTCTACCGTAGATGAAGCTATTCCGATTGTAATGAATAAACCTTTTAGAGGTGAAGACGATAGCATTATTGGCAAAATAGCGGAACGTATTGAAAACTTTGAAAGACATGAGCATCCAGAAGGAATTGTGCAGCGCATCAAAAACTGGTTTGTCTAGTACTGATCGGAGTTGTTTAGCGTACACGTGTTCACTAAGATGCAGCTATCAAAAATTGGAGTAATTGATAATGCAAAACAAACGTGATTCTTATAACCGTGACGATCTACTTGCTTCTAGCCAAGGCGAACTGTTTGGGCCTGGTTACCCTCAGCTTCCTGCGCCAAACATGCTAATGATGGATCGTGTTACTAAAATGTCTGAGACTGAAGGCGATTTTGGTAAAGGTTTGATCTTGGCGGAATTGGATATTACTCCAGATTTGTGGTTCTTTGACTGCCACTTCCCTGGCGACCCTGTAATGCCGGGTTGTCTTGGCCTTGATGCGATGTGGCAACTTGTTGGTTTCTTCCTTGGCTGGGTTGGTGGCAAAGGAAAAGGTCGTGCTCTGGGTGTTGGCGAAGTGAAGTTTACAGGTCAGATCCTGCCAACAGCGAAAAAAGTGACGTACGAAATCCACATGAAACGCGTTGTAAACCGTAAGCTTGTGATGGGTTTGGCTGACGGTCGTGTATGTGTGGACGGCAAAGAAATCTACGTAGCAAAAGATTTGAAAGTTGGCTTGTTCCAAGACACTTCAAGCTTCTAATCACGATTTTAATCGATTTATTAAGGCTCCTATTTAGGAGCCTTTTTGTTATCGAGTGTTAACCTACTTCCCTATGTCCCTGTAATGTAGAAAAGGCTCCGTAGAGCCCTTTCGAATCCTTCTTTTTGTATGTGGAGAGTTTATTTGTAGAGACCAGATTGTCTTTCATCTCTGGCATCACGCCAACCACCTAACCAATACGACCGAGCATCAACTTGTTGATATGGGCAAGCCTCTTGAGACCTTCCATTCAATCCAGCTTTGTAGCCTTGAGATTGAGCTCGTTCTAGGCGATCACGCTTTTGTCTCTTCATAGTTAATTCCTCATACAGGTCCATTTACTAACGTACAGCTGTTATTGTGAAACTTTGATGGAGTTTTTATGACTCCACTTATAAGAATCGATCAAAGTAGGCAATTTCTCAAGGCATAAAAAAAGCAGAGACTCAAATGTGTGAGCCTCTGCTTGATTTAAAAATTACTGACGATTTTTAACTATTTTCTACGGAACCCCAACAATCCAAGCATGGTCAAAGCTAACCAACCAAGGCCTGCACCTTGACGCTCTGTCGTCGTTGAGTCAATGCTTCGAGATACGATGTCGTCCTTAGTTGCGTCAGCAATAGGTACTAGTTTGACTGCTACAATTTGCTCTTCAGAGCTACATGTCGCATTGTTTGCTGTTGTACTATAACCACCTGCACATTTCATAGCAGTACCAGAGATCACACCTGCATCATTGATATCAGTTGCGTCGATAATACGGAACTGATTGTTTTGTTCAGAGTAATCACCGCCGTTAGTCAAACTGTCTAGGAACCAAGCTTCTCCATTGAATAATGTTGCAGCACGTTCACTAGTCTCGCCACCTACGCTATATGGATAGATAAAACCGCGCTTACGACGTGGCTTGCCATCGTCTTCACGAGTCGTTTCCGCATCAAGTTGCCCGACGATTTCATTGTAAGAGTTGATACCGCCCATCTTACCGCCCGCACCGCTAAAGAAAATGCCAGTAGTTGGGTAAAAAGCGCTAATAGAATCCTTACGAACATCATCTACGATAAAGAGACGATTCGGAGCAGAGCCCGTTGGCATTAAGTATCCGCCCGAACGTTTTGCTTCACCAATAGCAACAAAATTAGAGTTAACGTCGGTTAATCGTGAGTTTGTATGAACCGTATCATCACCCTCGCGCTGTCTAGCTCCTACAACAACTTTGTTTTTCCAAGTTGCGTTTTCAACGCTACCTTCGGCTTCTAGAGTTCCGACAAAAACAGTCGCATTCAGGTAGTTATCATCACTGTAAGTGTTGTAACCTACGCCATAGACCGTAGTTCCATCAGTGACAAGGTCACGCATGCTCCCTTGAGCTAACCTTTCTCCATCTTTAGATGTGCCACTTGGCCAAGCCAATTCACTGACGGTTCCGCTTTGATCCCAAATCGCTGCTTTTGATGTGTGGTGAGATCCATTGGTATTGCTTGCTGTTCGAGAAACACTGCCAACAGTAAAATTGCCGTCTGTGCTCCAAGCATGGCTTTGCACAACACTTGCGTCACCATCGCCAGTAAGAATATTTGGCTCTACTGGTGCAACTACGGTATTTCGTGTTTCTAATGTAGAAGTATTTTCTGTGCTAACTTTACTCTGATTACCGACAGCTGCACCACCCTCGGTAAGCTGGTTGATAACATTGTTATATTCATTTTTATAAGCAGCAGAATCTTCTTCTATGAACGCTAACGCATTAGAAGTAAAGTCTTTACTACGTTCTTTATTCCACGGCGTCCAGTTTACTGAAGCCCATGAGTCACAGGTGGAATAGCGAAGCTGGTTGTAACAGTAACGCTCAAAGTCTTTGAGTTCTTGGATGTAATAAAAGCCAGCGTCTAATCCGAATGGGATTTCTTCACGATAGCTGTTCCCATCCACGGCTTGTGTCGCTGAAATCGGCGTAGTGCGAGTTTCCATTGCAAGTTTAAACTGCTCTGGCGTGCAGTTTGCTGCTGCATCAAAGCAGCCTAAAGCGAAAGGTGAACCTGTTGAAGGATCTGTACCTGCATCGCCCTGTTGAATTGCAACCCCGTAAGCCGTTTGGTAGTCACCGTTTGAACCATGATCCTGAGGTGAAACCTCAACAACTTGATACAATGCCGCCTGTGCGTTCATTGTGGTACCAACCATCATTGCAATGGCGGTCAATTTGAATTTATTACTACAATTCATTGAATTCTTAACTATCCTGTTGCATTGCTTCGAGTTCTTCCCATCTCTCGAATGCGATTTCCAACTCCTGCTCTAGTGCAGCAAGCTGTTCCAATACCGGCTGAGTTTGCTCTACAGGTTTAGCAAAGAACTCTGGATCGTTCACTTGCTCCTGAAGGCTCTCGATATCCGACTCTAATTGTTCAAGTTTAGCTGGTAGAGCCTCTAATTCTCTTTGCAGCTTATACGATAACTTCTTCGAATTGTTCTTAGGTTGCGTAGTTTTGGGAGTTTCCTCAACCACTTTCTCTTTCTTCGTTGGTTTTTCAACCTGACTGCGCGAAGCAAGAACTTGGTCACGCTGCTGTTTAGCATCATGATAACCACCAACGAACTCTTCGATTATACCGTTACCCTCAAAAATCCAGCTGGTTGTTACTGTGTTGTCTACGAACTCACGGTCGTGACTCACTAACAATAATGTACCCTGATAATTGGCAAGCATTTCTTCTAAAAGTTCCAACGTTTCGATATCCAAATCGTTAGTTGGTTCATCAAGAATAAGTAAGTTGTTTGGTTTCAACAAGATACGGGCTAGCAATAATCGGTTTTTCTCACCACCGGAAAGTGCCTTAACCGGGGTTCTGGCGCGCTTAGGTGCAAATAAGAAGTCTTGGAGATAACTCAGCGCATGACGCTGACGTCCCCCAACCATTACTTCTTGTTTCCCATCCGCTAAGTTATCGATCACTGTCTTTTCTGGATCCAAAATCTCTCGGTACTGATCAAAGTACGCGACTTCTAATTTTGTTCCGCAGTGTAAACGACCAGACTGCGCTTCCAATTGCCCTAGTAGCAATTTAAGTACCGTACTCTTACCGCAGCCATTTGGTCCGATAAGTGCAATACGGTCACCACGCATGATGTTAAAGCTAAAGTCGTCGACAATTGTCTTGCCTTCGTAAGCAAAAGATACATTTTCTGCTTCAAATACAATCTTACCTGAACGAGAAGCATCATCGATGTTTAGGTTAACTTTACCTTGAACTTCACGACGGTCACGACGCTCTTCACGAAGTTTTTTAAGGGCTCGAACACGGCCTTCATTACGAGTACGACGTGCTTTAATACCTTGACGAATCCACACTTCTTCCTGAGCTAGTTTCTTATCGAACTCAGCATTTTGCATTTCTTCGACGCGAAGCATTTCTTCTTTGTCATTCAAATACTGTTCGTAATTACCAGGGAAAGAAGCTAATTGACCGCGATCTAAGTCGACGATGCGTGTCGCCATCGACTTGATGAATGCACGGTCGTGAGAAATAAAGATGATCGAGCCTTTGAAGTCTTTTAAGAAGTTCTCTAACCATTCGATCGTTGTCACATCGAGATGGTTTGTTGGTTCATCAAGAAGCAATACATCAGGATCACAAACCAGCGCACGAGCTAAAGCAGCTTTACGTTGCCAGCCACCGGATAGATCGGCCAGTTTGGTTTCTGGGCTTAGTTTTAAAGCGCCAAGTACGTTCTTAACACGGTCATCAAAGCGCCAAGCATTAGAATGATCAAGTTGCTCTTGAACTTTCGCCAAACGGTTAATGTTCTTCTCACTTGGGTCTTGAGCAACAAGATCGAGAAGATCGTGATAGATCTTCAATTGTTCGCCGATTTCAGCCAAACCGCCAGATACGTATTCGTAAACCGTACCCTCTTGATTGCGCGGTGGATCTTGTTCAAGCCGAGAAACTACTACGTCTTGAGTTATTTGAATCTTGCCATCATCCAACAAAATGTCGCCGGCAAGCACTTTCATTAACGTGGACTTACCTGCTCCGTTACGACCAACTAAACAAACGCGTTCGTTTTCTTGAAGAGCGAACTCCGCTTTGTCTAGCAATGGGTGGTCACCAAATGCAAGTTGTGCGTTATGAATGGTAAGTAATGCCATTATTATCCAACCAATGTGTGAGTTGTTCTAAGTCAAACGGCCAGTTCAACTCAGAATCTTGATATTTTAATACGGGTATTGTGACGCCGTAACGAGAAAATAGTACATCATCGAACGCAATATCAATGATATCTGTTTGCTCGGCCAAACCGACTTGGTCTACTAGAGCAAATGCCATCTCACAAAGATGGCATCCCTCCGTGCTATACAATATCAGCACGTATTAATCCTTTTGTTTATACTACGCGTGCGTTACTAGCCAACAGTTATGAATCTGTTTATTACGCGCAAAATCTAATGGTAACGTTTGAGAAGAAATATTCTGAGCCTTCAAACCCAATTCAGCGAGTGATTCTTCATCCATCTTGAAGTGACGTTTGTTATTTGAAAATACGATTGTGCCTTCACTTCTCAGTAAACGTTTGAGGTTCTTCATTAGCTTAATGTGGTCACGTTGTACATCGAATGATGTTTCCATACGCTTAGAGTTAGAGAACGTAGGTGGGTCAATAAAGATCAAGTCGTACTCACCTTTTGCGTTTTCTAGCCATTGCAAACAGTCCGCTTGTTCATATTTATGTTGGCGCCCTACACAGCCATTAAGCTGCATATTGTCTTTCGCCCAGTTCAAGTAGGTGTTTGACATATCGACAGTTGTAGTGGAACGCGCACCACCAACTGCAGCGTGCACTGTTGCACTACCAGTGTAAGCAAACAAGTTAAGGAAATCTTTACCCTGTGCCATTTCGCCAAGACGACGACGAGTGATCTTATGATCCAAGAACAGGCCTGTGTCTAGGTAGTCATGAAGGTTCACGATCAGCTTCACACCGTACTCGTTTACTTCGAGCGTCTCTGATACCTGACCTAATTTTTGGTACTGGCTTCGACCTTTCTGCTTCTCACGAACTTTCAGTACAACTTTGTTCGCTTCGACACCTGTCACCTGAATCGTCGCACGGATAATGTCCGTTAGACGACGCTTGGCTTTTTCTTCAGGGATGTTCTTAGGTGCTGCGTACTCTTGAATCACAATTTGATCGCCGTACACGTCGATCGCTACGTTATATTCTGGAAGGTCTGCATCGTAGATACGATAGCAGTCTAGTTTCTCTTTACGCGCCCACTTGCCAATCTTGCCAATGTTTTTCTTCAAACGGTTTGAGAAGTCTGGTGCGATTTGAACGTTAGTATCTGCACCTTTCACTTCATCAGCGCTGCGCTCGGCAATGCTGTAGTTCTTTTGGTGACACGGTAACGCACCATTGTTCAATTTAAACTGTTTATCAGCGCGCATACGAAGGCAACTCAAGAGCTCGTCTGAGCTAGAGAAGATAGATGCTTTACATCCGCCAAACTCAGATTTTAGCTGTCCACCGAATGCGGTATAGAGCGCAATCAGCCCCGGCTCAGTTCCTAGACGCTCACCGTAAGGTGGGTTTGAAACGATAACACCGTGTTCAAATCCTGCGGGACGAGTAATAGTTGCAGCATCACCTTGCGCAAACTCAATCAACTCTTCAACACCTGCTCTGCGGGCGTTTTCTTGAGCGACTTTTAATACTTTGGGGTCGTTATCGAATCCAAAAAACTTAGCGTCAACTTTCTTGACACCTCGTCTAGCTTGAACATTAGCCTCTGATTTAATCTCAGCCCAGGTCTCCGGTTCAAAGTCTTCCAAAACTTCGAAGCCCCATTGTTTGCGCTTAACGCCAGGTGCCATGTTGGCAGCCATCATTGCCGCTTCAATAAGCAAAGTACCAGAACCACACATTGGATCTAGTAATGGTTGATGCCCATCCCAGCCACAACGCATGATAATCGCAGAAGCAAGCGTTTCACGTAATGGCGCACGACCCGATTCTGGTCGATAACCACGCTGATGAAGACCACTACCTACCATGTCTACCCCAAGCAACGCTTTATCTTTATGCAAACGAACGTGAATACGAATATCTGGGCGTTCTTTGCTGATATTAGGACGTGGCAAGCCTTTATTCTCAAAGCAATCTACGATGCCATCTTTGACCTTCATAGCTCCGTATTGGCTATTTCTAATCTCACGGTTTGTGCCGTTAAAGTCCACAACAAAGCGTTTAGAGCTATGAAATTGGTTAACCCAGTTAATAGTGGAAGTGGATAGATACAAGTCCATGTCGTTGTTACACGTGAACTCAGATAAAACACGTACAAATCGAGACGCTAAACGGCTCCACAAACAACAGCGATAAACCTGTTCGTTTGTCGCTTTAAATTTTACGCCTGCCTGTACTGGTTTCGCATTTTCAATGCCTAGTTTAGTCAGTTCTTCAACAAGCAAATTTTCCATGCCATTTGAAGTTACCGCGAGATATTGATTCATAGTGTTCTTTCGCTGATAAAAAATGGCTTCAATTATACCTGACTTTACGATCAATGCCTCGTTTTTAAAGGTATTTTCCCACCCGTTAGTTCAAATCATCACCACTCAAATGATCTAAAACTTTCAACATCTTTAGTTTGAATGTTTTTCATTCATGAACGTATTTTGTTTCCTTTAGAAGAAGTGAATACTTATTTACATGCATTTTGGTATATACCAGTCGGGATTGATTGATGTAAATTACTTACAAATACCCTTTATAGGGGAATAAATAGGTTTTTTTTAGGCGCTAGGTTGCCTAATTAAAGGAGTAATCAAATTGAAATAAGTAAAATAAAAGTGACCAGCTTCATGTTTGCATGCATAGAAAACAAACAGTTTCATGGTCTTTCGGATTGGAGTGTCAGAGGAAAGGACAAAAAAAATCGACCCAATAAGGTCGATTAAGGCAAACAAAGGAACGAAATAAAGAAAAATTAAACAGCTTTAACCCACCATTGCCATAGGGGTCATTGCAAAGAGGTGGTTTGCACAAGCCATGCGATCATGCATTACTTTAATCGGCTGCCCAAATTGAAGCGCCTTATTGCCATCAAGAACAAAGGCTTCTTGGTTAACATAAGCACATAAGCTCGATGTTTCGCCTGGTTCTAGAACGATGAACATACCATCAGAATATTGATTTGTGAGAAAGACCATGTCCCCTTCTTGAGGTTCATAATCAGAGGACTGTGCATCGAAGAACCAGCTCTTAGGCTGTACAGGTTTATGAAAACGCTTTGCAGCAACACAATACAGTGTTAATTCAGCTTGGCGATATTCACTGATATCGAGACAGCGAATGCGCTCATTAAACGTTTGAAATGCGCTGGCGTCATCAACGGTAAATTCACTGTTTGAGAAGGCACAGTTAACCAACAATTTTCGGGATAGATTGGTTTGGAAAATCATTTCCTCCCCCAGATCCAGCATTAAGCAAGCTTTTTGCTCGTCAAAATACCAATTCCATTTGTCGCTGGGTTTAAGCATTATTCCGTTCTCTCTTGACTAGTTAAATCAGTGGTAAAGAGGTAAGACGCTTAATTACCTACTCGTGATTTTTAAATTCTACAAACGAACGGATAAAAAAAAAGAGGAAACAAAGTCCTCTTTTTTATGTAACAGGTACTGATTTTTCAGTAGTTTTTGATGTATATGTTAAAGATTCTTAACAATATCACGTACGAGACCTGGGCCGTGGTAAATAAAGCCAGTGTAGACTTGAACAAGTTTAGCGCCTGCCATGATCTTTTCTTTGGCTGCAACATAGGAATCTACACCACCAACACCGATAATTGGAAGTTTGTCTCCAAGCTCTTCATGAAGCTTACGTACGACCTCCGTAGAGCGTGATTGCACAGGGCGACCACTCAAGCCACCTGCCTCATTGGCGTGTCTCATCCCTTCTACGATCGTGCGATCCAAAGTTGTGTTAGTCGCGATCACACCATCTATATTGTTTTTCAATAAAGAATCGCAGATTTGGCAGATTTCATCGTCACTTAAATCTGGCGCAATCTTTAATGCTAACGGGACATACTTGTTGTACTTCTCTGATAACTCCGCTTGTTTCGCTTTTAATTCGGAAAGCAGTTCATCAAGCGCTTCACCATATTGAAGTGAACGAAGACCTGGAGTGTTTGGCGATGAGATGTTTACTGCAATATAGCCAGCATACTCATACACTTTTTCCATACAAATCAGGTAGTCCTCTGCCCCTTTCTCAATTGGCGTATCTTTATTTTTACCGATATTAATTCCGAGAACACAATTGAATTTTGCTCGTTTAACATTCTCGATCAAATTATCAACGCCTAGGTTATTAAAGCCCATGCGGTTGATGATCCCTTCTGCTTCCACTAAACGGAATAAGCGTGGTTTATCATTACCTGGTTGTGGTCGTGGCGTTACAGTGCCGACTTCGACAAAGCCAAAGCCCATGGTATCAAATGCTTCAATACATTCGCCGTTTTTATCTAAACCAGCCGCAAGACCAACAGGGTTACGGAATGTTAGACCCATACACTCAACTGGACGAGTTGGTAACTGTTGGCGGTAAAAGAGATCAAGTGGTGTGCCGTTAAAGCGTTGGAAGTTCTTGATTGCAAGATCATGTGCCTTCTCGGCATCGAGTTGGAAAAAGCCAGTTCTGGCTAGACGGTAAAGCATTGTGCCTCCGAAAGAAAAAAGCCCCGTATAAACGGGACAATATTATTTACCGTTTTTCATCGTAATTCAATGAAAATGAACGTAATAAGTAAAAACCTATATCTTTATAAGATTTTTAAATATAAAACAAACAATTACAATCAAGTTTCTGCGATAAAAATCGTAACTAACCGCTTAAAAGCAATCGATTTCACTCTGTTTTAATTTCAATTCAATGTGACAATGTAACTATTTTCGTTCCAAATGTGAATAATAGATAATAAAAAGCCCCGTTAAATAACGAGGCTTTTACTTATGACTTGATTATTCCACTACTCTTTCGATGAGCAGTTGAGGTTTAAAAGTACTAGCTCTCGAAGTGCTACAGAGAACTTAGCAAATTCGTGTACTGAGCCAACTTTGAACTCGTTTAAGATACTCTCCCAGCGGTGCAACGATTGCTCGTTAGTTTCAATCCAATCTTCTAACGCAGCCATCACGTCAAGCTCTTCGGTTGAGCAGCCACAAGTCAGTACCTGAGCGGTAAGTTGACGTTGTTGCCAGTCCAGATCTTCACGGAATGCCGCTCTTGCAAGTGCTTGCCAGTTGTTATCAACGGCTTGGCTATTAATTTGCTTCAAGAACCAATGCAACGATAAACGGTCACCCAAGTTAAAGTAGAGTTTCGATGCTTGCTCAACCGTTTTACCTGTTTCACTTGCTACTGATGAAATATCCAGTGCAGATTGTAAGCTTGATAAGCGGGCAACTTGGTGAGCGAGTTTCTCTTCAACCCCTTTCTCTATCCAACCTTGAGCCAACTCATTGTGTTCTTCAACTTCAGACTCAACTAACATAGTGTCTAGGGTTTCAGTGATAACATTGACATCTTGCTTGTAGATAGCAATCAACTCACCGACCGTGCATTTGCCGCTACGGTTACGAAGCAACCAGCGTGCAATTCGACGCAGTGCTCGGCGCACGTAAAACATAATTTCGTATTGAGCTTGCGCTGTCGCAACGTTATCAAGTTTGCGAGTTTGCTTGAGGATTGCTTCTAAATCAAAGATTTCTCTAGCCGCACTGTAAGCGTTGGCAATATCGACAACACTTGCACCAGTTTCTTCTTGCAAACGAGTAACGAAGTTACAGCCCATTTCATTAACCATCTGGTTAGCCAATGCTGTAGCGATAATTTCAGCTCGCAGTGGGTGATTAACCATTTGATCTTTATAGTTACGTCGTAACGCACTTGGGAAATATTCAACAAGTTGTTTTGCATGGAATTCATCATTTGCGATTTCATCCGTAACAAGTTGCTGTTTAAGTACCATTTTACCGTAGGCAACTAACACTGATAGCTCAGGGCGAGTCAGACCTAGTCCCTGTTTTTCACGCTCGATTAGCGTTTCATCATCAGGAATGTATTCGAGAGCACGGTCCAAGTACCCTGCTTTCTCCATAGTGTGGATGAATCGAATTTGCTCCTTAACAATGCCAACACCTTGCTGTTCAGTAACAGAGATCGACTCCGACTGACGGTAAGCATCATCCAAGACAATTTCACCCACTTCGTCTTCCATAGACTCTAGAATTTGGTTACGTTGCTTAACCGTAAGATCGCCATTTGAAACCAGTCCATTGAGGAAGATCTTGATGTTGACTTCATTATCCGAACAGTCAACGCCACCTACGTTATCAACGAAGTCCGTGTTCACTCGACCGCCAGTTAGTGCGTATTCGATACGACCAAGCTGAGTCATACCCAAGTTACCACCTTCGCCAACCACTTTGGCTCTTAAGTCACGGCCGTCAATGCGCAGCATGTCGTTAGCACGGTCACCAACATCTGTATGAGTTTCTGTCGATGATTTAACGTAAGTGCCGATACCACCATTCCAAAGAAGATCGACTTTCATTTTCAAGATCATCTTTATCAGATCGTTAGGCGCTAAAGATGCTTTCTTCGTACCTAACATTTTCTGAATTTCTGGCGTCAACTGGATCGATTTTGATCGACGAGAGAAGATGCCACCACCTTGAGAGATCAAGTCTTTGTTGTAATCTTCCCAGCTTGATCTTGGCAAATTAAACAAGCGGTTACGCTCTTCCCAGCTGCTGGCTGAATCTGGATTTGGATCAATAAAGATGTGCATGTGGTTAAACGCAGCTTGCAATCGAATATGCTTCGATAACAGCATACCGTTACCGAACACGTCACCTGCCATATCACCTACACCGATTGCAGTAAAATCAGTGGTCTGACAGTTGATGCCCATTTCACGGAAATGACGCTTAACAGATTCCCAACCACCTTTTGCGGTGATACCCATTGCTTTGTGATCGTAACCGTTTGAACCACCTGAAGCGAATGCGTCACCTAGCCAGAAGTTGTATTCTGCAGAAACAGAGTTTGCCAAATCTGAGAAGGTTGCTGTGCCTTTATCGGCAGCCACTACTAGATATGGGTCATCTTCATCGTGACGAACAACGTTTTGTGGTGGTACCACCTCTCCTTCAATGATGTTATCTGACACATCTAGCAGTGCACGGATAAAGCGTTTGTAACAACGCTGACCTTCCGCAAAAATTTCATCACGAGTGGTGAGAGATGGCTGGCGTTTACAAACGAAGCCGCCTTTTGCACCCACTGGTACAATTACAGTGTTCTTAACCTGTTGCGCTTTTACTAAGCCAAGAATCTCCGTACGGAAGTCTTCTTGACGATCTGACCAACGCAAACCACCACGAGCCACTTTTCCACCACGAAGGTGAACACCTTCAATATCTGGTGCGTAAACAAAGATCTCGAATGCAGGTACAGGCTGCGGAATCTCAGGAATATCGCTTGGCTTCATTTTCAAAGATAACCAAGGCTTAGGCTGCTTATTCTCGTCTACTTGGTAGTAGTTGGTACGAAGCGTCGCCATGATCATTTCAATATAACGACGAATAATACGATCATCATCCAAGCTCTCTACACGATCCAACTGCTCTGTTAGCTTTTTAATTAGATCGTTTTGGCCTTTCTCGCTGCCTTTGTGTTTCGGATCAAATCGCTTGGTGAACAGCTTGACTAGACCTGTCGCTAAGTCTGGGTAGTGGCTTAGCGTGTCTTCGATGTACTGCTGACTGAATGGGAAGCCTACTTGGCGCATGTATCGTGCGTAAGCACGAAGAATGGAAATCTCACGGCCAGATAACGACGCACCTAATAACAATCGGTTGAAACCATCACTTTCAAGATTACCCGCCCAAATGGCAGCAAATGCTTGTTGGAAACGATCACGAGCTTCACGAAGGTCAACGGTTTTCTCGCTCTTATGCAGCATAGAGAAGTCAAGGATCCAGAAAGTCTGCCCGTTGTTTTTCTCGATCTCATATGGCGATTCGCCAATCACACGCAAACCAAGGTTTTCCAACATCGGCATTACGTCAGAAAGGTGAATTGGTTCATCGCGATGGTATAACTTTAAGCGGACAGCTTTGGAATCTGCACCCTCTTCTTGAGGTCGGTAGAACAACATGCCAAGTTTATTATCATCACTTAACGCTTCTAAGCGCTCGATATCTGCAACCGCAGAACCTGGCATCATGTCCTCTTTGTATGAGCGAGGGAACGCACTCATATATTCTTTTGAAAGAGGAAGGCCTTTGCTTTCACCAAAGTTAGCAATGATGGATTCTTTTAGTCTGTCATCCCAAGAGGTAGAAACTTCCATTAGATTTTGCTCGATCTTTTTCACGTCTACGTCAATGTTGTTATTGTCTACACGAACAATGTAATGTGTTCTCGCTAGTGGGCTTTCTGAGAAGTACGTTGTAAATTCAACCTCTTGCTCGCAACCAAAGTACTGCTTAAGAATGCGTTGAGTTTGACGACGCAATTCTGTGTTGTAACGATCTTTAGTGACATAAACCATGCAACTGAAGAAACGACCAAATGGGTCTTTACGAACAAACAAACGCAGCAAGTCACGATCTTGCATTTGTACAACACCCATTCCCACCTCAAGCAGCTCTTCTTCATTAGCTTGAAGCAACTCGTCGCGTGGGTAGTTTTCTAAGATATTGTGCAATGCTTTGTATGAGTATGATCCGTGACGGTATCCACTTGCTTCAAGGATACGGTCAACTTTTTCACGGATCAGAGGAATACTTTGTACCGCTTGGTTGTAAACGGCGGAGGTATATAAACCAGTAAAGCGATGCTCACCTATTACTTTACCGTTTTCATCAAACTTCTTAATACCGATGTAATCAGTATAAGCCGGACGGTGGATACGAGATGCTTTGTTACCTTTGGTGATGATCAGAGCGTATGGTTTTTTCGCTTCTAATCGCGCTGAATCTGATAATTCAGAGAGCTTGACGCTACGCACGCGCTTGTCATCAGCAAACAGACCTAGTCCTTTTTCTTTAGCAGGAACAAGTTCGGTATCACCATTGACCTCTTTTAAGTCATAATCTTTATAACCCATAAAGGTAAAGTTATGATCTTCTAGCCAACGAAGAAATGCGATCGTTTCATCCATACGATCAGTTTGGATAGAAACACGATCTTTATTTTTCTCAAGTTCATCAGTAACAAACTTAAGCTTATCAACCATCTGCTTCCAGTCATCAACGACTAAGCGAGTATCAGATAGAATTCTTAACAGCTCTTCTTTAAGCGCTTGCATCTCGTCTTTACTAGTAAGGCGGTCTACCTCTATGTGGAAAAGTGATTGAAGAACACCACCCTCACCGTTTACGTCTGTAACTTGGCCTTTTTTATCACGCTGAATCTGTGTTGGGTTATTCAACATTAGGTGACAAACAAGATCCAAACGTGCTAAAGCCATTTTGACTGAGTCCACTAAGAATGGACTATCTGGAACAACAATTTCTACGATTGTGTGTGTGGATTGCCAGCCTTGACGACTTACGGTCGGGTTAAATACTCGAACCGAAATCTCTTCTGGTTTTTTTTCATTGATATGGTGCCAAAGACTAACGACAGCACCATAAAGGTCGGATTCGTTTCGCTGAATTAGATCATCATCAGCAATGTTACTGAATAAGTGTTGAGCAAGTTTAGTTACAAGCGTTTGGTGAGAAAGCTCGAGTTTGTCTTGAATCAGTTGGTAAACCTTTTCAAGCAGAACCGGCACTACATTTTCACGCGCGGTCATATTCACACTCCACATTAGAATTGTTGTTTTGTAGGGGGACTTAGTAGCTAGGTTGTTACCTTAGAAACTAAGCATAGGTAATGCATGTGCCCATTGTAAAAGCATAATTACAAATGTTTAACAACTAATCGTAGTGGTAAGAGGTGAAATGTCCGATTCTGTGACTAAGATTCCTATTTAACTCTCTGCAAATACAATACATCACAGAGTTTCTAACTTAAGAAACTTATTATTTTGGTCAGTTGTTAGTCTAAACTGGCCTCTAACGCCCAATTGACTAAGAAATGGTCTAAATCTCGCGGCGGGTAACTGCAAACGCAAACCGTTGTGTGTGACAACTTGAACAACACTTGCCGCACCAGAATAATGAGATAAAAACGTTTGATATGAAATGTTGAGATTGAAGTAGTAATAGTTCATGAAGTGAAAACTAAGTGACATAAACAAATAAGGTGGTCTAAATGACCACCCTATTGTGTTGTTTACTATTCGTCTAGTGCTTTAGTCACTTTTTCGAATAGATCTTTAGCAAGATTATCCATTGCTTTGAGCTTTTCAAGTTCTGCACGAATCATTGCTTGGCGAGCTTCATCGTATTTACGGAACTTAAGCAAAGGATCAATCATTCGAGAAGCTACTTGTGGGTTCGAATCATTTAGTTGGCGAAGAATTTCACCGGCAAACTGGTAACCTACACCGGATTTATCATGGAAACGTACAGGGTTCGCACTTAAGAACGAGCCAATTAAGCTGCGCGTACGGTTCGGATTTTTCAAACTAAATGCTTCGTGGTTCATGGTTGCTTTTACTTTTTCAAGAGCATCCTCTGCAGGATTGCTACCTTGAAGTGCAAACCACTTATCCATAACCAAACCATCGTGCTTCCATTTATCGCTATAATCAGCCATAAGTGCTTCACGACACTCGAGCTGAGCGTTATTTGCGGCACTCATCGCAGCAATCGTATCTGTCATGTTATTTGCAGATGCGTACTGCGCGTTGACTAAATCATTACCTTTTTCCGTATATGCTAGGTACTGAAGGCAACGGTTACGTAAAGCACGCTTGCCAATAGCAGCATGGTCGATCGTATACTCTGTTTGCTTAAGCGTGTGATAAGTCGCACTTAGCTCATCTTCTAATTCCTTAGAAAGTGACACTGTAATGCTGTTTAGCACTTTGTCTACGGCATCGATATCAATTTGCTGGTACCAACCAGTAATCTCATTGATTGAAGGCATAGAGAAAACTTGAGCAATGAAAGCTGGCTCAAGCGTTTCATCCAACAGCACACCGCGGAAAGCATCTATCACACCTTCAGAAAGCGATACTTCTTGTCCCGCTTGAATATTTTTCACATTCTGACGAATGTATTTAGCCAATAGCATTTGGCTAGCGTCCCATCGAGCAAAATCGTTCGTTGCGTGCTTCATCAAGAAGACTAACTCGTCATCGCTGTAATCGTATTCTAATTTGACTGGTGCCGAGAATTCACGCAACAAAGATGGCACTGGCTGTTCTTCGACATTTTCAAATACGAACGTTTGCTTATCTTGTTTAATATCCAGCACGTTATGAACAGATTCACCGTTAATCACCAGTGGGATAACTCGACCTTTCGAATCATACAACTCGATATCGAACGGAATATGCAGCGCTTGTTTTTCTGTTTGGTCTTGCGTCGGCTCCGTAAATTGCTCTACCGTTAGTGCGTAAGTTTTTGCATCAGCGTTGTATTCGCTATTTACGCGTAGCGTTGGTGTACCCGATTGGCTGTACCACAAACGGAACTGTTTTAAATCAACACCGGTGGCATCTTCCATTGCAGAAACAAAGTCTTCACACGTCGCGGCGGTACCATCGTGACGTTCAAAATAAAGTTTCATTCCTTTTTGGAAGCCCTCTTCGCCAAGGAGTGTATGGTACATGCGAATAACTTCGCTGCCCTTTTCATACACCGTTAGCGTGTAGAAGTTATTCATCTCAATGACTTTGTCAGGACGAATCGGGTGAGACATTGGGCTTGCATCTTCCGCAAATTGAGGACCACGAATAATACGTACGTTATCAATACGGTTATCAGCACGAGAGCCTAAGTCAGAAGAGAATTCTTGGTCACGGAATACGGTTAAGCCCTCTTTTAGACTTAGTTGGAACCAATCACGACAAGTGACACGGTTGCCAGTCCAGTTGTGGAAGTACTCATGACCTATCACAGCTTCGATGCCTAAATAATCACGATCTGTCGCAGTTTGATCGTTCGCCAGAACATATTTTGAGTTAAAAATGTTCAAGCCTTTGTTTTCCATTGCACCCATGTTGAAGAAATCAACAGCAACGATCATGTAAATATCCAGATCGTATTCCAGGCCAAAGCGTTCCTCATCCCACTTCATCGAGTTGATCAGCGATGTCATCGCATGACCTGCACGATCTAAGTTACCTTTATCAACAAAGATTTCTAAATCAACACTGCGACCTGACATCGTTGTATATTTGTCACGCAATACATCAAAGTCGCCTGCAACAAGGGCGAACAAGTAAGCTGGTTTTGGATGCGGATCCTGCCATTGAACCCAATGACGACCGTTCTCTGCATCACCTTCTGCAATTCGGTTACCATTGCTCAGCAAATATGGGTAAGCCGCTTTATCTGCGATCACTTTTGTTGTGTATTTTGCTAGAACATCCGGACGGTCTAGATAGTACGTGATACGGCGGAAGCCCTCAGCCTCACACTGAGTACAAAATGCGCCGCCTGATTTGTACAAACCTTCGAGTGCTGTATTCGCTTCAGGATCAATTTTGGTGACGATTTCAAGTTCAAACTCGGATGGAAGATCGGTCAGTACCAGCGATGACTCCTTCACCTCGTGATGAGCCCAATCCTCACCATTTACTTTTACAGCGCGTAGCTCAAGCCCTTCGCCATCGAGTTCTAGCGTTGTTGTATCGCCTTTTTGAGCAACTTTTGATACCGCCGTAACGATTGTGTCATTGTCATATAGATCAAAAGTAAGATCGATATCAGTAATCGCATGAGATGGCTCTTTATAATCTTTACGATATTTGGCCAGGGGAGCTTGAGACATGAGCATAAATCCTTGTATGTCGAACAACAAAAATACCAGACTGCATGATCAAAAATGCAGTTCTGGTATCACTATATAAGCTATTTGTAGGGGTTGTGGTATCAGAATACAAGTCTTTCCATCAAAAAACGGAGCTTTTAGTGCTCTAGCTCCGTTTTTTGATTAACATTTAAACAACATTAATGACTTACCGTACGCACGCGTAATTTGGCGCATGTTAAAGGCATCATGGCGTAACTCTATTGAGTACGGCGTACATATCACCATTGGAATCTTCGATCGTTAGCTCATTCTTGTTGAGCTTATACGTGGTTCCATGCTCGCCATTTTCATACAGCAGAACCAAAAACTCATCTTCTGTGTAAAACACACCTTGTTTGATGGACTCATCCCCTTCTTCGTTCGAAACCCTAAACATGAACACGAAATCAGGTTGAAGTATCAAATCCATCTGATTAATGTTGTTGGCCACAAGACCGTCGCCAGATACGTGAGAGCTAGACCAAATACCTGCAAGTGAATTAGATAATCCTTTAGTGAACGTTACACCATTAAGATCAAGCGTATTATGGTTGTTGCGATAGGCATAAATTTGAGGCTCGTCGGTGTTTAAACCAAGAACGATTGTGTCTTCATTTGCATTATACAGCCCTTCCCAATGGTCAACGGAATAGTCTTTCTTTTGAATATCAATAGAAAAGCTGTAGTCAGAACCTAATGAGAGTTTGATCGCGCGAAAGTTTTCAGCCGACTCTTCGGGGTTTGGGTTCATTAAATACCAGTCTCCGATGAGAAACGGCGTGTCAAAGTGACTTAATTCATCTTCTCTGGTGTTTTCTCCACCAACCACACTAAAGCAGCAAAAGCTAAGTAAAATAAAGAACCACTTCATATCGGCATCCTTATCATTTTCTTTTAGCTTAGCCAGTAGTCTTCACTTTCGCGAAATTTTAGATGTAGATCACGTAAATTATTGGGGGAAAATAAGCGAATATCTTGCTCGATATCGAGACAACGGAAGACAAAAAGGCATAAAAAAAGAGTGAATCTGAAAGACTCACTCTTTTTATTCTAAATTGCCAGTTATTATGACTGATTTTCCTGCTTAAGTAGATCGACCATAATCGCGACAGACTCATCTAAATAAACATCAGGAGCCTCGTAATCTTTTGGTATGTCATCCAATGTTTTGAATGCTTTTTTACCCAAAGCAACTTGACGTTCATTTATGCGTTGTAATCGAAGGGCTTCCGCTTTATCCGATTCAGCTTTACGAACTTTTTCGTTCAAAGACAAAGTATTATCGTCTTTTTCTTTACGATATTTCTCGATGTCTTCATTGATAAAGCGGAACTCCATTTCATCAGAAATACGCTTGTTATGAAGAGCAGTAAGTTTTTCAACTAAGGCGTCGTTACTTGGAAACGTTTGATATTGTGCTTTATCAATCTGATCCCAAGGTAAAGCATTGTCTTCAACACTTTCACCTGTTTCAGAAGCCTCAATTGGCGTTGGGTACGAAATATCTGGTGCAACACCACGATTTTGCGTACTTCCACCGTCAATACGATAAAACTTCTGAATCGTGTACTGAACGTAGCCTAGCTCTTTATCGAAAAGATCGTAAATATGATTCAGTGAACGATGTTGCTGAACTGTACCTTTACCGAAAGAGTTTTCACCTAAGATGATTGCACGATTATAATCTTGCATTGCCGCTGCAAAAATTTCAGATGCTGAAGCACTGTAGCGGTTAATCAACACCGTCAATGGGCCATCATAACTCACTTTTCCATCGGTATCGGCATTCACCTTGATGCGGCCATAGCTGTCACGAACTTGAACTACAGGACCTTCTTTAATGAATAAACCTGTCAATGCCGTCGCTTCTGTTAGCGCACCACCACCATTGTTACGTAGATCAACGATTACGCCGTCAACGTTTTTGGTTTTCAACTCAGCTAGTAATTTATCGGTGTCTTTCGATAAGCCGACGTAGAAACTTGGTACTTCTAAAATACCAATCTTCTTACCGTCTTTTTCGATGATTTCTGACTTAACCGCACGATCTTCTAAGCGAACTTTGTCACGAACAATTGTGACAATGTAACTCTTAGCATCGTTACCTTCTGGCAAGATCTGTAGATTAACCTTTGTGCCTTTAGGGCCTTTGATTAACTGAACAACATCATCCAGACGCCAACCGATCACGTCGACAATTTCTTCACCGTCTTGTCCAACACCAGTGATTCGGTCCCCTTCACCAAGTTGCTTACTCTTTGATGCCGGACCGCCAACAACAAGTGAACGAATTACTGTGTAATCGTCTGTCATTTGCAAAACGGCGCCGATGCCTTCTAGAGAAAGGTTCATTTCCGATTGGAATTGCTCGGCATTACGTGGAGAAAGGTAGCTTGTATGAGGGTCAACCTGTCGCGCGAAGGCATTCATATACAACTGAAATGCGTCTTCATTGTTGGTCTGTGTGATGCGCTTCATCGCGTTGTTATAACGCTTCTCTAAAACTTCTTTAATCTCTGGCCACTCTTTGCCAGTCAGTTTCAGATTTAACGCGTCATATTTCACACGCTTGCGCCACAACTCGTTGAGCTCTGCTTCGTCTTTTGGCCATGCGGCGTCAGAGCGGTCTAACTCTATCTCGTCATCGGTATCAAACTTGATCTCTTCATCGAGTAGAGTTAACGCATAAGCAAAACGATCGAAACGCTTCTGCATTGAGAGGTTGTAAACATCAAAAGCAATTTGGTTGTTGCCCGATTTAAGCTGATCATCAAGCTCGACTGACCAATTTTTAAATGAATCGATGTCTGCTTGAGTGAAAATATTTCTATTGTAATCAAGCAACTCTACATAGCGTTCAAATATCGCTTTAGAGAAATCATCATTGAGGCTGAAGTGCTTATAATGAGAGCGGGTAAATCGCGAGGTGACTCGTTTGCTAGCTGTTTCATGCTGAACTTCAGGAGAAAGAACCGGCAGGTCATCTTTATGTAGTTTGGCTTCAAGAGCCTGAGCTGATGCTGCTAGCCATAAGCTAGCAGCAATCAGGGTCACTTTTGAACGGCAATTCATGCGTAGGAGTATCTCCTTTATGCGCGCAAGTGCTCCGCTTTCACAACCATTTGTAGGCCGTTAGCAAGTTGAACACGTACATCATCCTTATTGATTTCAACAATGGTCGCTGCCATGTTTCCTTTGCCCATGTTCACGTTAACTGCGTTACCTACTGTGATTTCATCAGCATTTAGAGCGCGCGTTTCTACAGGCTTAGTTGGTTTTTGTACTTTTGGTTTATTAGTACGACGAGGCTGTTGAGGCTTTTTAGCCGCAGGTTTCGCTTTCGCCTTACCTTCTTCACGAGCTTTTTGTGCTTGTTCTTTACGACGAGCCTGAACTTTCGCCTTGCTTTCTGCAAGTGTCGCTTTCGCGTGTTCAACGTGCTCTTCTTCTAGCTCACCACAAGGGTTGCCATCTAGGTCTACACGTACTGCACCTGGTTTTACACCGTGTAGGTAACGCCATGATGAAGTGTACTGTCTTAACGCTGCACGAAGCTGTGTTTTGCTTACTTTTTCGTCTTCATTTAGACGTTCCGCAAGATCTTGAAAAATACCAATTTTCAGAGGTTTTGCTTCACCTTCTAAAGTAAAGCACTTAGGGAAACATTCAGCAATATATGCAATAACTTCTTTGCTGTTTTTTAACTTTTCAGTCATGAGGGGTCCTGATTTGAGCGGATTTCCGCGAGCATTAAGAAAAAATATTCTCGTATTATAGTGACATGCCAAGGAAAAACCACACTCGAAGGCTAATTTATGCGTCGTTCGCGTGTGAATTAAGCAGCTTTTCTACTTCAACCATGAAATGAGTGAGACCTTCTTCGTCTGTTTCATTAAATCGGCCAATACTTGGACTATCAATATCAAGTACACCAACCACCTTTCCATTAATAGAAAATGGAATCACAATTTCTGAATTGCTCGCTGCATCGCACGCAATATGCCCCTCAAATTCGTGAACGTCGTATACTCTTTGTATAGTATTAGTTTGTGCAGCAGTACCGCAGACGCCTCGACCCATTGGGATACGAACACAAGCTGGTTTTCCTTGGAACGGACCAAGAATAAGCTCTTCACCTTTTGTTAGGTAAAAGCCTGCCCAGTTAAGATCGTCAAGTTCCATGAAAAGCAATGAGCTCAAGTTTGCTAGGTTCGCAATAAAGTCTGGTTCAGACTCAATTAGAGCAACAGCTTGTTTGGTTAGTCTCTGGTATTGTTCTAAGTTCATATTAACTTCCTACTTACTATAAAAGCTTCCATTCTCAATGTATGGCGCTAAAATGCAGCCCTACTTTATAATAGGACTTATTCTCAATTACAATGCTTCTGAAAAATGACACTATTAGCCGTTCTTGGTTGATAACACAAGTAAAAAAGCACAAGTCCAAGCTGATCATAGCGAACTTGATAGCGGTGCTTGCAACCTTGATTAGTGTTCCAATTCCCCTCCTCATGCCTTTGATGGTTGATGAGGTCTTATTGGACCAACCTGCAAAAGGCTTAGATGCCATGAATGCCATTCTCCCTGAAGCGTGGCACACTCCGACAGGCTATATTTTCTTCACCCTGTTCTTGGTTGTTCTTATGCGAGCTGCGAGCCAAGGATTAAATATCCTTCAAAGCCGACAATTTACGCTTGTTTCAAAAACCATCACGTTTGAGATGCGCAGTAAAATGATCGACAAGCTCGGCCGTATCAGCATCCGACAATACGAAACCAAAGGTAGCGGAGGAATCAACGCACACCTTATCACTGACATTGAGACCATTGATAAATTTATTGGTTCTACGTTAGCAAAATTCGTTATCAGTTTTCTGACTGTTATTGGTACTGCTATCGTTCTACTTTGGCTCGATTGGCGACTTGGTCTGTTTATCCTGTTAGTTAACCCTATTGTCATTTACTTCTCACGTAAACTAGGCAGTATGGTTAAACATCTGAAACGGAAGGAAAATCATTCTTTTGAAATTTTCCAAAACCGTTTGGTTGAAACATTAGATGGAATCTACCAACTACGCGCAGCCAATAAAGAGCGAGAATTCCTCCAACAACTCAAAGACAGTGCGAACCAAGTTCGCGTTGATGCAGACAAGTATGCTTGGCAATCTGAAGCGGCTGGTCGCGTTTCTTTCCTTCTCTTTTTGATCGGCTTTGAATTATTCAGAGCTGTCGCAATGTTAATGGTCATGTTCAGTGACCTTACTATTGGCCAAATATTTGCCGTTTTTGGTTACCTATGGTTCATGCTGTCTCCTGTTCAAGAGTTGCTTGGGATTCAGTTTTCTTGGTACAGCGCTAAAGCCGCATTAAAACGCATCAACGACTTATTAGAGTTAGAAGAAGAGCAGAGACCGGTTCCTAAGGTAAATCCTTTCAAAGAAGGTAGAGAAGTTGACGTTAAAGTAGAAAACATTAATTTCTCTTACAATAATGAAAACAAAGTCCTAGATAATCTTTCTTTACATATGCCGGCAGGAAAGAAAGTGGCGTTAGTTGGTGCAAGCGGCGGTGGTAAGTCGACCTTGATACAATTACTTATTGGGGTTTACCGTCAAAACTCCGGTAGCATTCGCTTTAATGATGAATTAACAGAAGATATTGGCTTTGAAGTAATTCGCGACAAAATTGCCGTGGTATTACAGCAACCTATACTATTTAACGACACCTTGAGGCATAATCTAACGCTTGGTGGGAATTTTGACGAAATGTCACTTTGGCGTGCGCTTGAAGTGGCTCAGCTGCAAGATGTAATTTCTCAACTTAACCACGGCTTGGATACTCAAGTTGGTCGTAATGGCATTCGTTTGTCAGGAGGTCAACGACAACGGCTTGCCATTGCCAGAATGGTGCTGAGTAATCCTCAATTTGTAATTTTAGACGAAGCCACGTCTGCGCTAGATACCGCTACTGAAGCGGCTTTACACAAAGCACTGACCGAGTTCTTACGTGGTAGAACAACATTAATCGTTGCGCACCGACTATCCGCTGTTAAACAAGCCGATTTGATCTACGTGCTTGAAGATGGGAAAGTGACGCAAACAGGTACTCATGGTGAGTTAGTTGAGCAAGAAGGCTTATATCAAACCTTATATGGGGGCATACAGTCCCACGCTTAAATCGTTCAAGCTAGAGAGGTCGTTATGACCTCTCTGTCTAAGCACGCCATGCAACCCAATAACGTACGTTTGTGCCAAGGTTGTGAATTGCCTGTCGACATCGTCGACTTACCCCATGGCAAAAATGCACACTGCCCTCGTTGTGGTACGCAATTATATCGCGGAGGTAGCCCTAGCCTCTCTGGTAATCTAGCCGTCGCGATAACCTGCATCCTACTATTTATTCCATCGCACTTTTTTAACTTTATTAGCATCCGACTCTTTGGTGTGATGATTCCGGCAACCCTACCTTCAGGGATGATCACATTGATGGAAGAAGGATTTGTTCTTCTTTCATTGCTCATTCTATTTTGTAGCTCTCTTGCGCCACTGACGGTTTGTGTTTCAGTGGTAACGGCGCATATTTCTTTACATCAACGATGGTTCCGTGGGCTTCGTATCTCACTGTGGCTAATTCAACATTTGAAGCATTGGGTTATGTTGGATGTGTTCTTAGTTAGCATCGCCATTTCCTGTTTTAAACTCCAAGATTATTCCGACATTTTCGTCGGTCCAGGGTTAATTGGTCTGGTTCTTTTGCAGATATTTACCGTTTTGTTAGTTTCAAGAATCAGCGTGCGTCGTTATTGGGAAGCTTGGAAGCCAGAAAGTTTATATGCTTTTGAGCATAAAGATGTGCATTGCCATGAATGCCACTTGTCCCAGCCTGAAGGTGACCATTGCCAGCGTTGTCATCACGAGTTATATCATCGCAAGCCAAACTCCATTCAGAAAACATGGGCTTACCTCATCGCAGCAACGGTCGCCATCTTCCCCGCTAACCTGATCCCTATTTCCATCTTGCTTACCAATGGTAAGCGTTTGGAGGACACTATTTTTTCAGGCGTGGCTGGTTTGGTAAAAAGCGGCATGTATGGAATCGCTGCGATCATTTTTGTTGCCAGTATCGTTGTCCCGGTGATTAAAATACTTGGGCTCGCCTACATCATGCTTTGCATCCAATTCAAACGTTCGGTGTTTAAGAGACAACGAATGATGGTTTACTTTGTTGTTAAATGGATCGGTAAATGGTCTGTGATGGATTTGTTTGTTATTTCTATCATGATGACGTTAGTCGATCGTGGTCAGATACTGGATTTCACACCAGGATATGGCGCGGTAGCATTTGGTGTTGTCGTTGTATTGACCATGCTTGCAGCAGAAAGTATTGATCCAAGGCTAATCTGGGACCAAACAAGCCCAAAACAATCAGAAAAAGAGTCAATGAATGAGTGATCAGAACAGTTCTCAAACGTCATACGTACCAGATGTAAAGCGGAGTAAAGGCATATCTCCTCTTTGGCTGTTGCCAATTTTGACCATGGTCTTAGCTGGCTGGCTTGTTGTGAAGTCGATACACGATGCAGGACAACGAGTGCAAATCTATTTTTCTGATGCCGCTGGTCTTGTCGCCGGCCGAACCACTATCCGTTACCAAGGATTAGAAGTCGGCATGGTAAGAGACATTAACCTCACCGAAGATCTCGGCAGTATTTATGTCGATGCTGATATCTATCCTGAAGCTGCAAAGTTACTGAACGATAAAACACGCTTTTGGTTAGTAAAACCAACAGCTAGTCTAACGGGAGTTTCCGGACTGGATGCGCTCGTCTCAGGTAACTACATCTCGATTCAACCCGGAGATGGTCAAGAGTTTGAGACAACATTCCATGCGTTAGACTCTGCCCCAACAGATTTACGCGTTTCTCAAGGTTTGAATATTAAGCTCAAAAGCCGTGATTTAGGTGGTGTATCGGTTGGCTCTCAAATTGTTTATAGGAAAATCCCAATCGGTGAAGTGTACAGTTACCAGCTAGATGAAGATGCAAAATCTATCACTATTCAAGCCAACATTCAGGATCAATACCGACATATCATTAACAACCGCAGTCGATTCTGGAACGTCAGTGGAATTGGTGCCAGCATCGGTTTTGAAGGTGTCGATGTAAGACTAGAAAGCATGAGTGCCTTACTAGGTGGCGCCATCGCCGTCGACTCTCCGGATGATGGTGAGCCTGTAGAAGAGAACACCGAGTTCCGTTTGTATAAAGATTTGAAAACTGCTGGTCGAGGCATCGCGGTTAAAATCGTCCTACCTGATGACAGCAAGATCAGCGGAGAAGGCGCTCCAATTATGTATCGCGGAATCGAAATTGGCCAAGTTACGGACTTGAGCCTTTCCGAAGGCCGAGAAGTGATATTGGCGTCAGCGGCAATTCAACCCGCTTTTAGTGACATGCTGACGACAGGTACTCGATTTGTCTTAGAAGAAGCAAAAGTGTCCCTTTCAGGTGTTGAAAACATTGCTAATTTAGTGCGAGGAAACTTCTTAACGATCGTGCCGGGCGCGGGTGAACGCTCTCGCCGCTTTACTGCCATTCGTAAAAACGTGTTTAACCAGCAGCAAGAAAAGTCCATCGCGATTCGTTTGGTATCCGACAATTCGTTTGGCCTAGATAGCGGTGCCAATGTACTTTATAAAGGCATCGTTGTTGGTTCAATCATCAAAGTGGGCCTAGTTAAGGAAGATAAAAAATCACAACACGAAGTATTTATGGATGTATTGATTGACCATGAATACAAACATCTGATCAAATCAAACAATCGTTTTTATGTAACCGGCAGTGCATCAGCAGAGTTAACTGAATCCGGGCTCAGCGTTACCGTTCCTCCAGCAAAGCAGTTGTTAACCGGGTCAATTAGTTTTGTGAGCGAAGGCAAGCAGGATATTCAAAAAGAGTATCAACTGTTCCAAAATGAATCATTGGCTGAATTGGCGCAGTACAATCAAAGTGGCTCTAGGGCGCTAACACTATTTGCTTCTGAATTGCCGCCGATTTCCAAAGGCAGTCCTCTACTCTATCGTAATCTTCCAGTTGGTAACGTCTCCGATTTCCAACTAGTTGATGGCGGAGTACTAATTAAGGCTACTATCGAAAACCGCTTCGCTTATCTTGTAACGCCACAAACCGTTTTTTGGAATCGTTCAGGGATTGAGATAGATGCATCATTAGCTGGCGTCAGTGTGAAAGCACACCCTTTGAAGTCGTTAATCGAAGGTGGCATCGCTTTTGACTCCGTGCCAGGCGTTGAAAACAAAATCGGAGAAAACTGGAAGCTGTATTCTGATCAAAAAACCGCTCGCAAGTTTGGGCGCGTCATTGCTTTAGAAACCGACGGTTCGCAAGAGATTGCTAAAGGAATGCCGATTGAATATCAAGGTGTTAAAGTTGGTGAAATCACTCTGGTTGTACCGAATTTTCGTCGTAACATGGTTGAAGTCACTGCAAGAATCCTACCTGAATACGTAGAAAACATTGCGGTTGAAGGCTCACATTTTTGGCTAACTGAACCAGAAATTGGTTTAGGTGGCGTTAAAAACCTCGGGGCGTTGGTTTCGAAATCCATCAGTGTTGAACCAGGTAAAGGTAAAGCTAAATTTGATTTTCAAATAAAAAATAGTTCAGAACGCGTGCATGGAATCATGTTTACGTTACAAAGTGAACAAAGAGGCTCAGTACAAGTCGGTACCCCTATTCTTTACCGCCAGATGGAAGTTGGCCAAGTGACCGACGTAAGCCTAGGAGAATTTGCTGATCGCATCGTCACGACTATCAAAATACAGCCTGAATATGCTTACCTCGTTCGTCAAAACAGTGTGTTCTGGAATGTTTCAGGAGTAGATGTTTCCATCGGGCTTACCGGCGCTAACATCAAAGCGGGAACCTTTGATAGTTTAGTTCGCGGAGGAATTGCGTTTTCAACGCCAGAGCAATCGACTATTCCACCAGCGGCAAAGAGTGGGCAATCTTTCTTTTTGTATCCACAAGCTGAAGAAGGTTGGACTCAATGGCGTACAGCGATTCCTAAGCCGTAGAATAAAGCTCAATTCACGTACAATTGAAGTTTGATCACTTTAAAAGAGCAGCAATCGCTGCTCTTTTTTATTGCTCGGCCCTTGTCACTATTCGTTTCTGCTTCGCTTTCGTATATTATTTGCCACAAATTCTGCAAACGAGATCCCACATTGCATCCTAATGTTTACATCCCAGACGCGTTTCTGGAAAAAATCCAAACCATCCTTCCTGCTCACCTCAACATGGAAGACTTTATTGCTTCGTGCCAAAAGCCACTGCGCAAAAGTATTCGAGTTAATACGTTGAAGATCAGTGTTGAAGCGTTTCTAGAACGAGCAGAAACAAAAGGCTGGAAGCTTTCTCCTGTGCCTTGGTGTGACACAGGTTTTTGGATTGAAGCGGATGAGTCAGTTGTACCATTAGGCAACACAGCAGAACACATGTCTGGCTTATTCTACATTCAAGAAGCCAGTTCGATGATGCCGGTATCTGCTCTGTTTATGAATGATGAATCTTACGATGCCGTGTTAGATACCGCAGCCGCTCCCGGCTCAAAAACCACTCAAATTGCAGCTTTAATGAACAACGAAGGTGTACTTGTGGCCAATGAATACGCCGCAAGTCGTGTAAAAGTACTGCACGCTAATGTGGAACGTTGTGGGGTACGTAACGCCGCACTAAGTAACTTCGATGGACGCGTTTTTGGCGGTTGGCTACCAGAACAATTTGATGCGGTTTTGCTCGACGCGCCTTGCTCTGGAGAAGGCACCGTTCGCAAAGACGAAGATGCGATGAAAAACTGGACGCAAGCTTCCGTACTCGACATCGCTGACACGCAGAAAGATCTTATTGAAAGCGCCTTCCATGCATTAAAGCCCGGTGGTGTGATGGTTTACTCAACATGTACGCTCAGTACAGAAGAAAACCAACAAGTTTGTCATCACTTGAAAGAAACCTTTGGGGATGCTGTAGAGTTTGAAAGCCTTGAGAACTTGTTTGAAAACGCAGAGGCAGCTCTAACTGAAGAAGGCTTTTTGCATATTTTCCCGCAGGTCTACGACTGTGAAGGGTTCTTTGTTGCAAGAATTCGCAAACTGGCTGCTGTTGAGGCGCCAGAAGTCAAAAAGCGCATGGGGAAATTCCCCTTTGCTAAAACTTCAAAAAAAGAATCGACAGAAATTGCTCAACAACTCCAAAGCGCGTTAGGTATTAAACTTCCAAATGACAGTTCTGTATGGCTTCGCGATAAAGATGTCTGGCTGTTCCCTAATGCTTTAGAAGCGATGATCGGCGAATTACGCTTCTCCCGTATGGGTATAAAGATCGCGGAAGCCCATAAAAATGGCTACCGTTGGCAACACCAAGTCGCGACTGCCCTGGCGACAGGTTCTGAAAGCAACGCCATTGAACTCAGTATTGAAGAAGCGCGCGAATGGTACATGGGGCGTGATGTTCGCCCACAAACCATTCCTGAGGGAATGAAAACAGGTAAAGGCGAAGTGCTTGTCACCTATCAAGGTGCAGTTATTGGCCTTGGCAAGTGGGTAAGCAACCGAATAAAGAATGGCCTCCCTCGCGAATTAGTACGAGATAAGAACTTATTTTAAAAGACGTAACGAACCATAAATAAATGAAAAGCCATCGTATTTGCGATGGCCTTTTAGTTCGTAAGTATGAAAGCAAGTGGGCTCGCTAGCGATCCGGACACGCTGTACTAAACTAGTTGTATCAAAGTAATGCTTTGATGTGGCATTTCTCTCTATGTTCACCAACAAAATTATTGTTGGACAAGTTTAGCGCAGGCTCTGCGGAGCCGTTTCCCCTAGGCCCAAAAAAAGGAAAAGTTTGGGCCGTTTTTTTGGCTGTAGATCCGCTTTACGTGAGTTTGGACTACGCTAGACGAATACCGTCTTTCTCAATGACAATTTTACCCTGCTTGTATAAGCCACCGATGGTCTTTTTATAAGTCCCTTTACTTGTGCGGAAAGCATCAAAAATCGCTTCAGGAGACGACTTGTCATTCAAAGGCAAAAATCCGCCTTTCTTCTCTAGCAGGTCAAGGATCTTACTAGAAAGATCGTCCATTTTCGCCACACCGACTTTTTGTAGAGCAAGGTCGATTTTGCCATCTTCACGAATGTGCTTAATAAAGCCTTTCAGCTTTTTACCGATGTAAAGCTTACCAAAAACATCCGATGGGAAAATCATGCCCCAATGCTTACCGTTAACGATAGCTTTATAACCAAGTTGACTACGCTCTGCGATGATCAAATCAACTTGCTCGTTAACTTCATAATTCGCTGGAGTTTTATCTAACCATTTATTGAACTTAGTCGTACCAACAATGCGACCTGACGCTTTGTCGGTATAAACATACACTAAAATGGTTTGTCCGGCAGAGAAGCGAGTGCGTTGCTCACTAAAAGGAATCAGTAAGTCCTTTTCTTTGATGCCCCAATTTACAAAAGCACCTGTCGCATTCACACCCTCAATCTTCATTAAACCCCACTCACCCACTTGGGCAATTGGTCTTTCAATGGTCGCAGCAAGTTGGCTTTCTGAATCGAAGTACAGAAATACGTCTACATGCTCACCAATTTCAGTACCCTCTGGTACATACTTACTAGGTAGTAGAACAGAACCGTAATCATCGCCATCCAGAAATACGCCAAAATCAGCCTTTTTAATGACTTCTAAGCTGTTAATTTGACCAATTTTAATCATTGATTTTGTCTCTTTTTAAATTTACGTGGAATTATACCTAAACTAACAAGAAAATCAGAGAGAAAAGCATAGTGCTCTGTTATGCTGTTGTCGTTCAGCTATATGCCCCAGTCACTCTTTTAGCACTCTTATACTTACCTGCTCAACGGAACGCATAAGTTAAGAATGCTTTAGCAAAGTCAGGAGCTTTCTTTGGTCACCGTCGATAAACAAGACTCAATAACATTAAAAATCAGTCATGCACTCGCAAAGAGCAAAAGTGTCGACCTAGATATTTACTTTTTTATACCTGGTGAGCTTGGTTTAAACGCCGATATCATCAGTGAATCCGAATTTTATTACACCTCAATCACACAGCAACGATCTTATTACAGTACTGAAATCCTTCTTCCGCTAGTACACAGTCGACTTGCCAAACGTGGACGCCTGTCGAATCAGCAATACCGAGTAAGTTTGAGTTTGTTCGCTTACCAATACGTTATCGCGCTAGACAAAGCGGTAGCAAGTTTAAACAAGCATGAGAACAACTCCGTAACGGAAGATGAAGTGGACGAAGTTATCGAGCTCACGCTTGAGATCTTAAAGCGCTTGCGGCGTTCTATTCCTTATGAAGAGAACTTAAAACGCTACTACGTTAACATCGATAACTATCTGTCTTGGTATACCGAGCAAAAGTTCCTGTCACTGGTGGCCCATCTACCACGTGAAGGCGACTATGGCACGATCAAAAAGCGTCTGATCACGCTATGTGAGAAAGAGCAAGCCCATCGTAAACTCAACAAATACAACTCATCAAGAGTCGTTGAAGACGTTACTCGCCTATCTAACAAAATGCGCTTGCTAAGGCGATTGATTGAACACCCTATCGTGCTTCGTGAAGAAACCATATCGATGGGTAACAACATTAAGCGCGCTATCAAAGGTATTGCAACCGGTTTAGTGATGGTTGTCGTGACCTCGACAGTGATTCTCGCTCGCGATTATCTGGGGGAAATTTCTGCCTCATTCATTATCGCGATGTCTTTTATTTACGCTTTACGAGAAATCTTTAAAGATGATTTACGCGATGCCATGTGGCGATGGATCCGTAAAGGCAAGCCAAAATGGCGTAAGAAGTATGTTGATCCAACGACGAAAAAAGTGGTTGGCAAAAAATTGGAGTGGCTCGATTATCGTACCTTAAGTAGCTTGCCGGATAAGATTCAAAGAATACGTAAAAAACGCGTCGTTCAACGTGAAGAGCAGATTCTTCATTATCACGAGAAAACCGAAATGGCGACCTCTCTTTTCTTGAGTGGTTACGAACAAACGAGAGAAACATTGAACATCAGTTTACGCCCTATCATCCGCTTGATGGATAAAAGCTCAAACCGAGTTTACCGTTTAAATGAAGGTCAAGTAACCAAAGAGTCAGTAGAGAAACGTCATTTGCTCAATGTGATTGTCAAAGAGGACAACCACACCGATGAGCCTGTTTATTACCGCTGGAAAGTGGTCTTAAATCGCTCCAAAATCGTCTCTATCGAGAAGATTGAACTCAATTAAGCCACCGCCTTTAAACAAGCGAGCCACAAACCACTAGGCAGCCTCTTTTCTTTGTTGGGCTGCTTTTTTTATCGAAAGAGTAAGCGAGAATTCAGCCATTGGCTCGTCACCATGTAAGTTAGGACACAGCGCGACAATTTTTACGTCACGATTTACTCGTTCACCCGTTGCCAAGGTGTGCTCGAGCATCTCATCAATGACATGACCATCGTTACAAACAAAGTGCACATCGGCTTCCGGGCGCTTTAAAAACTCGGCTTTCACACCTTTAAATGCTAGCGAGATCGCTTCTCCCTTTTCTTGCGCTTTACTCATAGCAAGAAAACCACCAGCAACATCAGCGCCAACGGCTAAAGCGCCGAAATACATGCTATTCAGGTGGTTCTTCGTTCTTCTGCGCAATGGGATACGAACCTCAACATGCTTGCTATCTATCGCAATGATTTTAGGGTGGCAAAGCCAAATCAGCGGCACTTTTGAAAAGCCAAACAGATTTAGATACAAATTCGCACGACGTAGAGCTGATAACATTTTGGTCTCCTTACCAATCTAGTCAGACCAGTTAATCAACGAAAGAAATAGATGTCAAAGAAATGTTAACAAAAGCTCGATCTCACGAGTTATTTAACCCTCATAAAGTGACGGCGTCACCCGTAAGGTATGAAGTTTATCGCAGTTACTTAGATTACCTTACAGCGAGATAGATAAAATGGTTATAAATTCAAATGTATATATATTGATTTAATGATCAAGTTTTGTCATTTATACATAAGTCATTTAAATGAATACCTACACCTTTGTATACAATTCGGTATTTCCTGGCGAAGATTCCCGTGAAACGGTTTATTCCTGCCTGTAATTCCGTTATCTTTACCCCTTCGCAATAGAGAATAAAGCTATAACATGCCTATAAAAACAGATGAATTGAGAACCCAGCCTTTGGGTCCAATGCCTACCCCAGCAGAGCTAGGTAGTGTACATCCTATTACGGATGACGTTGCAGACCGTATCGCTCAATCTCGTCGTCAGATTGAAAACATTTTATCGGGTGAAGACAATCGCCTTCTTGCGATTGTAGGTCCGTGTTCTGTTCACGACACTGAAGCTGCCATTGATTACGCCACTCGCCTGAGTGAAATCCAAGACAAGTACAAAGACGAGCTATTTATCGTGATGCGTACTTACTTTGAAAAGCCTCGTACAGTAGTTGGTTGGAAAGGTTTGATTACGGACCCTAACCTAGATGGTTCTTACGCACTTGAAGCTGGTCTTCATAAAGCTCGTAAACTACTACTGGATATCAACAAGCTTGGTCTTGCGACTGCTACTGAGTTTCTTGATATGATCACTGGTCAATACATCGCGGATTTGATCACTTGGGGCGCGATTGGTGCTCGCACAACGGAATCACAAATTCACCGTGAAATGGCGTCGGCACTATCTTGCCCAGTTGGTTTCAAAAATGGCACAAATGGCAACGTAAAAATTGCAATTGATGCAATTCGCGCATCGAAAGCATCGCATTACTTCTACTCGCCAGATAAGAACGGTCGAATGACGGTTTACCGCACAAGTGGCAACCCTTACGGTCATATTATTCTGCGCGGTGGAGAAAAAGGCCCTAACTTTGATGAAGCATCAGTCAAACAAGCATGTGATGCTTTAGCTGAGTTTGGATTGCCACAACGTTTGGTTGTGGATTTCAGCCATGCAAACTGTCAGAAGCAACACAGAAAACAAATCGACGTAGCTCAGGACATTTGTAACCAAATTAAGTCAGGCAGCACTCGTATTGCGGGTATCATGGCTGAAAGCTTTATTCTTGAAGGCAATCAGCCAATGACTGACATCAATAACCTAACGTATGGTCAGTCTATTACAGATCCATGCCTAGGTTGGGAAGACACTGCTACAATGCTAGATATGCTGGCAAGCGCTGTTAAGTCCCGAAAGTCCCTATAACAAAATAATCAAGGAATCTTCATGCCATCGTTTGATATTGTTTCTGAAATCGATACGGTTGAACTACGTAACGCCGTTGATAACGCTAACCGTGAATTGTCTACTCGTTTCGATTTCCGCAACGTAAATGCGAGCTTTGAGCTAGTAGAAGAAAACGTAAAAATGTCTGCGGAAGGTGACTTCCAACTTAAGCAAATGCGCGACATTTTACGCGGCCACTTAGCGAAGCGTAACATTGACGCGAACGCAATGGATGCACAAGACCCAGACGTTACTGGTAAAAACTGGCACCAAACTCTGCTTTTCCGCCAAGGTATTGATACTCCAACGGCGAAAAAAGTAGTGAAACTTATCAAAGACGCAAAGTTAAAAGTACAAGCCTCTATTCAAGGCGACAAAGTACGTGTTACTGGTAAGAAACGCGACGACCTGCAAGCGACAATGGCAGCGATTCGTGAAGCAGAGATGGGTATCCCATTCCAGTTTAACAACTTCCGTGATTAATCAATCTGAGAAGTAAATAAAAACGCCAGCGCATAATCCGCTGGCGTTTTTTATTGGCTTTAGTGTAACGAACTACGTATCCACTTTAGCATTTGACATTGCTAGATAACTAAGTCCTGCCCTTGCAGCAATACGAATTCGCTCGTTCCTTGTGGTATGAACACGCAAATTCGAAGCTTTTCAGCTTTAGCCTTAGCCTTAGCCAGCATATCCGAAAGCTCAGCAGCGCTCGAGAAAGCTTCTCTTTCTGCATCTCTTCGTATTAGTTCTAACACATTCGCTTCACATCGAGTTGAGTACAGAGCCAGCTCCGCTTGTTGCATATAGCGTACGGCTTTTATTGGCAACATCTCAACATCTTTCCCAACATGAACCCAAGTACAACTTCCCTTTTCATCTAAAGGTGTTGCCATGGTCGCTTGGTAAATTGCTTCTAACTCTCGATTATCTCGTGCGTTTTCAACCTCGGGATTCGAGAAGAATTGCTCCCAAAACTTACGGCGTAAATCGACGCTAGGCAATGCCTCTTTAATTGAGTTTCGCTTTGAGTTAGCAAAATCCGCCATCAACCCCATGTTTTGTGGCAGTATCGATTCAAGCTTTTCACGGATGTTTCGAATTAAAACTGGCGAAGCTCCACCACTAGAGATAGCGATTTGGATGCGGCCACGATTAATCATTGACGGCGTGATGAAATCACAGTAAGGCTTATCATCCACAACGTTAACCAAGATGCCTAGCTCTTTAGCATCTTTGTACACTTGGTGATTTAGCTCAGGATTGTCTGTCGTCGCCCACACTTGAACAAAGCTTTTAGTGACAATGTCACTCGAATAGAAACGTTGTACCCAGCGCAGTTGATGCTCAGAAGCAAGCTTAGACAGAAAATCAACCAACGTCGGAGAAACGATAGTCACATCCGCCCCAGCCTTTAGCAACGCTTCCACCTTTCGGCTTGCCACCTCACCGCCACCCACGACGAGAACGGGTTTATTAATTAAATCTAAGAACAGAGGAAAATATCGCATTTCAATCCATGATTACTCTAATTAGCTGTTGTAGACCATGCTACCAAAAATGGGGCAAGCTCATCACCCTGTTTCGGTATCACAAATAATTTTTGTTTGAATTTTTACTGAACTTCACCTTGCTCAGCTAATGACAGTTTTAATAACAACTTTTTATTCTTTTGTATTGTTCACTCTTCTATTGATTGTTCTGATGCACCAAATTGTCCATGAATTGCACTATTTACAAACAATTAACATTTCGTCATTCTAAATCTCAAGGCACTTTGTAAGTTCTCTCAAAACTTCATTTAAATTATATATTTGAGAATTAACAGATCCTTTCCTACGCTTATAACTGGTTGATCTATCGAATGCCGTTTCTTCGAAAATCAATCACGTAGGACGATAACTCTAACGAATTGGACACGTTATTTCAGGTCACTCCTGATTAAACATGGATCATACAGGAAGGATACAAATGGCAAATAAACTCACAGTTCTTGCTTCCGTCGTAGCGGCTTCTACTGCGATGATGGCAACATCAGCTCAAGCAGCAGACACTACTCTGGACAAAGTCACAAAACAAGGCTTTCTTACTTGTGGCGTAAGTACCGGTCTACCTGGTTTCTCTAACCCTAACTCAAAAGGCGAATGGGAAGGTATCGACGTAGAATATTGCCAAGCACTGGCTGCAGCCGTTCTTGGGGATAAAACGAAAGTTAAATATGTACCCCTAACCGCAAAAGAACGTTTCACTGCGCTTCAATCTGGTGAGATTGATGTGCTTTCCCGTAACACGACCTGGACTCTCCACCGTGACACTGCACTGGGCCTAAACTTCGTAGGTGTGAACTACTACGACGGTCAAGGCTTTATGGTGAAGAAGGAACTTGGTATATCAAGTGCTAAAGAGCTTGATGGTGCGTCGGTATGTGTTCAATCAGGTACAACAACCGAGCTAAACCTTGCAGATTATTTCCGCAACCAAGGCATGGCGTACAAACCTGTGGTATTCGACACAGCGGCGCAAACTTCGAAAGGTTTTGATGCGGGACGCTGTGACGTATTAACAACTGACCAATCTGGCCTTTATGCACTACGTTTGAATTTGAAAGATCCGTCCTCTGCGGCCGTTCTTCCAGAAATCATCTCTAAAGAGCCACTAGGTCCAGTCGTTCGTCAAGGCGATGATCAATGGTTTAACATCGCTAAGTGGACATTGTCTGCGATGATTAACGCTGAAGAATACGGTATTAGTTCGAAGAATGCGGATGAAATGCTGAAGTCAACAGATCCAAACATCAAACGTATCCTCGGTGTTGATGGCCCTAAAGGCAAAGGTTTGGGTATTCGTGACGATTGGGGCTACCAAGTTATCAAACAAGTTGGTAATTATGGTGAAAGCTTCGAACGTACAGTCGGTACTGGTTCGCCGTTAGAAATCTCTCGTGGCGTTAATGCGCTATGGAATGCAGGCGGCTTTATGTACGCGCCACCAATCCGATAGAAAGAGTTAATCAGGGCGGTTCATGCCGCCCTTTTTCTTGATTATATCTCACTGTATGAGTAAGGATCGCTCATTGGATGGCGAAAAGCGCTCGCTTTGTGGAACGGCTTTAAAGGTTCGTAAGCCGCTAGACATGAGAGCGTTATTCTTTAGCCAGCAAGGACGAAACTTTGTTATACAGGCCGATATCTATAACTAAGGTTTGAGGTTATCGCTGTATGAAACCGACACAAGATGCATCGCCAAGTACGATGTCCAAACCAAGCGGAAGCAAGAGCCTGATTTATAATCCTGCCTTTCGTTCTGCTATTTTCCAGATCATTGCCATTGCTGCACTGGTATTTTTCTTTTACACGATTGTAAACAACGCTCTCAATAACTTAGATGCTCGTGGTATTGCAACGGGCTTCGGTTTTCTGAATCAAGAAGCCGGGTTTGGTATTGGGTTAACATTAATTGAATACGATGAAACGTACTCTTACGGTAGAACATTTATCATCGGCCTTCTTAATACGGCGTTAGTCTCCGTATTAGGTATTATTCTGGCTACTGTGATTGGCTTTACCATGGGGGTTGCCCGCCTTTCTTCTAACTGGTTAGTTAGTCGTTTAGCGGCAGTTTATATCGAAACTTTCCGAAATATCCCCCTTCTTCTGCAAATATTCTTCTGGTATTTCGCTGTTCTTCAAGCATTACCCTTACCACGCCAAAGCTTAAGTCTTGGTGAAGCTATTTTCCTGAACGTTCGTGGCTTATATTTCCCTGCACCGACTATGGAACCTGGCAGTAGCTACGTTATTGCCGCGTTAATCTTCGGGGTAATCGCAAGCTTATTAATTAATGTATGGGCGAATAATAAGCAACGTCTCACTGGGCAACAAACCCCAATGGGAAGAATAGTTTTGGGTTTAGTTGTTGGCCTTCCATTGGTTGTGTACTTCCTTGCTGGTATGCCAATTTCACTGAATTATCCTGAACTAAAAGGGTTTAACTTCCGAGGTGGTATTAGCATTATTCCTGAATTGGCCGCGCTACTTTTGGCATTGAGTGTTTATACAGCTTCTTTCATTGCTGAGATTGTGCGCTCTGGTATTAATGCGGTTAGCCATGGTCAAACCGAAGCAGCGATGTCGCTAGGCTTACCACGCTCGAAAACTTTAAAGCTTGTTGTCATTCCTCAAGCGTTACGAATTATTATTCCACCTTTAACCAGTCAATATCTCAACCTCACCAAAAACTCATCGTTAGCGATGGCGATTGGTTACCCAGATCTTGTCTCTGTGTTTGCTGGTACTACCCTGAACCAAACGGGACAAGCGATTGAGATCATTGCGATGACGATGGGCGTGTACTTGACATTAAGTCTGATTACGTCTGCATTAATGAACTTGTATAACCGTAAAGTCGCGCTGGTGGAGAGATAATATGAGTACTCATCAATTTCAACCGGATCTCCCACCACCCGCCAATACTGTAGGCTTCGTTGGTTGGATGCGGAAAAATCTATTTAATGGCCCTATCAATTCCATTGTTACTGTCATTCTTGCGTATATTGTCGTAACTGCAATATGGTATATCGTGGATTGGGCGTTTATTAACGCAGACTGGATTGGCTCAACGCGTGACGACTGTAGCCGAGATGGTGCTTGCTGGGTATTTATCAGCGTGCGCTGGGAGCAGTTCATGTATGGTTTTTATCCAGAGTCCGAACTATGGCGCCCTCGCCTTTTCTATATCACATTGGCCATATTTACTGTTTTACTCGCGTATGAGAAGACACCGAAACGGATGTGGATTTGGCTTTTCTTCGTAAACATCTACCCATTCATCATCGCTGGACTTTTATACGGTGGTGTCTTTGGACTAGAAGTGGTCGATACACACAAATGGGGTGGACTACTCGTTACGCTCATTATTGCGTTAGTTGGTATCGTAGTTTCACTGCCAATTGGTGTGGTGCTTGCGCTTGGTAGACGTTCAGAGATGCCGATCATTCGCAGCATTTGTACCGTCTACATTGAAGTTTGGCGTGGCGTTCCGCTGATTACGGTTTTGTTCATGGCTTCGGTTATGCTTCCATTATTTATGTCTGAAGGTTCAGAGACAGATAAACTGATTCGCGCCCTTATCGGTGTGGTTATGTTTGCCTCCGCTTACATGGCAGAAGTGGTACGCGGTGGTCTACAAGCCATTCCGAAAGGTCAATATGAAGCCGCTGATGCGCTTGGGTTAAGTTACTGGAAAAAGACTGGGCTGATTATCTTGCCACAGGCGCTAAAGATTACTATTCCTTCTATCGTGAACACCTTCATCGGTTTGTTTAAAGACACCAGTTTGGTACTCATCATTGGTATGTTTGACGTACTCGGTATAGGGCAAGCAGCAAACACCGACCCTGAATGGTTAGGCTTTGCTACAGAAAGTTATGTATTTGTCGCGTTAGTGTTTTGGGTGTTTTGTTTTGGCATGTCACGCTATTCGATATGGCTTGAAAACAAACTTCATACCGGTCACAAACGATAACTCATCAAGATCAAGGACGTATTATGACGCAACAACAAGACTACATGATCCAATTGAAGGACATGAATAAATGGTATGGTGAGTTTCACGTACTAAAAAATATTAACCTCGACGTTAAGCGCGGCGAGAAAATCGTTATCTGTGGTCCATCAGGGTCGGGAAAATCAACGATGATTCGCTGTATTAACCGTCTTGAAGAGCACCAAGCAGGCAGCATTTACGTCTCTGGTACGGAATTAACTGAAGACTTAAAGAACATTGAAGCAGTGCGCCGAGAAGTGGGCATGTGCTTTCAACACTTTAATCTCTTCCCTCATTTAACCGTACTGGAAAACTGTACGCTCGCGCCTATCTGGGTGAAGAAGATGCCAAAAGATGAGGCAGAAGCAGTTGCGATGAAATATCTGGAACGTGTAAAAATTCCAGACCAAGCGGAGAAGTATCCCGGTCAGTTGTCTGGTGGTCAGCAACAACGTGTGGCGATTGCTCGCTCTTTGTGTATGAACCCTAAAGTCATGCTTTTTGATGAGCCAACATCTGCACTCGACCCGGAAATGGTTCGCGAAGTACTGGATGTAATGGTCGAACTCGCCGAGGAAGGCATGACTATGCTTTGTGTGACACATGAAATGGGCTTTGCTAAAGAGGTTGCCGATCGCGTGATATTCATGGACGCAGGAGAGATCATCGAAGAAAACAACCCGGTCGACTTCTTTGAGAATCCTCAATCGGATAGGACCCAAAACTTCCTAGCGCAAATCTTACACCACTAAGATTTAGCCGAATCGACATAAAAAAGCACTGGTTTCTATGAAGCCAGTGCTTTTGTTACTAAATTCAAAAATCTGTGTGAGAATCAACATAGCTATGCTAGGCAGTAATATTGTGTTACAAGTTGCCAAATACATAACATCTTATTTCCATTATCATTTTATCTAGGATATGCATGAAAAGGGCTTGATTTTTTGAACTTTCAGCCCCATAAATGTACCAATAGTAAACTCCCTTATTGAGGATAATTATGAACAGTCCAATGTTTACTCGTTCAACAAGTGTTCCTAATACACTAGAAACTAACAAAGTACTGAAAAACACTTACTTCCTACTGTCGATGACACTGATGACCAGTGCTATCGCAGCAGTCGCGACTATGGCAATGCAAATTTCACCAATCATGGCAATTGTGATGCAGCTTGCAGCGATTGGTATTTTGTTCTTTGTTATGCCAAAGGCAATCAACTCATCATCTGGTATCGTTTGGACATTCGTTTTCACGACTCTAATGGGTGGTGCTTTAGGTCCAATGCTTAACTACTACGCATCAATTCCAAACGGTCCTACTATCATTGCTCAAGCTCTAGGTTTGACTGGTATGGTGTTCCTTGGCCTATCGGCTTACACCATTTCAAGCAAGAAAGATTTCTCTTTCATGCGCAACTTCCTGATGGCAGGTTTGATCATTGTGATCGTTGCAGCGCTGATTAACATCTTCGTTGGTTCAACAATGGCTCACCTAGTAATCAGCAGTGTTTCTGCACTCGTGTTCTCTGGTTTCATCCTATTCGATACAAGTCGTATCGTTCGTGGCGAAGAGACAAACTACATCAGTGCAACAATTTCGATGTACCTAAACATCCTTAACTTGTTCACTAGTCTACTAAGCATTCTAGGTATTATGAACGACGATTAATCGTTTCTCGTTAAGTAGAATAAAAAAGCCCGAAGGTAATTCCTTCGGGCTTTTTCTTTGTGTGCAATTCAGTGTATTACGCCTGCTCTACAGACAACTCGATAACTTCGTCAGCTTCTGGATTTTCTCTAAAGCGTCTTACTTTGATCGTTTCCTCTCCTAACATGATTTGCTTGGCGATTCGGTGCATACCGTCAAAAACACGATAGTCACTGGTTAAGATTACCGGATACGACAAATCAGCATTGTTGATTCGTTGGCAATGTTTTGCAATTTCACGGCAGGTTGGCCGTGGCCCTTCATGACTAAACCAAGTCACTTCATTTGGGCCCTTTATATCATCAATCGCAATTTCTTCTACAGGTAAGGATTCTGCAAGTTGCCAAATTCGCTCGATGGACCAAGTGGATTTTACATTGTCATTAATCTCAATGTAACGTTGTTTCGACATGACTAACTCCTTGTCATCATTGTTGTTTCTAACCTGAATACAGGCTTTTCATCAATCAAAGAGAATATCGGTCTATGAAAACAAACACAACGTTGTCAGCTATTCATTCACCCATAAAATCCCATAATCAGACAAGTAGCCAAGAAAAAACCAAAACAAAAATGAATAAGCCTGGGTATCCATGCAATTTCGTTGGTACTCACCCCGAAAAATTTCTAACAAACTGAATAGTTTCCTATTTATTTGAATAAAAGAGCATTTATATCAAAGCACCTGGCTTAGTCAAAAAGCACTCACCATTTTGTACGCTTTTGCTTCGCTCGGCACTACTTCGAGATTCTTTTGTTGAGAACATTCTCGGCTGTCGCTAATCTATAAACATCCATGTTTACTTAACGGATAAAACGTTATGTTCGTTTACAACGGCAAAGAAATTGAAACGGATGCTCAAGGCTACTTATTGGATCATACTCAATGGGAAGAAGGTATGATTGAGCTTTTAGCAAAAGAAGAAGACATCGAGCTTACGGATGCTCATTTGGAAGTTGTGCATTTTGTGCGAGACTTTTATGAAGAGTTTAATACCTCCCCTGCAGTGCGTATGCTTGTGAAAGCGATGGAAAAAGCACACGGCCCGGAAAAAGGTAACAGTAAGTATCTATTCAAGCTGTTTAAAAAGGGACCAGCCAAACAAGCAACCAAATTAGCCGGCCTACCAAAGCCAGCTAAATGCTTGTAGATTCATAAAATTTTAAAACCGCGTAACGGCTTATACGACGCAGGCTCCTGCATCACATGCTCTACTGTTGCCGTTCGCGGTCCTTCTTGTAACCATTCCGAAAACGCAACTATTTGCGCGTCTGTTCCACACGCCATCACTTCAACATCACCATTGTTTAGGTTCTTCGCATAACCTGTTAACCCTAGCTTCAATCCTTGATGGGAAGTATGGTAACGAAAGCCGACGCCTTGAACGTGACCTTTTACTATAAATCTCTCACACTTTACGTTCATCTTTGTACCGCTTCTTTTTACTGAGTGATATATTCTTTGCGTCTATTCACCCCACTAAGGATAGTGGGTTTTTGCACGGTTATTATAATTATGAAAGAAATTCCATTCCGCTGGATTGATAAGTATCTCATTCACTTAAAGATTCAAGAAAAGTTCTATTTGCTCTTCGTTCTCCCTCTTCTTGCTTTAGTCATTCTCACTCTCGTCCTTAATAGCGCGGCTAATACACTGATCTCAAGTATGTACCAAGAAGAGCTCATGCTTATGAAAGGTCTGATAGAGGCAGGCAACCTTTCTCAATCTCAAGTAGCAAGCCTAATCGCTGGTTCAGAAACCGTTTCTATTGGCTCTGGTTCGCAATCCGTGTCTGTTTTAAATGGTACGTACAGTTTGGTTGCGAACCATGAACTTTCTTTATGGGCTGCCCTATCAACGACTCAAGTAAGCATTATCTGTGTGAGCTTGTTTATTCTCGCTCTTGGCGTTTACTACATCATGACGTTTATTGGCGGCGCGATGTTCACGATGAACAAAGCATTAAACACCCTTGCGGGTGGCGACTTAACTGCGAGAATGAACTTCTTCCCTGTTCGCGACGAGTTTAGTGAAATTGCTATTACGATAGACAAAGTTGCAGAACGAGAGCAACAAATGGTGCTGTCGATTCAAGAGTCTGTGGCGTTAATGCAACAAATTAGCTCAGACCTGAATCAATCGATTCATCACAGTTCAGATATTTCAGCGACTCAGCAGGAACACCTCAACTCTCTTGCGAGTGCAACGGAACAAATGGCATCAACGATTCGAGAAGTCGCGACACTAGCTCACGATTCAAGCACGCAAACCGATGATGCGCGAAACGTGGCTCAGTCTGGACAAGTGAAAGTTGAGAATACGCTTCACTCGATTTCGAACCTCTCTAATGAGATTCAATCTGCGTCTCAAGCCGTTGCCGAGTTAGATGCCAATGCAGCACAAATTGATGAAGTAGTGACAACAATCAATGGGATCTCCGAGCAAACCAACCTACTTGCTCTGAACGCGGCTATTGAAGCTGCACGTGCTGGAGAACAAGGTCGTGGATTTGCGGTCGTTGCGGATGAGGTTCGCGCTCTTGCGGGACGCACTCAGCAAGCGACAGTTGAAATCCAAACGATGATCGAATCGTTACAGCGTAACAGCCAGTCACTTACTAAGCTGATGGAAGTGACAGTTAATAATGCAAATGAGGGACAAAACCTCATGACGGAAGTGAATCACGAAATCGGCTCTTTGGCAGATAAAAATCAAACTATCTCCGACAGTAGCATTCAAATTGCAACAGCAGCTGAAGAGCAAGGTGTAGTCGCGGACAATATCGCCTCAAGCGTTGAAGAAATTCGAGTTCAAGCAGATAACGTGTGCAATATGATAAGCACGACTTCACAAAACGTTGATCAACTGCGTAAGCAAAGCGACACAATGGAAGCACTACTTACTGGACTTAAAGCATAGCAACGGAATCTATTACAGCAAATTCAATAAAAGGGTCACTTTAGTGACCTTTTTTGTATTTAAAAGTCACCACAATGTACTGGATTGCCGAGGGATATTGCTTTTACCATTTACATCCCGGACAATACGCCCCTTTCAAAATTCAACAAGAGCTAATGAAATGACAGCTGCTATCTATTTGGTTAAAGGTCGTGAGAAATCGGTCAAGCGCAAGCACCCTTGGATCTTCTCTCGAGGCATCAACAAAGTTGAGGGCGAACCTGCTCTTGGCGAAACGGTTGATGTATTCACTCACGACGGTAAATGGCTAGCTAAGGCGGCATATTCGCCAGCTTCACAAATTCGTGCTCGTATTTGGAGTTTTGATAAAGAAGAAATCGACACCGCTTTTTTCGTTAAACGACTTAAAGACGCACAACTTCTTCGTGAAGACATTATCGAACGTGATGGCCTTACGGGTTATCGCCTTATCGCAGCAGAGTCTGACGGCTTACCAGGCGTTACGATCGACCGTTACCAAAGTTTCTTTGTGTGCCAACTTCTCAGTGCTGGCGCAGAACACAATAAGCAGGCTATTGTTGACGCTCTGGTTGAGTGCTTCCCTGATTGTAATGTGTACGAGCGCTCTGACGTGGCCGTTCGTAAAAAAGAAGGTTTAAAAGAGATCACGGGCGTCTTGCACGGCGAAGAGCCACCTAAATCGGTCGTCATCGAAGAAAATGGCGTAAAGATTAGTGTAGATATCGTTGGCGGACACAAAACAGGTTTCTACCTAGATCAACGTGATAGTCGCCAGCAAGCGATGAAATATATGAAAGGCAAAGAAGTTCTTAACTGCTTCTCTTACACAGGTGGCTTCGGACTTTACGCTCTAAAAGGTGATGCAAAGCGTGTGATTAACGCTGACGTGTCACAACCTGCTTTAGATACCGCAAAATTCAACGCAGAACTAAACGAGTTTGATATTTCGAAGAAGCGTGCCGTGTTCCTAAATGCAGACGTGTTTAAGCTGCTTCGTGAGTATCGTGATCAAGGAACTCAGTTCGATGTTGTGATCATGGACCCACCGAAGTTCGCAGAGAGCAAAGCACAACTCAACGGCGCATGTCGTGGTTACAAAGACATCAACATGCTAGCAATGCAAATTCTAAAACCGGGCGGCACGCTACTGACCTACTCTTGCTCTGGCTTGATGGATCAAGTTCTGTTCCAGAAAATCATCGCTGATGCAGCCGTAGACGCTAACCGCCAAGTAAAGTTTGTGGAGCGTTTTGAACAAGCCGCTGACCACCCAACCGATACAGCATATCCAGAAGGTTTCTACTTAAAAGGTTTTGCATGTAAAGTGCTTTAATTATTGCCTGAACTTACTGCATTACTAAATGAAAAACGGAGCTTTCGCTCCGTTTTTCATTTTGAATCATTTACTCTCGTAATTGTTCAAGATTAGAAATCAAACTATTGGCGATATCAGAAGCAGAAGCTCCGTCAAAATTAACCTCCAACTGTTGTCCATCTTTATTTATGGTCAGAGTTGAGTTACCTCCACTTTCAGTCACCGCCACCGTGATATCATCCACGCTTCCGTGATAATCGCCAGAGCCGAGATCATCAAGTAATGTGGAAATATCAGTACCACTCATATCATCAAATACATCGGTAAAATCGAGCTGATCCCCGTCACTGAAATCCGTCACGGTGTCAGTTGCGGATTGCATCTCTGTCCACTTGAAGATGTCATCACCTCCGCCACCAGTCAAAATATCATTACCTAGACCACCAATTAGAATATCATTACCATCGGTGCCTACAAGAACATCATCTTGGTCTGTTCCCATGATGATATTAGGCTCTTGCTGTAACGAAGCAGTCTGTGTACCGAAAGCGGTCACTGTTTCAAAAGAGACATTGTTAAAATCAATATCAACGGTTGCAGTGGTATCGCTTTCTAAACCATCTGAGTCAATCGCTTTGTAATCAAACGAGTCGTTTACATTATTAAAACTTGTAATCTGAGTACCAACTAGAGTAAAGCTGGCTTTATCACTTGAACTGTCTGTTTCAGGGAACAAGCGAATCTCATCAAAACTGCCATTACTTAGCGATACGTCAGCGTAACCTTCTTGATTACCAGTAAATACGATGTCACTGGTGTGTATGGTTTGTATATCAACAAGAGTATCGCCCATATAAAAGTATGCTTGAATCCAAGCGCCGCCACTGTTAAACCTATCATTCAAGCTTGCTAGGTTTAACCTTGCTTCTTTAGCTTCAAGCCCTTCATCTAATTCAATGGCAATGAACTCACTCGTACTAATTTCATCCCCTTGGCCAGTTTCGCCCGGTGACACTACAACTAAACCTACCTGCTGAGCGGCAAAGTCGACCTTGATTTGAGCATTATTGACAAAGTCACCATTACCATCAATGGTTCCTCCAAAGAAACTTAAACCGTTAACATCGACTGAATCGGCAATGAAGTCTTTAGAAAATTCATCGAGTAAATCTTGGGAATCAAAGCTTTGCTCATCAAAGAAGTCTTCCGTTAGTGCATATCTGACTTCCGTAGTTTCTGGAATCACATCACCAATGTCCAATATGACTTCATTGTTCTGATCATCCAAGTAATAGAGATAGCCATAGTCTGGAAGCGTCGTGACACAGATGCTCGTTTCTTTATCATCTTGAAGATCAAAGTCATCTTCAAAGTCTTGCGCATGTGGTGCAAAGTCAATTAAAGCGTCTCCTCCCACACTAAGGTCAACCGAAATGCCAAAGTCTTCTACTGTCGGAGGTGTATTGTCATCATCAATAATAGTACCAAGGCCTGACGCTGCAGGTGATTGCCCTTGAATCGAACCAGTTAAAACAAAGTTTTCTGAAGATTCATAAATCTGGTCTTCAACAGTGTTTACCGTAACACTAAAGTTAGTATCACTCGCAGGTACCGAGACATCAAACGCTCCATCAGGGTTTACCGCAATAACTTCCGTCGTGTTATCAGCATAAGTAATGGTCACACTCGTAGCGTTAAAATCATCTCCAGCGACAGCGGTTCCGTCTAAGAGAGACATACTAACCATAATCGCAACCGCACTTGCATTACTCAGTGTAACGTTAAACTTCGCATCGTTACCTTCCACCACTTGAATATCCGTAATTTCAGTGACAGTTGGTATGTCTGCATCATCGTTAATCGTTACGGTACCGACCGCAGCAGTTGTTTGCACAGTAGTGGCACCGGATAATGTAAAGTTCTCATCACCCTCATAAATATCATCGTTTAACGTCACCATAGTAACGCTAAATGTTGTGTCTAAAGCTGGTACAATGACATCAAACGTACCATCTGGGTTCACTGAAATAACGTCGGTACTACTATCAGCGTAGGTAACGGTTACTGTCGTATTTGTATAATCCGAACCTCCTTCAGCTGTCCCATTTGCTAATGTCATATTAACAACGGTGTTTGTGGTACTTGCATTGCTTAAAGTGACTTCAAGCGTTGCCAGCTCACCTTCACTAACTATGGCATCCGTAATCGCTGCTACAGTCGGGCGGTCATCATCAGGATCTGGTCCTGGGCCACTACCATCATCAACAATAGTACCGGTACCAATCACAGAGCCAACTTGGTTATCAGTGTTACCTGATAACGTAAAGGTTTCAGGTCCTTCGAATAAGTCATCATCTGTTGTACTTACAGAAACACTATAAGTCGTATCATTTGCGGGCACATCGACAATAAAGCTGCCATCTGGATTTACCGTAACGACTTCTATGCCGCCACTCTCATAAGTAATTGTTACTGAAGTATCGGTGTAATCAACACCGCCTTCTGCTGATCCGTCAGTCAGCATCATATTGACAGTGGTGTTGGTGGTGCTTTCATTACTCAACGTTACATCTAGTGTTGCAATATCACCTTCGTTTACCGTTGTAGAGGTAATCGCTGCCACTGTTGGGCGATCGTCATCTGGATCAGGTCCTGGCCCCGAACCATCATCAAGAAGAGTCCCTGTACCCATTGCAGATGTAATTTGAGTGGCAGTTTTACCCGAGAGTGTTAAAGTCTCTGCGCCTTCGAATAGGTCATCATCAATAGTATTGACTGTGACGCTGAATGAGACGTCGTTCGCGGGAACTGAAACATCAAATGTTCCGTTTGCGTTGACAGTAATGACATCTGTTGAGTTATCCGCATAGGTAACTGTAACCGATGTATTGATGTAGTCTATGCCCCCCTCTGCGCTACCATCAGCGAGCACCATATTGACCAAACTTTCACTATCACTAGGGTTACTTAAAGTAACATCAAAAATGATAGGTTCACCTTCATTAACCACTTCACTAGAAATAGAGGCAACGCTGACTGTATCGTTATCAAGAATCGTTACCGTGCCTATAACCGGAGTTGTTTGTATCTCGGTCTGTCCAATTAATGTGAAATTTTCATCGCTTTCGAACAGCTCATCGTCGGTGGTACTTATCACAACGTCAAAGGTCATATCACCAGCTGGTACGGACACATTAAATGTACCATCAGGGTTCACAGGGATAACGTCTGATGAACTATCTGCATAGGTAACAGTAACAGACGATTTGGTGTAATCTACCCCTCCCTCTGCTGTGCCATCATTAAGTGTCAGATTAACGAGAGTATCCGTAGTGCTTAGGTTACTCAAAGTGACAACCAACGTAGCAGACTCACCTTCGTTTACGGTTCTATCACTAATTGCCGCAACAACCGGACGGTCATCATCCGGATCGGGTCCAGGGCCACTGCCATCATCCACAATCGTTGCTGTACCCGTATCGCTGCCTTGTACCGCCCCAATGCCAGTCACCGTCACACTGAAATCTTCAGGGCCTTCATAAACGGTGTCATCAATGGAAGCGATACGCACATCAAACTCGGTTTGCCCGGCTGGCACCGTCACCACGCCATCATTTGGCACTGCAACCCAACCACTTCCCGTGTTGTATTCTAAGGTACCTAAGTCACCGGCTTCGGTATCGCCGAGATTAAGACCCAGTTCCACCTGCGTTTCCGCTTCAGACGCGTTCGATAAGGTGACTTTGAAGTTCGCAGTCTCACCCTCATTAATGGTGCCAGCATCCGTAATAGTCACACTTGGGCGGTCATCGTCCGGATCAGGGCCCGGGCCACTGCCATCATCCACTATCGTTGCTGTACCCGTATCACTGCCTTGCACCGCCCCGATGCCAGTTACTGTCACACTGAAATCTTCAGGGCCTTCATAAACGGTGTCATCAATGGAAGCGATACGCACATCAAATTCGGTTTGCCCGGCTGGCACCGTCACCACGCCATCGTTTGGCACTGCGACCCAACCACTTCCCGTGTTGTATTCTAAGGTACCTAAGTCACCGGCTTCGGTGTCACCTAAGTTGAGGCCAAGTTCCACTTGAACTGCAGATTCGGAGGCATTCGATAAGGTGGCTTTGAAGTTCGCAGTCTCACCCTCATTAATGGTGCCAGCATCGGTAATAGTCACGCTTGGGCGGTCATCATCGGGATCAGGTCCTGGACCACTGCCGTCGTCCACTATCGTCGCCGTCCCCGTATCACTGCCTTGTACCGCCCCAATGCCAGTTACCGTCACACTGAAATCTTCAGGGCCTTCATAAACGGTGTCATCAATGGAAGCGATACGCACATCAAACTCAGTTTGCCCGGCTGGCACCGTTACCACGCCATCGTTTGGCACTGTGACCCAACCGCTTCCCGTGTTGTATTCTAAGGTACCTAAGTCACCGGCTTCGGTATCGCCGAGATTAAGACCCAACTCCACTTGCGTTTCCGCTTCAGACGCGTTCGATAAGGTGACTGTGAAGTTCGCAGTCTCACCCTCATTAATGGTGCCAGCATCGGTAATAGTCACACTTGGACGGTCATCGTCCGGATCAGGTCCTGGACCACTGCCATCATCCACAATCGTTGCTGTACCCGTATCGCTGCCTTGTACCGCCCCAATGCCAGTTACTGTCACACTGAAATCTTCAGGGCCTTCATAAACGGTGTCATCAATGGAAGCGATACGCACATCAAATTCGGTTTGCCCGGCTGGCACCGTCACCACGCCATCGTTTGGCACTGCAACCCAACCGCTTCCGGTGTTGTATTCTAAGGTGCCTAAGTCACCGGCTTCAGTGTCACCCAAGTTTAGGCCTAGCTCGACTTGAACAGTGGACTCGGAGGCATTCGATAGCGTCACTTTGAAGTTCGCCGTATCACCTTCATTAATAATGCCAGCATCGGTAATAGTCACGCTTGGGCGATCATCATCGGGATCAGGTCCTGGACCACTGCCATCATCCACAATCGTTGCTGTACCCGTATCACTGCCTTGCACCGCGCCAATGCCAGTCACCGTCACGCTGAAATCTTCTGGGCCTTCATAAACGGCGTCATCATTGGAAGCGATACGCACATCAAATTCGGTTTGCTCGGCTGGCACCGTCACCACGCCATCGTTTGGCACTGCAACCCAACCACTTCCCGTGTTGTATTCTAAGGTACCTAAGTCACCGGCTTCGGTATCGCCGAGATTAAGACCCAACTCCACTTGCGTTTCCGCTTCAGACGCGTTCGATAAGGTGACTGTGAAGTTCGCAGTCTCACCCTCATTAATGGTGCCAGCATCGGTAATAGTCACACTTGGACGGTCATCGTCCGGATCAGGTCCTGGACCACTGCCATCATCCACAATCGTTGCTGTACCCGTATCGCTGCCTTGTACCGCCCCAATGCCAGTTACTGTCACACTGAAATCTTCAGGGCCTTCATAAACGGTGTCATCAATGGAAGCGATACGCACATCAAATTCGGTTTGCCCGGCTGACACCGTCACCACACCATCATTTGGCACTGCAACCCAGCCATTTCCCGTGTTGTATTCTAAGAGACCTAAGTCACCGGCTTCGGTGTCACCTAAGTTGAGAGTCAGTTCAACCTCAACATCTATAGCTGATGGATTAGATAACGACACTTTAAAGCTAGCCGTTTCACCCTCATTAACTATCCCTGCATCGCTCATCGTTACCGTTGGGCGATCATCATCAGGACTTAAACCTGGCCCACTACCATCATCAACAATGGTTGCCACCCCGGTTGCAGGTGTATTTTGTTCTTCTGTTGTGCCAGAAAGCGTAAACGTTTCTGGGCCTTCGAATATAGAGTCATCTATAGAGTCGAGAGAAACCGTAAACCCGCTTTCACCTAATGGGACCGAGACTGTAAAAGTACCGTTATCATCAACCAAGATTTCTTCCGTTGTACCATCAGAAAATGTTATGAGAACACGCTCATTAACGTAGTCACTTCCGCTCTCGTCAGTTGAACCGCCAGTTGCGGTACCATCAAGTAGCGACAAAGTGACATCAGTATTGTCCTCTGTTGCTTGGTTTAAAGTAATATCGAATACAACCTGATCACCTTCGTTGATAGTCGGACTGGATATTTCCTGAACAATTATCGTTGCAGGAACGGGGATTGCTGTTGGTTCTGGTGGTTGTATTTGGAGAATATCGAGTAGCGTCTCTACCTGAGTACTTGAAAATCCTGTTCCGTCAGTTCCCACTGTCTCAAAATTGGTACTAGCGAGTAATTCAGCACCTGTGCGATCTATAGCTCCCGTATTCTGTGGGCTAGACCCGTTTCCTTCACCTGCAGCAGGTTCAAACTCTTCACCCAGCTCAGTCGGGTCTTCCCCACTCGCAATTGCTTCAATTAACGCAGTGATATCATCAGTTACATTTATTGAACTTCCTTGTGGTGTCACCTGCTCGATAACAAGTTCAGAAGTATCTGATACTTCATCGATTATTAACTCTCCTGGTTGAGGTAGTTGACCCTGACCTAAAGTCCTAATCTCCCCGTCCAACCCGATAACGACAATGTTGCCCGCCAATGAGCTAAAAGTTACACGTTCCATATCTACCTCGCCCCACTTCAAACCAAGTCAAAAGTTTGTCACCCCTACATTTACGTCTATAGTTTAGTCAAAATCATCATATTTTCGTTGTATGTGTAGCTTGTAGGACGTTTGATAACTCTAGGGGCAGAGTTACAAAAAAGCGCAGAGTGACACAGGCCGTGAAACGCTATGATATTAAGAATTCAAGCTTTTCTCCGAGCTAAACTTGCTATGTTGCTAAGCAACATTCGACATATGTGCTAAGGTTTTAAAAGGCGAAATCTTGGATTTTTGAAACAAAAGCTTTGTTTTAACAGTAGGTTGATAAATCCCTTACTCAAGCACTGTTATTTATGATGTTTCGTCTCAGTTATGAGATGAAATAGCAAAAAGCAACACGAATTTTTAGGAGAAATACCGTGAAATGGAACCGACTAAATATTGCTTGCTGCTGTAGTTTAATGGTGTCTATACCCGTTTTCGGTCAAACTTTAGAGCAAGCCGTGGCATTGACGTTAAAAAACAACCCTGACATTAAGAGTGCATTTAATGAATTTACGAGCCGAAAATACGTAAATGAAGCATCTTCGGGTGCTTACTTACCCTCTATTGATCTAGATGCGGGTATTGGGTATGAAGGATTAGACCCTTCTGACGAGGTGGGACGTGGAGATACAGATTACACTCGAAAAGAAGCATCGGTGACACTAACCCAACTTATCTGGGACGGCAGTGCGACTCTTAATGATATCGACCGAACCGCAGCGGATGCTGAATCAGTAAGATTTCAACTTTTGGCCGACGCATCGGATAAAGCACTTGAAGTCACCAAAGTTTATCTAGACGCTGTAAAAGCTTACGAAATACTCAAGCTGTCTGAAAACAACCTGGCTGTTCACAAAGATATCTACGATGACATTAAAAAACGAGTCAACTCGGGTATCGGCTCTACCGCTGACTTAACGCAAGTAGAAGCACGTTTGGCAAAAGCACACGGCAACTTAGCCGCTGCTCAAAATAACCTGTATGACTCTCACACGATGTTCACTCGTTTAGTCGGTCAAACACCGCAAGGGCTAATCTTTCCGAGAGCGGACCAAAACTTTATTCCGTACACAGTTGATGAAGCGGTAGGCTTGGCATTTGAACTGCATCCCGTTATTCAAGTGGCGCTCGCAGACGTAGACTCGGCTAAGTTTCAATACAAACAGTCTAAAGGTGTTAACTACCCAACCATTTCCATTGAAGCTTCGCAAACATGGCGTGACGACGCTGATGGTTTAAAAGGTCGCAGTGATGAGACACTTGCCATGCTGCGTCTACGCTACAACCTATTCAATGGCGGCAGTGATGCAGCGAACTCAGAAAACTTCGCCTACCAGCTAAATAAAGCAAAAGACTTGCGTGAAGGTGCCTATCGCAATGTTGAAGAAGGGTTAAGACTTTCTTGGAGTGCGCTTGATTTAACATTACAACAAAAAGAGTTTCTGTCAGATCATGTTGACTCTGCGTCTGAGACCGTAATTGCTTACGAGAAGCAATATCGCATCGGTAAACGAACACTGCTTGATCTATTGAACACTGAAAACGAGCTCTTTGAGGCGCGTAAAGACTACTTAGATTCTAAATACGCAGAGCAGTACGCCAAATATCGAGTGATGAACGCAACAGGTCAACTGTTGAGTGCATTAAGGGTCGAAATGCCTAAAGAATGGCTAGAAGAAGTGGAGTATTAATTATGAAACACATAACTCTTATTGCACTCTCATTGATGATTTCGGCATGCAGCTCATCCGATAAAGGCGATGAGTATGATTACATCGATACGCCAATTGCCGATCAGTGGGCTGATCATATAGATGATGACTCAGACGGCGTTATTAACGAGCGCGATTTGTGTCCGGGTACCCCTTTAGGTGCCGAGATAGATAACGATGGTTGCGGCTCGTATGTCGACTCCTCACAAGAAATGCAAATTCGAGTCCTATTTGCGAACGATTCCGATGTTATCAACCCTATCTTTACGCAACAAATTCGTGAGTTGTCCGATTTCTTGAAAGAGTACCCAAATACGTCTATCGAGATTCAGGGCTATGCTAGTCGCACTGGTACTGCAGAACACAATCTCGACTTATCCAAGCGCCGGGCTGAGAACGTTAGAAAAGAACTCATGACGAATGGTATTAGTGGGGATAGAGTTACCATTGTGGGCTATGGAGACACAGTGCTTGCAACACAAGGCACTGACCAAGTGAGTCACGCGCTAAACCGTCGAGTAACCGCAACAGTGATTGGTCACAAGGGCGAAGTTAAGAAAGAGTGGACCGTTTTCACTACACTTCCAAAAAGCTAACACAACCATAAACAGAACGTAAAAATAAAAGGTCTAGCAAATTGCTAGACCTTTTTTGATTTTCAATTTTACCTAAATGGTAACGCCACTACATATCTTTGTATTGCGCCTCTAAACTTGCAATCAAGCTTTGAGTCACATCATCAACACTTGCACCGTCAAAATGGATGTCTAATGTCGAGCTACCTTTTGTAATACTCAGGTTTGCCTCAGAGCTGCCATCTGGTGCCACTTCTACGTGATACTCTCCGACATCACCGGTATGATCACCTGATTGAAGATCATTAAGAAGCTCTCCAATTTCATCTTTAGATAAGTCATCAAAGAGATCAGAGAAGTCTAGAGTGTCTTCATCTTTATTGAAGTCAGTGACAGTGTCGCGTTCATTGGACACATCAATCCATTTAAAGATGTCTTCACCGTCCCCCCCTGTCAAAATATCATTGCCGAAACCACCAATTAAAATATCATTATCTGCACCACCGAACAGCTTGTCGTCACCGCCTTGTCCAAACAAAATATCATCTCCTGAACCACCAGAGATGGTATCTGCCTGGTCGTAATAACGAGACTGTTCAAATTCTGCTTGGTTTTCAGTAATGTAGTGATGAACTTCTTCTTTGGTAACCAACGAAACATCCTTACCTAGTTGAGAAGCTACGTAGTTTTGCAGCGCGGAAACTCCTTGCTCACCATCGACGTCGAAACGCATGGCATCACCAAAAATAATGTCATTTCCATCAAGGCTGTTAATCTCATCTTTGCCTTGCATCAATGAAACTTCCTTACCAAGGATCACTTCTGCTAGTTGGTTTACATCTATATTAGCTCTTACTACACCATCAGAGTCGAAGTTTTCTAACGAATCTTCATCTAAGTAGCGACCAAGACCTATCGAACGAACCTCACTAAATTCAGCCAATGCTTGATATGCGTTATTCGCTTGAGATAGAACATGATTTCCATAATCATCATAGACATATGAGTTAAGCATTCTCCCCACCTGTTCTCCAGTAGAGAGCGAATACACCGCCCCGCGAAAATCTATGATTGTTTTATTGTTGTATGTGACTGTATCACCAAACCTGTAATCACTTGGCAAGACATCCGCTAGCGTCACTAACTTTTGTTCTGACACGCCAAGTACGACACCCTCCCAACCACTAAACCAACTCGTATTGTTATCCGTAGCTTGGTTTGGTTGACCATCAGATATGAAATAACTTAGGTTTGTTGCGCCACTATCGGCATTAGCAAACCAGTCTAGTGCAGATTGGAACCCGGCTTCATAATTTGTATTACCATCACCGATTTGTAAAATTGCATCCAATGTAGACTCTATTTGCGATGTTGCGTTGTCAGCACTCAAATCTAATTCAAGTACCTGAGAGCTCCCAGTAGCAAATGTGGTCAATAAAACGTTCACTTTGCCCGAATGAGGGCCACTAGCACTTTCGGTAAGAGTATTCAGCACTGTTTTTAGCTCACCTAGCGCTAGACCAACGTCGTAACCCATGCTGCCTGATGTATCGAGCATAAAAGCAATGTTGTAGTCCTGCCCCTCGACAATCTGTAATCCTTGAACATCGCCAACAATCACATCATTGCTATCAGATCCAGCTATCTTGTTATCACCATGCGTACCGGAAACAAAATCATAATCTCGAACTGAAACAGAAGCCGTGTCCGTTCCCATTTGAGTATTGTTATTAACTTCAACACTTCCTGCCGTCGCTGTTACATCAAAATCTAACGAACCATTGTAATCGGCTGGTACAGTAATCGTACCGCTTAGTTGATGACTGGTTTGATTTGGTTCACTTGAAAGGTCAACCGTGTAAGAACCATCGCTGTTTTCAGTAACCGTTTTGCCATTCACCTCTAATGTTAGCCCTGAAGGAATTCCCGTTAAGGTGACGCTATCGTTAATGAATGACTCACTTCCATCCACATCGATAAGATCAAGGTTCAGGTCAAAAGAGACTTGCTGCTCTGTAAGTACAACATACTCTCCTGTGTTGTTGTTTAGCTTGATAATGGCATCTTGGAAGATAAGTTGTTCAATTTCATAAAGGTGGTCACCCGACTCTTTATGAGTGCTCGAAACAACATCTTTTGTATCAATAAATCGGCTATCTTCGACAATCCAATACGGGACTTCTGAGTGGTCAGATGCAGGGTAATAGTTGAAGTTGTAATCAGACAACTTGCCAGAGTAAACAACTGTGTCCGTCTCCGCTTGATCATCTAATGAACCAATACCGCCATAGATAGAATCATTACCTCCTCCAGTCACAAAGATATCACTGCCTTGAGCATCAACGTTCGCACCTGCTTGTTGATCTCCGACAAAGCTCAGTGGCGATTCAGTGTCACCGCTTAGCATTAAGTCATTACCAACATGTCCGTTATTAAACGTTTGTGTCACCACATGTTCAAAGTCAAGCCCTGGTAAATTACTTGCCTCAAGCAGCTCTTTAAGTTCTTCGTCTGTAGACCAGCTTCCGCCTAGTGTCACAGGTACAGACGTTACTGGACCGAAAGTAAGGTCAATCTTAATTGGGTCCGCGACAGGCTCTATGTCGATACTCAACGTACCTGAAGCAGAAGAATTGCCATCACTAACAGTGAAATGAATCTGCTCGTAAGTATCCAAGCCGTTCCCAACACCGTCTTTATCGAAAACATTTGCACCAGACTCATGTTCAGCAGGAACATAACGAACAAGACCATTTTCGATATCAGAAGCGAGTACACTGCCAGAAACCGCTTCCCAACCATCAGAACCTTTCACTTGCAGTGAGCCATTTAGAGCAGAAGTGTCAAACTCAACACTTATACTACTATCAACGATGCCTAAATGTTCTAGTGTTATAACAATAGCTTCGTCTTCTAATCCGGAAATTTCGTTGCTTTGAACTGCTGGCGGAACATCATTATCATCAATATAGCCAACGCCAGATACATCTCCGACTTTAATCACAAGACTCTCTGTTGATTCAACCAACTGATCATCAATACTTGGAATGGTAATCTCAAAGCCATTCACTCCGGCTGGAACAATAAGGTATCCACCCAAATACTTCACGCCATTAGTAAAAGTTGCGTTCGACAAATCAATGTCTTGAGAGCTCACACTAGAACCCTCTGCAGAGAAATCCACTTGATACTTAACGGTCTGATCTGTCGCGTTATTTAGAGAAACAGAAAACGTGACATCGTCACCCTCAACAACAGTAACACCTGCAATGCTCTCCACCACAGGTCCATTTTCCGCAACATTACCATCTAGTATTTCGTTAACGATATTGACCGTAGACGGATCACTAACTCCACTTTCAGAATCGACTGCCACATATCCAAAGCTATCTCCGGCAGGAATACCTTCTACATAACGTAACTCCCAGTTCCCTTCATTTTTCGTAGAAAAATCTAACTGAGTAATGACCGAACCTTCAGGAAGAGCTAGTTCCAGCCCAAAACCAACGCTTGTTTCTTGGAATAGCATGAAGTTGCCTTCAGGCTTCAAGAACTCGAACGTTTGAGTCTGTTCGATATTATTTGAATCTAAATACGTAACCGTAATAAGCGCAGCGTTGTCATCACCGTAATCAAACAATCCACCTAATCCATCTAAGCCAAGGTTTACGCTGCCCACAGGGTTATTAGACAAATCGATCGTAATTGTCTCGCCTTTCTCAATACCCTGCCCATCATTGTCAGCAATACCGTTTCCGATATGTGACACTTGGCGGTTGTATTGAGCAAGTTCACCACTATCAGAAGATATAGTGATGGAGGAACCATTAACTAAATGCTCAGTACGGGAGTGTGATGGACCTCCGTCCTCACTTAGCCCCCAATTATTGAAATCTGTTGTAGACTCGGAACTATTTGGTGTATCTGGGCGATCCTTGATACCTAATAAGAAACCCACATTATCAGCTTCATAGTAAAGGCTATCTTTTTCATAAAGAGTGTCACTGACTTCTTTTATTTCATGCAGTTCACCGTTGTTATCTCTGAAGAACAATGTTCCTGAGGTCGGTAGTTCAGTAATCTGCACATGCAAGTCGTTGCCATTTAAGTCATCTTCAATATCCGCTATATGATCCTGAGAGTCGCCATCACCTAAAGGTTTCGTATCAGTATCAAATACAACTTGCGTCACAGGCTTGTCAGTCACATGCGTAAAGTCCTCACTGTCAGGCTTGTCATTGACTGGTGTGACATCGACGTTCACCGTGGTGGACTCCGATACCCCACCGGACGTGACGATGTAGGTAAAGCTGTCTGTACCGTGGAAGTTGTCGTTTGGCGTGTAAGTCACGCTGCCGTCCGGGTTGACCGAGACCGTGCCGTTCGCTGGACCGTTGTTGGTATCGAGCGACACCACTTTGTCGTCGCCTTCGAACGTGTCGTTACCTAAGACCTTGATGATGGTTGGCGTGTCTTCCACGACCGTTGCTTTATCTGCCACGATGTCCGCCACAGGCGCCACTGTGAAGTTCACCGTTTGGCTAACACTTTCGCCGCTTGGATCGGTAGCCGTAAAGGTTAGGATTTCTGAGCCGTTCCAGTCTGCGGTTGGAGTGAACGTAGCAATGCCATTGACGATCGCCACTTGAATGTTGCTGTTGCCAGAGACACTGAAGCTCAACTCGCCATCCACGTTATCCACATCACTGAAAGCGGTATTTAGATCGATGCTGTATGGCGTAAAGTCTTCTGCCAAGGTTTGGTCTGC